>NZ_JBWJZD010000018.1:0-163153 GCF_056429065.1 Bradyrhizobium sp. USDA3010
ACCGTGAACCGCGGTCACGTTCGGCGCCGTCACGACCGGAGCCGTGTCGGGGCCCGGCGTTGCCGTGAAGCTCTTCCAGGCGCTCCACAGGCTGCCGTCATTGGCCTTCACCCAGAGCGTATCGGGCGTCGAACCGCCGGGGCCGAACACGTAGCTGACCTGCGACAGGTTCGCCGCCGAAACATCGATCTCGGCATTGGCGGCCTGGGCGACACCATTGACCACAAAGTGTCCGTTGCCGCCGGTGTCCCAGAACGCGTACTGGGTGATCGCATCGTGCTCGGCATCGGTGACCGAGAACAGGCTCGAGGCGAGCGCCGACGTCTCACCGTGAACCGCGGTCACGTTCGGCGCCGTCACGACCGGAGCCGTGTCGGGGCCCGGCGTTGCCGTGAAGCTCTTCCAGGCGCTCCACAGGCTGCCGTCATTGGCCTTCACCCAGAGCGTATCGGGCATCGAGCCGCCGGGGCCGAACACGTAGCTCACCTGCGACAGGTTCGCCGCGGCAACATCGATCTCGGCGTTGGTGGCCTGGACGACGCCGTTGACGACCCAGTGTCCGTTACCTTGGGTGTCCCAGAACGCATACTGGGTCATCGTGTCGCCGTCCGGATCGCTCACCGTGAACAGGCTCGATGCGGCAATCGACGTCTGGCCGTGCACCGCAGTCACGTTGATTGCGTTCACGGTTGGCGCGGTATCGCCAAATGCCTTGGCCGTAAATTGAGTCCAGCCGCCCCAAACCGTGCCGTCATTGGCTCGAACGAGAAGGGTATCAGTCGATCCGCTTGGACCGAAGACGTAGCTCACCTGCGACAGGTTGGCCGCCGCAACATCGATCTCGGCATTGGTGGCCTGGACGACGCCGTTGACGACCCAGTGGCCGTGACCTTGGGTGTCCCAGAACGCGTATTGGGTGATGGGATCGCCATCGGCGTCCGTGACCGAGAACAGGCTGGAAGCCAGCACGGAGGTCTGGCCAGAGCCTGCGTGGATGTTGGACGCTGACGTGACCGGCGCGATATCGGCACGCGTCGTGACCAGTGTGCCGGTGCCGGAATCCGCGCTGACGCTAAACCGCACGCCGGGTATCGCATCAAGTTGCAGATCGAAGGAGGATGCCCCCTCGGTGACGTGCAGGATGTTGCCGGCCTGCAAGGTCGCCGACCCACCCGATACGAAATTGAGGCCTGCTAGATCGATGCTGTCGCCCAGCACCAGACTGCTGATGGTCGTACCGGCCAGGGAGCCGCCATCGATCTTCAGCTGACCGCCGGAACCGCTGAAGGTGATGCCGCCGTTCGCGACGCTGCCGGCCTGCAGTTCGACCACGCCGCCGGAGATCGTGACCGGCCCCGCGGAGCCGCCAGAGGACACGATCTCATTGCCTCCGGCAAAGACCGCGACGTTGCTCGTCGCCGCGCCGGCAACGTTGAGCGCACCACCGCTCGACACCGCGATGTCGTGCGCCGCGGCCCCCGATTTAATGTTCAGCACGCCACCGCTGATGACGGTCGTGTGGTCGATCGCGCCTCCCGACGACACGTTGACCGTGCCGCCCGAAATCCCGGTTCCGGAGCCGGTCACACCGGTGACCACACCTCCGGAGAATACGTTCTCGATGCCGCCGGCAAACACCGAGACGTTGCTCAGAACCGTGCCGCCAACGTTGAAGATGCCGCCGCTCGAGACGGAGATATGGTCCGCCGTCGCGCCGGACGAGACATTCAGGTCACCGCCATTGAAGACTGTCGCATATTCGAAAGACGCTCCGGAGAGAACGTCGACCAGCCCGGAAATTGCGGTCCCCGAACCGATAACGCCGGTGACGGAGCCACCTGCAGAAACGATTTCGTGGCCGCCACTCTGAATGGTGACATTGCTGGTGATCCTGCCTTGCACATTGAGCGTTCCACCCGACAGGGTGATGTCGTGCGCCGTCGCGCCGGCGGAAACATTCAAGGCGCCGCCGCCGAAGACCGCGGTGTTGAACGTCAGACCGCCAGACGAAACATTCTCAACACCTCCGCTTGAGACTTCCGCGGCAGCCGAGCCGCCGGCCGACACATTCAACGCGCCGCCGCTTGAAATCGTGACACCAATGGTGCCGCCACCAGAGGAAACCACCTGATGGCCACCCGACAGAATCGTGGCGCCGGAATCGACGCCACCATTGAAGATGGCCTCGAAGCCGCCAGACAGGATCGTGCCCGTCGCGCTGCCACCGGCTGAAACGGCACTGCCGTTGAACGATCCGAGTTGGAAGTAGCCACCGCTCAGCACCGTCGTGCCGGCTGCCGTGCCGCCGCTCAGCACGGTCATGCCGCCGGAGTTGGAGATCGTCGTTCCGGATGCCGCACCGCCCGAGGTGACTTGCGCGCCGCCGTTGTCGGAAATCGTGGTGGACACCGCAAGGCCACCGGAGTTCACACTGAGCTGACCGCCCGCCACGGTCGTATTGCTCGCGGTTCCGCCCGCCGAACCACCCGATCCCTGGAACGACGGAATGCCGACCTGCATGAATCCGCCATTGCCAATGAAGGTGCCCAGGGCCGTGCCGCCCGCGAACACGTTCTCCGTCCCATTCGCGGTGACGGTGGTGGCGGAGGTTGAGCCGCCCGACAGAACGTCGAGGATCGGGCCACTACCCGCCGAGTAGCCGCTTACGACAGCGCCAGGACCCACCTCAAGGTGGGTGCCGGCAGCGAAAGTGGTGTTGGAAAGCTGCGAAACGGACGCTCCGCTGACCAGTTCTACGGCACCGAAATTGACCGAAACGCCACTGAGGGACCCGCCTGAGAACAGCTTCAGCAGACCACCATTGACCATCGTGGCGTTTGCCGATCCGCCGGAAAGGACATCGAGCTCACCGCCGCCGAAGACATTGGCGCCGTTCTCGGCACCTCCGGACGAAACGGTTTCCAGGCCACCGCCGTGGATGTTGATGTTACTGGTCGTGCTTCCCGCGAGATTGAATTGGCCACCGCTATTCACATTGATGTCATGCGCGGACGCGCCGGCCTGCAAGTTCAGGGCGCCGTTGCTGTTGACCGCAACGTAGCTGACGGACGCACCCGCGGATGCATTCACTGTGCCCACAACGGTGACCGTTGGGAGGGAGGATGGATCCAATGAACCGTTGATGGCGCCGCCGGCAGAGACGTTCACTGTGGCGCCGCCCGCAATGAACACGAAGTTCGTCGCCGTACCCAGAAGGCTGAGCGTTGCTCCGTTCGATACAGTAAGATCGTGAACGGAGGCGCCGGTTGCGACGCTGGCCGAGGCTCCGGATGACAAGGTGAAGAACTCGGACAGGCCTCCGGAGAGGACATTGAGCGAGCCTCCCGACACCGTAAAGTCCTGCGCATTGCCGCCAGAAAGCACGTTCAGCGTGCCCCCCGACACATCGAAGTTCTGCGCGTTGCCTCCCGAAAAAACATTCTCGGTACCGCCGGCGAAGACCTCCGAGTTGCTGGTCTGAGAACCTGCGAGATTGAGGGTGCCGCCACTGCTGACGCCGAAGTCGTGGATCGTCGCGCCATTGTCGGCCGTGACAAGGCCGCCACTCCTGACCGTGAAGTAGGAGAGCTGGCCGCCCGACGTCACGCTGACCGTGCCACCCGACACAATCGTCTCGTCGCTGCCGGGAGCGCCCGTCTCGATGCCGCCGGAAGCGATCACAACAAGGCCGCTCGAAAAGACCTCAACGTGGCTTGTCACCGTTCCGGCGACGTTCAGCGTGCCGCCCGACGACACGGCAATGAACGACGCCTCTCCGCCCGAGGAAACGTTGATCGCGCCGCCTGCATACACCGTGGCCGAGACGCCGAGTCCGCCGCTGGAGATATTCTGGCTGCCGCCGGACAGAACGGTGGCACCGCTGTCGACACCACCGCTCGAAATCACCTCGTTGCCGCCGGACACAGTCGTTCCAGTGGCGCTGCCGCTGGACTCAATGATCAGCGTGCCGCCAGTCAGGACGGTATCGCCGGATTCAGTGCCAGAAGATACAGTAACGGTGACGCCGCTGGAAATCGTCTGCATGGTTCTGCCTCTAGGCCAGACTAAAATTCATTTGCCGGTTTCGGGCATCGATGCCCGTCGGCGTCGACGTCCTTTACGCGCACCGCGTTGGCGTCGACCGAAAATCCTGGTATGCGCTCAATAACCTGCTTTACGTGATCGGCCGTAAATCAGCCGCGTGCATTCAAATTGTCGCGGTGAATTTGCGTGCCGCGGACGCCACAGGAAATCCTTGTGGTCGAAACGCATCCGCGGATCGTTCCAGCAACTGTTGCACGCGTGAAAATTGGCAATGCGGGAAGGCGTTACAAATTCGTTGGTGGGATGGGTGAACCCGCTGATCATGATGACCGGCGTTCCTGACGCCCATCCGAGCCACGACAGGCCGCTCGATAGACCAATGCAAAAGTCAGCATGACTGGCGCGGCGTCAGTCGAACCATCAACGATGACGTTGGGATGTTCCGGCAAATGGTCCGCCGGGCGCTTCAGCGCGATCGCCGGCGCGGCGGTAATCGCATTCACGAAAAACCCCTGTACTGAAATACAAAGAAACTGCTCGAAATGTGAGAAGAAGCTAGGCGAGGTTGACGACCTCGTCAACGAAACCTTGGCGAGTACCCCTTCGGGGCTGCTCCGGAATCGCAGGAGCAAAACAACATACAACGATGAACAGCATCCCAGCGCGTCTCTGCCACGAGAAGTCTGCTACGCCGCCCTTCTTGCTCCCACGAAATTGGCGAGCTGGCGCAGGAGCTGGTGGTGCCGGCCCGGGAAACGATCACAGTTGCAGCGACGAGATCGCGGCCACCATGCATCGCGGTCTGCGCCCCAGGTTTCTCAGCACCAAGTCCAGGCACAGCCGACAAATCGATAGCGGTAGATTCGCACGTAATGGACGCCGGACGAGCGGCGCGGCCGGACCGTCTTCTCGTCCAGTTCCCGCGGCACGCGAGGGTCCTGGCTCCCAGGATCGACCTGGACTGCCCGACGCCGCAGTTCAGCCGCCTTGGCCGAATCACGCGCGCCGAGCAAACCCCGTTCCTGCATGACGGCAAGGTACTTAAGAGAAAATCCGTCGTTGAGATCGGCCGCCTGCTGAAAGTATTGCGCGGCCGTGCCGTAGTCGCGCGGCGTTCCCTTGCCGTAGAAATACATCAGGCCGGTCTGGGCGAGCGCGAAGGGATCGCCCGCCTCGATCGCCTTCTGATAGAGCTCGAGCGCTCTCGCCTCGTCCTTCTTCACGAAATTGCCATTGGCATACATCGCGCCGAGATTGCTGATCGCGCCCGGCTCCCCGGCGGCGGCCGCCTTGCTGAAGAGATCGAAGGCCCGCGGCATGTCTTCGACGACTCCGCGCCCGGTCGCAAAATACACCCCGAGCTTGCCTTGCGCCGGCGCGTAGCCGGCTTCGGCGGCTTTGGTCAAATAGCGCTGAGCCGCCAGATAGTTTTTCGTCCCGCCGTAAGCGAGGCCGAGCAGATATTCGAGCCGTGGCTGATCGGGATTGGCCCGCACCGCCGCTTCGCAGATCGGGATCGCGGCGGTGTAATCGTGCGTATTCGCGATTTTCAATTGTTCAGGACTGGCGAACGGCGGCGCAGGCGCAGCCGCGCGCTCGCATTCGCCGTCCGGGCTGCCGGCGGCCGTCGGCGTCTGCGCTGCGACAGCGGCCACCGATGCCGCGACTTGAGTCGGAGCAGCCGATTGCAGCGGCGGCGAGGTCGCGACGACCGGAGTCGGCGCGGCCGCCAGATAAACGTCGCCGACCAGAGAGGAACTGTCCCAAGGCGTCTGCTTCTGGTTCGTCGCCACCAGCACATCGCCGCGAACCCTGGACAGCATCTGGCGCACTTCGATCCCAGGCATCGCGATATGTTTCAGCAGCGCGGCGGTGAATGGCGAATTCCGCCCGGCGCCGTCGAGAGCAACATTGTTCGGCTGCGTCGAATAGACGATCAGCGAACCCTGCCCGGCCGCATCGACGCGGCCGAGGCCGCGAGTGGGCGCGGCACGGGCGCTGCGCGCGAGCTTGTCGAGAAAGGGATTGTTGCGGCAGGCGTCGAGAATGATGATGTTGGCGCGCCCCGTTCCCTCCATCTCCTGTTGGATGTCGGTGAGGTTCATCGTGTTGAAACGCACATCGGCGGGGGTTTCGATTTTCGCGTCGACCGGGACCAGATAGTTTTCACCGTTCATCTGCAGGCCGTGACCTGCGTAGAAAAATAGCGCGACGTCGGCACCGCTCAGGCGCTTGGAAAAATCGCGCACCGCGTTGGCCATGGCGTCGCGGGTCCCGTCGCGCTGTTCGATCACGTCAAAGCCGATGCTGCGCAAGGCCGTGGCAAGATCGGCTGCGTCATTGGCGGGATTACCGAGGACGGGAACGGCTTGATAGCTGCTGTTGCCGAGCACCAGCGCCAGGCGCGTGCCGGCTGAGGCTTCCAACGGCAGAACGATCAACGCAAACCAAAGCCCGACGAGAAGCAACCGGCAATGTAATTTATGCATCGTGCTTGCTTGCGACTTGCAGTACCGGCTGAAGCCAATTTGAGACGCAAATGATACCGGCAAAGCCGATGCCAGTCAAAGAAACCTGATCCAATGCAATCATTGCGTTGATGGACGCCAGCGATCGCAACCGCGCCGCGGTCTACATGGAACTCCGGCGGTGGTTCACTCCGGCCCCAACGCAAATCCGGCGATCGGTTGTGTGATGTTCGCACACCAGCGTCAGCGCATGCGCCGATCCAGCAAACAACTGTGAGCGAACCTCACGCAGCCTTTTTGGTTTCCGCGAGATTGGCGAGCTGGCGCAGGATCTCGGTGGTGCCGGCGAGCCGCTCTTCCGGCGTCTCCCAGTCCTGGAAGAACACCACCTTCATGTCCGGCCGCACCTTGGCGGCCTGGCCGTGCTGGCGGATGAACATCACCAGCCGCTCCGGATGCGCGAAGCTGTTGTCGCGGAACGCGATCACGGCGCCCTTCGGGCCGGCATCGACCTTCCCGACATTGGCCCTGCGGCAGTAGGCCTTGATCGCGGCGACCTTGAACAGGTAGCGGACCTCGTCCGGCAGCACGCCGAAGCGATCGCGCATCTCGGCGGCGAAGGCGTCGATCTCGTCGTCGGTCTCGAGATCGGCGAGGCGGCGATAGAGCGACAGCCGCACGCTGAGATCGTTGACGTAGTCCTCAGGAATCAGGACCGGCATGCCGATCGTGATCTGCGGCGACCAGCGGTCGGCGGCGGGCTCGGCGACGCCGGCCTTGAGGTTGATGATCGCCTCCTCCAGCATCGACTGGTACAGCTCGAAGCCGACTTCCTTGATGTGGCCCGACTGCTCCTCGCCGAGCAGGTTGCCGGCGCCGCGGATGTCGAGATCGTGCGAGGCGAGCTGGAAACCCGCGCCGAGCGTCTCCAGCGACTGCAGCACCTTCAGCCGCCGCTCCGCCTGCGCCGTGATCTTCTGCTGTGCCGGCAGCGTGAACAGAGCATAGGCGCGCAGCTTGGAGCGGCCGACGCGGCCGCGCAGCTGATAGAGCTGGGCGAGACCGAACATGTCGGCGCGGTGCACGATCAGCGTGTTGGCGTTCGGGATGTCGAGGCCGGACTCCACGATCGTGGTCGAGAGCAGGATGTCGTATTTGCCGTCGTAGAACGCGGACATGATGTCCTCGATCACGGTCGGCGGCATCTGGCCGTGGGCGACCGCGACCTTCATCTCCGGCACGTTCTTGTCGAGGAAATCCTTCACGCCGGCGAGGTCCTCGATCCGCGGCACCACATAGAACGCCTGCCCGCCGCGGTAGCGTTCGCGCAGCAGCGCCTCGCGGATCATCAGGGCATCATGCGGCGCGACGAAGGTGCGCACCGCGAGGCGATCGACAGGCGGGGAAGCAATGATCGAGAGCTCGCGCACGCCGGTCAGAGCCAATTGCAGCGTGCGCGGGATCGGGGTTGCCGACAGCGTCAGCACATGGACCTGGGCGCGCAGCTGCTTCAGCCGCTCCTTGTGGCTGACGCCGAAGTGCTGCTCCTCGTCGACGATCAGGAGGCCGAGGTCCTTGAACTTGATGGCCTTGCCGAGCAGCGCATGGGTACCGACGACGATGTCGACGCTGCCGTCGGTGAGCCCCTTCTTGACCTGATTCAACTCCTTGGTCGACACCAGCCGCGACGCCTGCGCCACGTTGACCGGGAAGCCGCGGAAGCGCTCGGTGAAGGTGCGCGAGTGCTGCCGCGCCAGCAGCGTGGTCGGCACCACGACCGCGACCTGCCGACCTTCAAGCGCGACGGCGAACGCCGCGCGCAGCGCCACCTCGGTCTTGCCGAAGCCGACGTCGCCGCAGATCAGGCGGTCCATCGGGCGGCCGATTTCGAGGTCCTTCAAGGTCGAGTTGATGGCCCCTAACTGATCCTCGGTCTCCTCATAGGGGAAGCGCGCGCAGAACTCGTCATAGACATGCGGCTGCAGCGGGAATTTCGGCGCCTCGTGCAGCTGCCGTTCGGCAGCGATCTTGATCAGCTCGCCGGCAATCTCCCGGATGCGGTTCTTGAGCTTCGCCTTGCGCGCCTGCCAGCCGCCGCCACCCAGACGGTCGAGCTCGACATTGGCGCTGTCGGAGCCGTAGCGCGACAACAGTTCGATGTTCTCGACCGGCAGGAACAGCTTTGTATCGGCCGCATAATGCAGCTCGAGACAATCATGCGGCGCGCCGGAGACTTCCAGCGTCTGCAAGCCGACGAAGCGGCCGATGCCGTGCTCGACATGCACCACGAGATCGCCGGTCGCAAGGCTCGTGACCTCCGAGATGAAATTGTCGAGCTTGCGGCTCGCCTTGCGCGGACGCACCAGGCGATCGCCGAGAATGTCCTGCTCGCTGATGACGGCGAATTCACTGGTCTCGAAGCCGGACTCCATGCCGAGCACGGCCAGCATGGTCTCGTTGCGCGGGGTCGCCTGCACGATCCGCCAGGTGTTGACGCTGGTCGTGTTGAGCAGCTTGTGGTCGCGCAACATCGCGCCCATGCGGTCGCGCGAACCCTCGCTCCACAGCGCGACGATGACCTTCTTGCGCTGCGACTGCAACGCACCGATATGGCCGACGACGGCCTCGAACACGTTGACATTGCCGTCGGCGCGCTCCGGCGCGAAATTGCGCCCCTGCCGTGCTCCGGCGTCGAACACGTCGGGCGAGCCTTCCGGCACGGCGAACGGCGTCAGCCGCGCCAGCGGTGTCTCGTCGAGCAGCCTGGTCCATTCGGCCTCGGACAGATAGAGCTTGTCCGGCGGCAACGGCTTGTAGATCGCGCCGCTGCCCGGATGCTCCAGCGCCTCGCGCCGCGCGTCAAAGTAGTCGGCAATCTGCGTGAAGCGCTCGCGCGCGGCGTCCTCGCCCTGCGGCTCGATCGCGATCGTTGCGCCGTCGAGATAGTCGAACAGCGTGTCCATCCGCTCCTGGAACAGCGGCAGCCAGTGCTCCATGCCGGGGTGGCGCCGTCCCTCGGAGACCGCTTCATAGAGCTGATCGTCGCGTCCCGGCGCGCCGAACGCCGCGACATAGCCCATGCGGAAGCGGCGGATGGTTTCGGTCGTGAGCTGGAATTCGGACACCGGCACCAGATCGAGCCCGCGCATGTCGAGCAGCGTGCGCTGGGTCTCGGCATCGAAGGTGCGGATCGACTCGAGAGAGTCGCCGAAGAAGTCGAACCGAACCGGCTGGTCGAGGCCGGCCGGAAACAGATCGAGGATGCCGCCGCGCACGGCATATTCGCCGGGCTCGCGCACCGTGGACGAGCGGGTGTAGCCATTGTGTTCGAGCCAGGCGACGACGGAGTCCATCGGCACGACATTGCCGGGCGCAACCGACAGCGCTTGCGCCGCGACCTGATCGCGCGCCGGTACGCGTTGTACGGCCGCGTTCACGGTCGTGAGCACGATCAGCGGCTTGTCGCTGCCGACCAGCCGCGACAGCTTGGCGAGCGCAGTCAGCCGCTGCGCCAGAATGCCGGAATGCGGCGAGACGCGGTCATAGGGCTGGCAATCCCAGGCTGGAACCTGCATGACAGCGATATCGGGCGCAAAGAACTCCAGCGCGCGGGCGAGCTGCTGCATCCGCGCGCCGTCGCGGCACACCACGGCGAGGCTGACCGCCGACCGCTTCGGCTGCGCGGCAATGGCGCGCGCCAGATCGGAGATGACGAGCCCTTCGGCGCCCTCGGCGACGTTGGCGATGGTCAGC
Organism: Bradyrhizobium sp. USDA3010; assembly: GCF_056429065.1. Lineage (NCBI taxonomy): Bacteria > Pseudomonadati > Pseudomonadota > Alphaproteobacteria > Hyphomicrobiales > Nitrobacteraceae > Bradyrhizobium > Bradyrhizobium sp. USDA3010. Next base: position 10,266 of record NZ_JBWJZD010000018.1, read on the forward strand.
ACCCGGCCTGGCGCGAGCATCGCGGCAGGCGATTTCATCGGCTGCTTCATGCGCTGGGATCCGCGACCTGGAACGCCTTGATGCGGGCAAACAGCGCGGTGGCATATTCGGCCGCCAGCACCTTGTCGCCGGTCAGTGCGGCGTAGAGGTCGGGATCCGGTACCTCGACCAGATGCTCGAGCTCGCCGATCTCCTGGTCGGAAAGGTCCGCGATGGTCGCATCGGCAAAGCGGCCGAGGATCAGGTCCATCTCCCGGGTGCCGCGATGCCAGCAGCGAAACAAAAGCCGCTTGCGGCGGTCATCGAGCCCGTGGCTCGATCGTGTCGATCCCGTCATGTCCCAAAATCCATCGAACGCCAAAAGCCCGGACGTGCCGGGCGGGGCTTGATATAGCGATGGCAGGGGCCGATGTCAGCCCTCTTTCGCCGCGTTTTGGAGATGTTTGGGCGCATGCCGTCATTGCCTGGCTTGCGCGCCCGTCGAAGCCTTAGTTGCAGGCCCTGGGCGCAGCTCTTGGCGTAGACGAGACCCGGCCTCCATGCTCGCTTAAAAAAGACGTGGATGCCCGGTACAAGGCCGGGCATGACGTGTCGAAACGGACCTAGATTCTCCTGATGCGCCCCAGCCTGCTCAATCCGCTGTTTGCCCCGGTCACGACCCTGCAGGGTGTCGGCCCGAAGCAGGACAAGCTGCTGCGCTATCTGCTCGACCGCAGCGAGACGCCGCGGCTGGTGGATCTGCTGCTGCACCTGCCGGCGAGCGTGATCGATCGGCGCGCGCGGCCGAAGATCCGCGACGCCGCGGTCGGAACCATGGTGACGCTCGAGGTCACCGTCGACCGCCATCGCCCGCCACCGCCGCGCAATTCGCGCGCGCCCTACCTCGTCTATGCCAGCGACGACACCGGCGATGTCGTCCTGACCTTCTTCCGCGCCCAGCCCGGCTATGTCGAAAAGCTGCTGCCGGTCGGCGAGAAGCGCTACGTCTCCGGCACGCTGGCGATGTATGACGGCATCCCGCAGATCGTGCATCCCGACCGCGTCGTCGATGAGGCCGGCTTCGCAAAACTGTCCGGCATCGATCCGGTCTACCCGCTGACCGAGGGGCTCGCGATCGGCTCGCTCCGCCGCGCCATCGCGCAGGCGCTGACCAAGCTGCCGGACCTGCCGGAGTGGATCAGTCCCGAGGTGCTGCGCCGCTGCAACTTCCCGCCGATCCGGGAGGCGCTGACCCGCGTCCATGTTCCGGTCGAGCTGACCGACATCCTGCCCGACGGCCCGTTCTGGTCGCGGCTCGCGTTCGACGAGCTGCTCGCCGGCCAGCTCGCGCTGGCGCTGATCCGCGCCACGCTGCGCCGCCCCGCCGGCGTCCGCAATGCCGGCGACGGCCATCTGCGCAAGCGGATCATCGACGCCCTGCCCTATGCGCTGACCAAGTCGCAGCAGCAGGCGGTCGCGGCGATCATTGAGGATCTGCGGCAGCCGGTGCGGATGCTGCGCCTCGTGCAGGGCGATGTCGGCTCCGGCAAGACCGTGGTGGCGCTGCTGGCGGCCGCCGCCGTCACTGAGGTCGGCAAGCAAGCCGCGCTGATGGCGCCGACTGAAATTCTGGCGCGCCAGCACATCAAGACCATCGCGCCGCTCGCCGAGCGCGCCGGCATGCGCGTCGCCATCCTGACCGGCCGCGAGAAGGGCAAGGAGCGTCGCGAGCTGCTGGCCCAGCTCGAGGCCGGCGAGATCGATCTCCTCGTCGGCACTCACGCGCTGATCCAGGACGACGTCATCTACAAGGCGCTGGCGCTCGCCGTGGTCGACGAGCAGCATCGCTTCGGCGTGCGCGAGCGGCTTGCGCTGACCTCCAAGGGCGAGGCCGTCGACGTGCTGGTGCTGAGCGCGACGCCGATCCCGCGCACGCTGGTGCTCACTTACTTTGGCGACATGGACGTCTCGGAGCTGCGCGAAAAGCCCGCCGGCCGCCAGCCGATCGACACCCGCGCGGTGCCGATGAGCCGGATCGAGGACGTCATGGACGGCGTCGGCCGCGCGCTCGGCGCGGGCAAGCTGGTCTACTGGATCTGCCCGCTGGTCGATGAATCCGAGGCCGAGGGCACCGAGCACCTCACCAACGCGACCGAGCGTTTCGAGTCGCTACAGAAGCGGTTCGGCGATCGCGTCGGCCTGGTGCACGGCCAGATGAAGGGCACCGAGAAGGATCGCGTGATGGCGCAATTTGCCGCGCACGAGATCGGGCTCCTGGTCGCAACGACCGTCGTTGAGGTCGGCGTCGACGTGCCGGCAGCGACCATCATGGTGATCGAGAACGCCGAACGTTTTGGCCTTGCGCAATTGCATCAGCTGCGCGGTCGGATCGGCCGTGGCTCGGAGGCCTCGACCTGCCTTTTGCTGTACAAGGAGCCGCTCGGCGAGATGTCGAAGGCGCGGCTGAAAGTGATCCGCGAGACCACGGACGGCTTCCGGATCGCCGAGGAGGATCTGAAGCTGCGCGGCGAAGGCGACGTGCTCGGCATCCGCCAGAGCGGCCTGCCCGGCTATCGCATCGCGCGCTCCGAGGTGCACGGCCAGCTCATCACCCAGGCCCGCGACGAGGCGCTGCGGATCATGAAGGACGATCCGAAGCTGAAGGGCGAGCGCGGCGAAGCGCTGCGTTGCCTGCTCTATCTCTATGAGCGCGACGAAGCCGTGCCGCTGATCGGCGCGGGGTGATTCAACGCGACAGACGCCGCCGTCCGTCCCGTCATCCTGAGGAGCGCCAACGGGTCCGCGCGGAGCGCGGCCCGATGACAGGCTCCGCGCGTCTCGAAGGATCGACGGCCACCAGCGGGGCCGATTCATCCTTCGAGACGCGCGCAGGAGCGCGCTCCTCAGGATGACGGTGCGATAGCGCGATCGTACGGCGGGACACGCTGCATGGGCGCACCAGCCCCTACTCCACCTTCGCCGGCGCGGGCTGAGTGGCCGGCTGCAACGAGGCCTGGTTGGCGACGCGTGCGGCGTTGGCCATGCCGGCAAGCGACGCGGCGCGCTGCTTCTGATCGTTGGCGCCGGGCTGCACCACGCCGGCCGACATGATCAGCGTCGCGGCATCCTCGGTGCTCATCTCGATCTCGATGATCTTGCTCCTCGGCACGTAGAAGAAGAAGCCGGTGGTCGGGTTCGGCGCGCACGGCAGGAACACCGAGATGTGCTCCTCCTCGCCGGGCAGGCTGGCCGCGAGTTCGGCGCTCGGCGCCTGCGAGATCAGCACGATCGACCACATCCCGGGCGAGGGAAATTCGACCAGGCCGACGCGGCGGAAGCTCGAGCCGTTGCCGGAGAACAGCGTCTCGAACACCTGCTTCAGGCCGCGATAGATCGCACGCACCGCAGGGATCCGTCCGAGCAGCCGCTCGCCGAGATCGACCAGGGTTCGCCCGATCAGATTGGCGGTGAGGAAGCCGAGCAGCGTCAGCGCGATGACGGCGACGATCAGGCCGGAACCCGGCAATCCGAACGGCAGATAGGTCTCCGGCCGGTAGGCCGTGGGCACGAACGGCCGGACCAGATTGTCGACCCAGTTCACGAACCACCAGGTCAGATAGAAGGTGATCGCGATCGGCCCGGCCACCACGAGGCCGGTCAGGAAATAGTTGCGGAACCGCGCCATCAACCCGCGGGGAGCGTCCGGGGGTAGTTCACCTGGCGCGGGGGGAGGCATTTTGTTGGACGTCATTGCTGTTCCAGATCGTCGAAGCGGCCGTCCTCACCAGCATGATCCGGAAAAGTGCGCCGCGGATTTCCGAAAAGATCGTGCATAAACAAAAGGCTAGCGCGAGATGATGATCCTGCCCCGAACTTCGGCGCGCAGCACCCCTGAGCTAAGCCATTCTAGCAGGTTTTTGAAGGGCTGCGTGACAGCGTCACTTGCGGCTATTCGACCGTGACCGATTTGGCCAGATTGCGGGGCTGATCGACGTCGGTGCCCATCACCACGGCAGTATGATAGGCGAGCAGCTGCACCGGAACGGCATAGACCATCGGCGCGAAGGTCGCCCCCATGTCCGGCATCACGATCGTCACCAGCGACTGGATGGTGGCCTCCGCGGCGCCCTTGGCGTCGGTCATCAGGATGATCTTGCCGCCGCGGGCGGCGACCTCCTGCATGTTGGAGACGGTCTTCTCGAACACCTTGTCATAGGGCGCGATCACCACAACCGGCATGTGCTCGTCGATCAGCGCGATCGGCCCGTGCTTGAGCTCGCCGGCGGCGTAGCCCTCGGCATGGATGTAGGAGATTTCCTTCAGCTTCAGCGCGCCTTCCAGCGCCAGCGGATAGCTGGTGCCGCGGCCGAGATAGAGCACGTCGCGCGACTTCGAGATCTCGCGAGCCAGCTTCTCGATCTGCGGCTCGGACGTGAGCGCTTCCGACATCAGGCGCGGGATCTCGACCAGGCCATGCACCAGCTTGGCCTCGTCGGCATCGGACAACTCGCTACGCGCCTTGCCGGCCGCAACCGCAAGCGCCGCCAGCACCATCAGCTGGCAGGTGAACGCCTTGGTCGAGGCGACGCCGATCTCGGGACCGGCCAGTGTCTGCAGCACGGTCTCGCTCTCGCGCGCGATCGTCGAGGTCGGCACGTTGACGACCGACAGCGTATGCGCGCCCTGCGCCTTGGCGTAGCGCAGCGCTGCCAGCGTGTCGGCGGTCTCGCCCGACTGCGAGATGAAGATCGCAAGGTCGCCCTTGCGCAGCGGCGCCTCGCGGTAGCGGAATTCCGAGGCGACATCGAGTTCGACCGGAAGGCGCGCCAGCCGCTCCAGCCAGTATTTTGCGACGAAGCCGGCATAGCTCGCGGTGCCGCAGGCCGTGATCGAGATGCGCTGGATATCCTTGAAGTCGAACGGCAGCTTGATCGGCAGGGCGACGCGCTCGGTCGCCATGTCGACGTAACGCGCAAGCGTGTGCCCGACCACTTCGGGCTGCTCGTGGATCTCCTTCGCCATGAAGTGGCGATAATTGGCCTTGTCGACCAAAGCCGTTGCAGTCGTGTGCTTGATCGCCTCGCGATGGACGATGGCATTGTCCTTGTCGAAGATCGTCGCGCCCTTGCGGGTCAGCACCACCCAGTCGCCGTCCTCGAGATAGCTGATCGTATCGGTGAACGGCCCGAGCGCGATCGCATCGGAACCGAGATACATCTCGCCCTCGCCATGGCCGACCGCGAGCGGCGGGCCGTTGCGGGCGCCGATCATCAGATCGTCCTCGCCGGCGAAGATGAAGCCGAGCGCGAAGGCGCCGCGCAGCTGCGACAGCACCGCCCTCACCGCCTCGACCGGCGCGACGCCGCCCTTGAGCAGATTGTCGACCAGATGCACCACGACCTCGGTGTCGGTCTCGGTCGAAAACACCGCGCCCTTGTGCTCGAGTTCCTCGCGCAGCTCGCGGAAATTCTCGATGATGCCGTTATGCACCACGGCGACGCGTTCGGTGGCGTGCGGATGCGCGTTGTTCTCGGTCGGCCTGCCGTGGGTGGCCCAGCGGGTGTGGCCGATGCCGGTGTGGCCGCCGAGCGGCTTTGCCTCCAGCAGGGCCTCGAGATTCTTCAGCTTGCCCTCGGCGCGGCGCCGCGCCAGGCCGCCGTTCTCCAGCGTGGCGACACCCGCGGAATCATAGCCGCGATACTCCAGCCGCTTGAGCGAATCCACCAGTTGCTCCGCGACCGGAGCGCGTCCAAGAATGCCGACGATGCCGCACATGCGGTTCAATGTCCCCAATAATCGCCGAAAATTTGCCAAAGCGGCGACACGGTCCCTTAACGGGAATCGCCGGCCGCAAGATACTCAATAATTATTGCCGATTGCGACAGTCTTAAACGGCAAGGTTGATGCGAAAGGCTGGTTAATCGGGGCTAACCATGGCCCGACAAGATCGCCTCGCGCGACCCGATGCACGGAGCTCGAATACACACGTTAAAGGTGTGTTAATCCCTCCACGGCAACTTCGGACACGGCGCGAAACAATCCAACAGATCAAACACAGTTCGCGCAGCATGCCAAGAGTGCGTTTGCTCTGGCTGGGGGCAATGTGGGCCACAGGAATAATTTCGACACGTTGCGGCTGTTCGCAGCCTGCAACGTCCTGCTGCAGCATGCGGCCTTTCTGCAGGTTCCGTGGCCCAGGCCGATACCTCTGCTGGTCGCTTACACGTCCGGCGTTCCAATCTTCTTCATCATCAGCGGATTCCTCATCACCGGCACCTTTCTTCGCAGTGATGGGGACGTCGTCACCTTTCTCCGCAATCGATGCCTGCGCATCTATCCGGCACTCTGGCTCAATCTCGCGATCGTTCTCGCGCTGCTGGTCGCATTCGGCGCATTGCCGCTCGGCGCACTGCTCAACCCGGACTTCCTTCGATACTGGACGGTGATCCTTGCGACCGGGTCCGACGCGCTCGCCAACTGGCTGCTGCCGCCATACCCCTTCGCCTGGAATGACGCGCTGCCATTCCTGCCCGTTGTCGCGCTGTGGACCATTGTGCTCGAATTGGGATTCTATCTGATCGTTCCGGTGATTTTCCTGCCGCCGGTTCTGCGCTACCGATGGGCCTCAGTGGCCGTGGTTCTCGCCCTCACCATCTATTCGCATCGTCTGACCAGCGTGACCGCGACCGACGAGGTCACTCGAGGCATAAATCCGCTGTTCTATTTCTGGGTCTTCGGCATCGGCTCGCTTTTTTCGCTGCTTTGGAGCCGAATCGACCGGCTGTTCCGCGACAAGTTCATCCTGTGGGCCCTGCTCTATGCCGAGGCGATTGCCTTCTTCGGCGACCAGCGCGGCATCGTGTATGACCACCCGACACTGCGATCGACCGTGCTGACGATCCTTCTTGCCTGCTGCGTGATGTCGGCAGCCTTCAGCTGGACCAATCTGTCAAAGCTGCTCGCGGGCACCGACCTGTCATACGGCATCTATCTGCATCACGTGCCGATCGTGATGCTGCTGCACGCCTTCGGATGGCAAGGCTTCCCGGCCGCAATCCTCCTGATCGTTGCGACGACCATCGCGGCGGCCGCGACCTGGCGCGTCATCGAGCAACCGGCCCTGCGCTTCAAGATCCGTCCGGCCTGCAAGCCTTCGAACTCCGCCGAAGACGGCCGCGTCGACGGATTGGAAAGCCCGGCGTGCCGCGCCGGCTGATCGCCTGCCGGCCGCGCGGGAACCGATGCGGCACGCGTCCATGCGGGTGAAGCTGGCATGTCCGGCAACCACCACGTGTGCCAAACATCAACGCACCATTGACGCCTTTCGGAGAGGGTGCCGCCGCCCGGAGGTACCCCGATGCAAGCCACGCACGACCGTGAGACGCAGCGCCTCGATGTCCTGGCGGAACTCGACATCCTCGATACGCCGCGCGAACTTGCCTTTGATCGCCTGACCGGGCTGTGCCGCAAGATCTTTCGCGTGCCGATGTCGACGCTGACGCTGATCGACGGTCATCGGCAGTGGTTCAAGGCCTCCGACGGCATGGCGGATCGCGAGACCGCGCGCGGACCTGCGCTGTGCAATTTTGCGATCGCGCAGGAGCATCCCCTCATCATTCCCGACACGCAGCGCGACCCACGCCTCGCCGACAATATCTTCGTGCGCGGCAAGCCATTCATCCGCTTCTATGCCGGCGCGCAGCTCAAGATCTCAGGCGCGATCGTCGGGACCCTGTGCGCGATGGACACGCGCCCCCGCGAGTTCGATGCCGATGCCGTCAGCATGCTGACCGACCTCGCCGCGATCGCCGTCGACGAGATGATGCTGCGGAACCTGAGCATGCAGGACAGCCTCACCGGCTGCTCGTCGCGGCGCGCCTTCCGCGGCGAAGGCGAACGGCTCACCGCGCTGGCCGCGCGGCATCTCAGTCCGCTTGCCTGCGCCGTGCTCGATGTCGATCACTTCAAGCAGGTCAACGACACCTATGGGCACGCCATCGGCGACACGGTGCTGGCGGCGGTCGCGGATGCCGCGCGCTGCGCGTTGCGCGGCTCCGACGTGATCGGCCGGCTCGGCGGCGAAGAATTCGGCATCCTGCTGCCGCACACCCGGCTCGACCAGGCGATGGTCGTGCTCGAGAAGGTGCGCGCCGCCGTCGCGGCAACGCGGATCGAGACGCCGGCCGGCACGGTCAGCGTCACCTGCAGCCTCGGCGGCGCGGTGCTCTCGCCCGGCAACTGCTTCGACGACATGCTGCGCAACGCCGACCTCGCGATGTACGGCGCCAAACAGGCAGGCCGCAACCAGGCGCTGGCCTGGGTCGACCGTGCGCCACCGATAGCGCCGACCGCACGGCGCGTGTTCAAGGCCGGCAAGATCAGCTTCAACGCCGGCCATTCCACGATCGACTGCACGGTGCGCGGCCTGTCGCGCGACACCGCGACGATCGAGGTGCTGTCCACCTCGGGCATCCCCGATCAGTTCAAGCTAGCGATCGCTGCCGACGCGCTGCCGCGGGCCTGCCGCATCACCGCGAAGGCCGACAACCGGATCGAGGTCGCCTTCACCTGAGCGACGGCGCGGGTTCTCAGCAGGACTGCCGACACATTGGAAATTCTTCTCGCCGCAACGACACGGTGGAGATAGGTTCAAGGCCGCGTGACGAAAGGCCGCTAGCTCGGAATTGATTGGCGGCACGTGCGTCGCAAGGCGATTCATGGGCGTGGAATCAAGAATTATATTGGCGGCGATCGTTCTCTCGGCGTTTCTGTGCGGACGCCGATTATTGACGCAATCAACCGATCTGAGTGCGTCGAGAGCGGCCAAATTGAGCGGAACGTCCGGCTTTCTGTTTGGGCTATTCACGCTGGTGATCGGCGTGGTCAATTTGTTTTTTGGCTTTAAGGACGGCCAATTGCTTTGGTTCTCGTTCCACGAAAACACGTTGAAGAACTGGTTTCCTTTCGAGGGTCACGAAGCGGCGTATATTTACACGGGGGTCCTGTCTAGCGGTTGGGTCTTGGTTGGCGCAGGGGTGCTGAGACTTTGGGCGGCTCTGCCGATCGACAAGGAGCAGGATTTCACCTCATCGCAATGGGTGGCCGCAGCCGCTGGCTTTGTCATATCGGCAGGCATGGCCGAATTAAGCGATCTGACGCGCGTCTGGGCCGTCGTTTTGGTGGTGGCCGGCTTTGCCGGGCCGCCCGCAATCATGGGACTGTTCAAAGCCCGGAAACTGCGCGGAAGCGAGATCCGTGCTAGTTCTCCTACGCAAGTGCTTTAGCAGCACCAACTGCGGCCAGAGAGCAATCTTTGATGTCGACCGAACAGCCACCGCCCCTCGCAAAACCGTTCTGGCGCCGGGGCCTTGCCGGCTTCCTCGATTTCATCACCGTGTTCTTCGGCGGCGGCTACGCCATCGGCGCCGCCACCGGCCAGACCACGCAGGACGGCTTCAACCTGACCGGCGGCCCCGCGCTGCTGCTGTTCGCGCTGATCGTGCTGTACTTCTATCTCGGCTGGAAGGTGCTCGGCGGCACGCTGTGGCAGCGCATCCTCGGCGCGCGGTAGGCGGGCCTTCTCTGTCGTCATGACACGTAGCCCGGATGAACTCCGCGATGTCCGGGTCTTCGGTCCCGCATATCGCTTCGCTCATGCGGGCTACAGGCGGTCGGCGTTGATCGCAACACCGGCGTCCACTCCTGCAGGACGACCTATTGTTCGACCTGGTAGAGCCGCCATCGCTCCGGCACACCCTTGAGCTGGTGCGCGCCGCGATCCTTGAACTGGATGGCTGACCCTGGCATCAGATCCTTGACCGCGCTCGAGACCAGCACCTCGCCGGCACGTGCCTTGGCGGCGACGCGCGCACCGATGTGAAACGCGAGACCGATGACCTCCGCGCCGCTCACCTTGTATTCGCCGGCGTGCAGTCCCACCCTGATCTCCAGCCCCAGCGTGCGCACGGCCTTGACGATCGCGGTCGCGCAACTGATCCCGGCCGCCGGCGCGCGGAACGTCGCCAGCACACCGTCGCCGGTCGTCACGACCTCCTTGCCGCGCAAGGCCTTCAGCTCCCTGCGAACGGCGGCGTAATAGTGATTCATCACCGTCGCCCAGCGCGCATCGCCCAGCCGCGCGGCCTTTTCGGTGGATCGGACGATGTCGACAAAGAGGATCGTGGCAAGCGCCTGCTTGAGCTCCGAGCCTCGATCGGCGGTGCGACGCCGGTTCGCAATATTTCCCGTCAGCGGTTCATAGCTATGGCTGCGCCGCCGCGCGACGGCCGCCTTCGTATACTCCTGGGCACGCTGCACCGTGCGGCAGCGAATGGTTTTTTCCTGCGGTGGAAACGACCAGCAGACCTTTCGCCCGGCTCCAGCGCCCTGAACCTCCACGGCGCCCCATTTCAGGAAGACCGTCGAGCCAGACCGTCGAATGCACCATGCCTTCGACGTGTATCCGGACACGTTCGACTGATGGACTCCGATGCGAAGGAATTTGGGCATGAGCGTCCGGCCGATCGAACGAGCGCTTGGGGGCTAACCTTGGGCTAAAGCGTAGCCATACATTCCCGCATTGGCAACGGTGCTCGTTTCCGCACCGATCAAAAGCGCCGGGCTCTTCGATGTCCGAGATCCAGCTTTTAGTCAGCTCCGGTATTCGCGCCTCTGCCCATTCGATACGGCGTCAGCGTCGACGGACAGAATTGTCTCGTCCTGCGCTTTCGCTATCGGCAGTTCTTCATCGCGAAATCGTGCCGGAGTTAGCCGGCTGCGGTCGACCGTGATGCCAAAGATGTCGAAGCGGTTGTAGTAGCCGACCACGTCGTGAAACTGTTTCGGTTCGACGCAGCGATTGAGATCGATCTCAGCGTAGGCGATCCCTTCCTGGTCCTGCAATTCATCGCCAAAGACACCACCCGTCGGATCGACGAAAAAGCTCGCCGCGCGTGGCGTCTGGTCGATCACGTCGGCGATGGTTCTGTCGCGTTCAATGAGGAAGGCCCGCATCGGCTGGTCCATGTAGCCGGCGGTGACGATGCCGAATGCCTTGGCTTCGAAGCAGTGGGCGCTGGCCCGGATGCGGTTGGCGGCGACGTTGTCGAAATTGCCGCCGCCTGCCGGGCGCCTTGTGGGCCACATCGGCGGCCAGCTCGAGATGTGCACCTGTTCACCCTGCGCCATCAGTGCGAAGCGGGCCAACGGATTGGTGTTCTCGCCACAGATCAACCCACCGATCCGGCCCTGCCGTGTCTCCGCGACCTTGAGGCCCGCACCGTCCCCCGACGACCACACCAGCTTCTCATAGAAGGTCGGAACCAGCTTGCGGTGATGCACCAGAATTTCGCCAGTCTCGCCGATCAACAGGTTCGAGTTCCATAGCCCGCCAACGCTGACGGCCGAGCGCTCGCTGATGCCGATCGAGACGGTGACGCCGAGGCCGCGCGCCTCGGCGCACAGCCGCGCCACTTCTGGTCCGTCCACCAGCACGGACTGCTCCGCCATCCGCACGAACAGATCGTGATTGTCGATCGGAGGCCAGAGCGCTGCCCAGACCGGAAAGGCGGGAATGTAGGTTTCAGGAAACGCGATCAGCTCGGCGCCGGCCCTGGCTGCCTCGCGCATGATGGCGATCGCCTTTTCGGTGGTCGCCCGGCTGTCGAGGAAGACGGGCGCGGCGTGGACGGCAGCAGCCTTGAAACGAGGAAGCATGACGAAAATCCGGGCTGGGACTAGGGAGGCGAAGCGGTATCATCACGGCCTTCCCGGCATGCATGGGAATTGTCGCAAGGTCGGTTGCGAAGGATCGGAGCCGCCGCGCGTTGGAACGGGAATTGCTTTGCTGACAGGGGCCGCAAATCCGGAGGCAGGTCATGTTCGATACGATCAACTGGGACGATTTGCGGGTCTTCCTCTGTGCCGCTCGCGCCGGAAATTTGAGCCAGACAGCGAAACGGCTGCGGCTGGATCATTCCACCGTGAGCCGGCGGATCGCCCAGATGGAAGCTTCCCTGGGGATTGCCGTGTTCGAACGCCACCGCACCGGGCTCAAGCTCAACGAAGTCGGGGAGCGGTTGCTGCGTCATGCCGAGCGGGTCGAGAGCGCGGTGATCGCCATTCGCGAGGAGGCGAGCGCCAGCGACACTCAGGAACTGGTCGGAACCGTGCGGCTCGCCACCATGGAGGGGATCGCCTCGCTCTATCTGGCGCAACGCTTTGCGAAACTACGGCGCACCGCGCCGCAACTCGCCGTCGAACTCGTCACATCCGCGCAGACGGTCTATGTGCACAAGCGCGAAGCCGATCTGTTCGTGTCCTTCTTCCGGCCACCCGGTCCGGGCCTGATCTCCGAGCGCATCGGCAAGTTTCGGCTCGGGCTATTCGCGAGCCAGAGCTATCTCGACAATCACGGCATGCCTGCAAGCCTTCGCGACCTCGCCGATCATTGGTTCGTCTCCTATATCGCGGACCTGATCCAGGTCGATTCGGTGCGCTGGCTTGCCGACGTCATCGAGGAGCCGAAGATCGCCTTCCACTCCAACAGCATGATCGCACAGATGAATGCCGCGGCGGGCGGCCTCGGCATCGTCATGCTGCCGAGCTTTGCCACCAACGACCGGCCCGACCTGATACCGGTGCTGCCCGCCCTCGCCGGCACCTTTCGCGAGGTCTGGCTCAACGTCCACAGCGACCTGCAATTTGCCCCGCGCATCCGCGCCGTCCGCGCGTTTCTGAAAAATACCCTGAAGCAGGACCCCGACATGCAGGTCACGCTGGCCGATGCCCTGCCGCAGCCGCGCACGGCAGATTGCAAAAATCCATAGTTCCCTTCCATCGGAGCCCGGCTGAAGCTCGTCCGATTGGCGCAAGGTCGCGCGCGCTGAAGGTTTGAGGGGCAAACATGAACGTGGTTATTCCGGGCAATACCGATCCGGCATCGAGTGTCAGCGCCTTGGCCAGAAAGCGGCTGATCGTCGCGCTCGTGCTCAGTTCCGCGATGATCGTGATCTATTTCGGCTTCATGGGGCTGTTCGCGTTCGACAAGCCGCTGCTCGGCACCATCCTGGTGCCCGGCCTGTCGCTCTGCATTGTGCTCGGCCCGCTCGTCATCGTCTCCTCCTTCGCGCTCTGCCTGGTCTACGTGCTGTGGGCGAACCGGGTGTTCGATGCCGGCATCCGCGATCTTCGCTGAAGGAGCAGAGCAAGATGGGCAGCAACACGCTTTCGATCGGATTCTTCTTCGCCTTCATGGCGTTGACGCTGGCGATCACCTATTGGGCCGCGCGGCGCACGCGCACCACTGAACACTTCTTCGCCGCCGGCGGCCAGGTCACGCCGTGGCAGAACGGCTGGGCACTCGCAGGTGACTTCCTGAGCGCCGCCGCGCTGCTCGGAATTGCCGGCATCGTCACCTCCAACGGCTTCGACGGCATGATCTATTCGATCGGGTGGCTGGTCGGGTGGCCGATCATTCTGTTCCTGATCGTCGAACCGCTGCGCAATGTCGGCCGCTTTACCTTTGCCGACGTCGTGGCCTATCGGCTGCGCCAGCGCCCGGTGCGCCTCGCCGGCGCCGTCGGGACGCTTGCCGTCATCCTGTTCTACCTGATCGCCCAGATGGTCGCGACCGGATCGCTGATCAAGCTGCTGTTCGGCCTGCCCTACACCTGGTCGGTCGTCGTGGTCGGCAGCGTTATGCTGGTCTATGTGCTGTTCGGCGGCATGCTGGCGACGACCTGGGTGCAGGTGGTGAAGGCCGCGCTACTGATGGGCGGCGGCATCCTGCTCGCTTTTCTGGTGTTGACCCATTTCGATATGAACCCGCTCAAGCTGTTCGCCGCGGCGTCCGAGAAATACGGCACCAAGGTCCTGCAGCCGGGATACAAGGTGGTCTCGGGTCAGTGGGATGCCATCTCGCTCGGGCTCGGCCTGATGTTCGGGACCGCCGCGATGCCGCATGTGCTGATGCGGGCCTATACGGTGAAGGATGCCAAGGCAGCGCGGCTGTCGATCCTCTATGCCACCGGCCTGATCGGCGTCTTTCATCTCATGGTGTTCATCATCGGCTTTGGCGCCATGGTGCTGGTCGGCGCCGACGCGGTGGCAAAGGCCGGAGGCGGCGGCAACATGGCAGCGCCCCTGCTCGCGCTCGCGGTCGGCGGCAATGCCTTCTTCGGCTTCATCTGTGCGGTCGCATTCGCGACCATGCTCGCCGTCGTCGCCGGGCTGACGCTGTCGGGCGTCGCCACGCTCTGCCACGACGTCTGGACCAATGTGATCCGCAACGGCAGCGCTTCGGAGGCCGAGCAGCTCAAGGTCGCACGCGTCGCCACCGTCATGATCTCGATCTTCGCCATCTTTCTCGGCATCGCGTTCGAGGGCCAGAACGTCGCCTTCATGGCGGGGCTTGCGTTCTCGATCGCCTGCGCCGCGAATTTCCCCTCGCTGGTGCTCGCCATCACCTGGCGCCGCTTCACGACGCCTGCAGCCGTGGCCAGCATCCTCGTCGGCACGCTGAGCTCGCTGGTGCTGATCTATCTGTCGCCGACCATCCAGGTCGACATTCTCGGCAAGCCGCTTGCCGCGATCGAGCATCAATGGTGGTTCGTGTCGCTGCGCAATCCGGCGATTATCAGCATGCCGTTGTCCTTCGCGGTCGCGATCCTGCTATCGCTGGTCACACAGGAGAAGAACGCCAATCTCGCCTTTGACGAGATGCAGCGGCGCATCCTGCTCGGACCGGTTCAGCCGGACACCAGCGCGCAGGGCCAGGTGAAGAGTGCGGCCTGAACCGCGCTGCGGGGACGACCACCCTCAATGAGGACAAACGGCCCCTAGCGCTGATTTGCTCGGACCGGGAACGCGATTGTGTGACTCCCCGGCCGCACTACACATTCGGTGTCGTCCCTGCTTTCGCAGGGACGACGATTCTCCGCGGAAACAGAGTCGCGAACGTCGCGCGACGTCCTCACTTCCCCTTCGCGGCCTTCGCCTTCAGCTTCGCCGCGCGATAGCGGGCGGCGCCGCCTTCGCGGATCGACTGTTCGCTGCGCTCGAGCGCCATCGCGTCGTCGGGGACGTCCTTGGTGATGACGGAGCCCGAGCCGATATAGGCGCCGTTGCCGATCGTCACCGGCGCGACCAGCGAGGTGTTGGTGCCGATGAAGGCGCCCTCGCCGATCAGCGTCTTGTGCTTGAGGAAGCCGTCATAATTGCAGGTGATGGTGCCGGCGCCGAGATTGGAATTGGCGCCGACATGGGCGTCGCCGACATAGGAGAGATGGTTGACCTTGACGCCGGCCTCCAGCGTCGCGGCCTTGGTCTCGACGAAATTGCCGATCCGTGCGCCGTCGCCGAGCGAGGTGCCGGGCCGCAGCCGGGCATAGGGACCGACCGACACCTTCTTGCCGATGCGGGCCTCGACGATGTGCGAGAAGGAATGGATCACGGCGCCGTCGTCGATCGAAACGCCGGGTCCGATCACCACGAACGGCTCGATCACGACGTCCTTGCCGAATTTGGTGTCGGCGGCGAGATAGATGGTGTCCGGCGCGATCAGGGTCACGCCGGCCTCGAGCGCCTGCTTGCGCAGCCGCGCCTGCATCACGGCCTCCGCCTCGGCGAGCTGCGCCTTGGTGTTGATGCCGCGCACTTCATCTTCGCTGGTTTCGATCACGACGGCCTCCAGTCCCAATTCCCTGACGATGCCGACGGCATCGGTCAGATAATATTCGCCCTTGGCGTTGGCATTGCCGATCTTCTCGATGATCGCGAGCGCCTTCCTGCCGTCGAACGCCATCACGCCGGCGTTGCTCAGCGTGATCTTGCGCTCCTCGGGGCTGGCATCGGCATGCTCGCGGATCGCAATCAGCTTGCCGTTCTCGGTCACCAGCCGGCCGTAGCCGGTCGGGTCGGCGGCGTGGAAGCCGAGCACCGCAAGCGCGGCGCCCTCGCGCAGCGGCGCACGCATCCGCGCAAAGGTCCCAGCCGAGATCAGCGGCGTGTCGCCGAACGCGACCAAGAGGTCGTCGGCGCCGCGGGCGAGCGCCTCGCGCGCCGCCAACACCGCGTGCGCCGTGCCGAGCCGCTCGCGCTGCACGAAGGTCTGCGCATCGGGCCGCACCCGGCGCGCCTCGGCGGCGACCGCCTCGTGGTCGGGACCGATCACGACCGCGAGCTGCGATCCCTCGCCGGAGGCGGCGGCATCGAGCACATGCGCCAGCAGCGACTGCCCGGCCACCGGGTGCAACACCTTCGGCAGCGACGAGCGCATCCGCGTGCCCTCGCCGGCCGCAAGCACCACTGTCAGGCTCGTACGCGCAGTCATTCAGCATCCTCGACGGTTCGCGCAGCCAGCTGCGCAACGCTTTCTTTGAGGCCGTCTTTAATTGTTTTCCCCGGCAGAAGAAACCGATTCGCCTCCGTGACCCCTCAGATTCAAGTTCCCGGTCCATTTCCTGTTAATCTTTGCCTCGTGATTCGGCGGGCCTTGAGGAGGGCCAAGCGGGCTTTGGCCAAAGATCCCGACAATCTGGCGGCGGATTTCGACACCGAAAGCACCACCGGCTTTTTGGCCGAGGAGGATGCTTTCGATCGCCGCATGCTGTGGCGGCTCGGCTCGTGGGGCGTGGCTGCGGTCGGGGCCGTCGCCATCGCCGTGATGGCCAACCAGTCGGCGCTGACGCTGCGGCGCGACCAGGTCGCCGCATCTGATATCGCGCGCCAGGCCCAGCAGCTGCAGACGCTGGCGAAGGAGAGCCACAACGAGACGCGGCGGCTGGCATCCGCGATCGATACGCTCAACGGCGACCGCGACCGGCTGTATTCGCGCGTCACCACGCTGGAACAGGGTCTCGACTCCGTGACCGGCACGATCGCGAAACAGCCGGTGGCGGCCGTTCCGGTACCACCACCAACTCCGGCAGCGTCGCCTGCTACGCCGCCCGCATCAGCCAATTCGGCGCCCGCAGCGGCGGCACCAGCCGTTGCCGCCGTCGCAACGACGCCGCCTGCCGCATCGGACAAGCCGGCCGCGATCGACAAGGTGGTGGCATCCATCGAGAGCAAGGCGCCGGCGCCGGTCGAGAAGTCAGTCGCAGCGGCCGAGAAGTCCGACAAGAAGCCGACGGCCGCCGCGAGCAGGCCGCCAGTTGCCGCGGAGAAGTCGTCGGCCCCCGAGAGCTCGCCGCCGGCTTCTGCCTCCGCTCCATCGGTTGCCAGTCCGATGAGCGCCGCGGCCGCCGCGGCCAGCACCGACGAAATCAAGGCGGCCGCGCCAGCGTCCACGGCCACGCCGGCTGCGGCCAAGCCGCTGATGGCATCGCGCGATCCTGCGCCGAACAAGCTAACCGAAGCGCCCAAGCCGCCGGCCTCGAGCGATGTGAACGCCGCGCCGATCCCGCCGCTGGTGATCACAACGGATCCGGACTCCGAAGTCGAAGACGATGCGCCGAAGGCGCAGATCCAACGCACCGAGTTCGGCGTCGATCTCGGCACGGCAAATTCGGTCAACGGACTGCGCGCGCTCTGGCGCAGCCTCTTGAAGTCGAAGGCCAACGCGCCGCTGGCGGCGCTGCGGCCGATCATCGTCATCAAGGAGAACAGCAACGGGCTCGGCATGCAGCTGCGCCTGGTGGCCGGGCCGCTGAACGACGCCGGGACCGCCGCCAGGATTTGCGCCGGCCTCAGCCTGGTCCAGCGGACCTGCGAGACGGCGATCTATGACGGCCAGCGGCTGGCCCTGAACGAGCCGCCTGCCGGAGCCAGGCCGGCTTTGCCGCACCGGCGGGCCGCGCCGAGGCGCACGTTCGCGCCACCGCCGCAGCCGGTTGCCGAGGAAAAGAAGCCGGAGCCGACGACAATCTCCTCGATGTTCCGGCGGAACAGCCAATAATCACGTCCGGCAAAGGATTGCGGCCAAATTCTCAACCGATTTCGCTGCTCTGACCGAGCCTTGTCCGAAACCCCGTTCCCGACCATAGTGCCGCGATGACAAAACCTCCGTTCCGCCTTTCCCCCTATCAGGTCCAGTTCCTGATGGTCGTGGGCTTCGTCACCGTCGGCTATGCGCTGTACGTGCGCTATCTCGCCATCGAATTCTCGCCGGTTGCACTGGCGTGCGACGCCGGCACGCAGACCATGCTCTGCAAGGCCCGCGCGCTGTCGACCGTGCTGTTCAAGAACTCGGTGTTCGGAATCACGGCGCTGGTGATCGCGGTGCTGAACCTGACGCGGCCGTCGATCGTGCTGCTTACCGTCGGCTTGATCGCAGCCGGGCTCGGGATCGTGCTCTACAACGTCGTGCTGTCGGGGCTCGCGATCGGCTTGTTCATCCTGGGTTTTGCGCGGCCCGCGCCCGCCACAGCGTAGCGGCGAGCAAGAGGTACATCACGCAGGTCCAGTCCGACTGCCAGTTGATCGTGCCCTCGTTGTAGATCGTGAACAGCGCGGCGATCGCCAACAGACCGGCGAACACCGATTCCGCGAGCGGCCGGATGCCTTCCTTCGGGCGATTGAACATGGTGAGCAGCGCGAACGGCACCACCGCCATGGTGAGTGACGCATACGGAAAATCGCGGTAGCGCGGATCGAAGGCGAAGCCGAGCGCGGTCTCGGCTGCGATCACCGTGGTGATGACCAGCACGATCGCCAGCAACGCGCCGATCGCGCCCTTGCCGCGATAGTTGCGCGGCCCGACCAGCTCCAGGAAGGTCGGCAGCGAGCGCCCGGCGATCAGCGCATGCGCGGTCAGCAAGGGCGAGGCAATGGCGGCCGCGAGCAGCAGGCCCCAATGCAGCCAGCCGCCGACGCCGTAGCTCTCGTAATACATCTTGTCGCCGGCGATCCCGAGCAGCGTCCCCGCCGTCGTCGCCGAAATCGCGACCGCGATCCAAGCCGACGGCCGCGGTGTCCAGGGCCGGCGGCGCAGCGTCAGCCAGGCCGCGAGGAAGGTGGCGATGGACAGCGCCATGCCGCCCGCCATCTGCAGCTTCCAGGTGGGATGATTGCTGATCGCAACGCCGGGCGGGTACTTCACCTGCCGGTTGGCCCCATCGAACAGGCCCCAATTGCCGCCGACGGTGCCCTCGAGCTTGCGCTTCCAGGGCTGGTCATAGGCCTCGATCAGGTTGACCCGAAAACCCTCGCGCTTGGCGAGGTCGAGGATCTCGGACACCACCCGCGCCTGGTTGGTGCGCGACGGCAGTGCGCCCTCGCGCATCCGCCCCGCGCTCGGCCAGCCGGTCTCGCCGATCAGGATCTCCTTGCCGGGGAATGTCACCGCCATCCGCTTGCGGATATCGTCGACATGCGCCGCGGCGTACTTCGCCTTGACCGGGATGTCCTCCCAATACGGCAGGATGTGAATGGTGACGAAATCGACCGCGTCATAGATCTCGCGGTTCTTCACCCAGTATTCCCAGACGTCGGCATAGGTGACCGGGAGATTGCCCGCCGCGGCCTTCACCGCGCGGATGTTGCCGGCAAGATCGGCGGCGGTCATCTCGCCGCGCAGCAGCACCTCGTTGCCGACGATCAGCGAGGTGACGACGCCGGGATATTCCTTGGCGAGCCGGACCGCGATCGCGATCTGCTGCAAATTCTTGAAGCGGTTGCTGCTCAGCCAGATGCCCTGCATCACCTTCAGCCCGACCTTGGCCGCTACGCCGGGGACCTGGTCGAGGCCGTTCTCGATCGAATAGGTCCGCACGCAGTCGGTGACCTTGGCGAGATCGGCGAGGTCCTGCTCGATCTGCTCGGCCGGAATTTGCGTGGTGGGATCGAGCGGCGTCTGGGCACCGCGGAACGGCGTGTAGGACACGCATTGCAACTTTGCGGCAGGATCGATCGGCGCACGCGCGAGGGTAATCGGCGTGGCGAGCCACCACCACACAGATGCAATCACAGCGAGCGAGATCAGGAGAAGCGCCAGCGGCGTACGAAGCGAAATCGGTTCCATCCTCCGGGGGACCGTCGAATTAGCCGGTCACAGCCCGTCTGCCAAGTCCAGGAATCGGTCATTACCATGGTTGTCCTGCGACAGTTTTGCGCTGGGTCGATAAAGTTGTGAGTTTGCTGGACAAAATACCAAATTCCAGTCATGGGATTCCGCCAGAGTCTCCGCCGCACTGGAGACCTATTTGGACGGCATCACGCGAGCCGTTAGGATGATCCCGCAGGGGCCGGAACATATCGGGGAATGCATGCGTCGACGGCTGCTTGAGTTGAAGAACACTGCTTTGCGCCATCTTGCCGTAACGGGCCTCGTCACAGCGCTCGCGCTCTTGAACGGAGCCGGCGGCGCGTTCGCCCAGAGCGGCACGCCGAATCCGCCTGATCAGGCCAAACAGCAGCCTGGACAGCCCGACGCCAATGCCAACGCTGTGCGAGAGGCGAACCAGCGCAAGGTCGAGGAGTTCGTCGAGGCCCAGCAGGCCATCAACGGCCCGGCCGGCAACCCGGAATGCGTCTGGCTCGGGCGCCGCGTGGTCCGCCTGATGTGGAACGACGATCTCGACACCGCCTTCCGCCATCTCGACCTCTATGACCGGTTCGGCTGCCCCGGTGGCCACGTCCAGGCCGCCTTCCGCTGCCTGACCCGGTTCGGCGCCCAGATCGACGACAAGGTGCGCGGCAGCCTCGACGGCCGCATCCACGCCTGCTGGATCAATCCGGGTGCCCAGCCGCAGGCCGCGGCAGCCGCCGCGCCCACCCCGGTGCCGTCGACGGCCGGCAATGCCGCGCCTGCGCCAGCCGCCTCGCCCTCGCCTGCGCCGACCCCTTCGGCGACACCGGCGCCGGCATCGAAATAGCGCATGGCACGATCGGATCCGGCCGCGATTTTTTCGCGGCTGGAACGGCTTGCGCCCTTAAAACGCCATCGCGGCACACCAGTTGTTAAATCGTATGGCGGAGATATCTTTCGCTCCGCCGCTATGTTGGTCGAACCCAGGGGACGGGTTCGCTTAGTCCTCAATCTCAGGCCCCGTATGGTTTAACCGCGATGCGCGCCGTCGTCGCCGTCCTGTTGCTTGTCACCGCCGCCCACGCTGCCCTGTGGGGTCTCTTCCAGGAGAAGCAGTCGGCGCCCGATTTCCGTGGCACGTTGCCGAGCCTGTCCTATGCCCCGTTCGAGTCCGGCCACTCCGTCGCGGATGTTGCCGCCGACAGCGAGAAGGTGCGCACCGACCTGAGAAAGCTCTCGACGCTCACCAAAGCGGTCCGCCTCTATTCGTCGACCGAAGGCAACGAGCTGGTGCCGCCGGTCGCCGCCGAGTTCGGCATGAAGGTCACGGTCGGCGCCTGGATCGACAAGGACGCCAACCGCAACAATCGCGAGATCGAAGCCGCGATCAACCTTGCCAAGCGCAACAGCAACGTCATCGGCATCGTGGTCGGCAACGAAACCGTGTTCCGCGGCGAGCAGGTCCCGCTGGAAAACCTCGGCTCGGTTCCGGAGGTCGGGGTGCCGCCGGAGGAGTCCGAGCGCATCCTCCGCGAGGAGGCGCAGCGCCTGCACGACGCGGAAACGCAGCCCGAGGACAAGCGGGCCGAAGCCGTCAAATGGGCGATCGCCGAAAGCAACGTGCACCGGCTGATCAAGGTGATCCAGCGGGTCAAGAAGTCGGTCAGCGTTCCCGTGACGACCGGTGAAATCTGGAACATCTGGCGCGACCATCCGCAGCTCGCCAATTCGTCCGACTTCATCGCCGCGCACGTGCTGCCTTACTGGGAAAACTTCACCGACAAGCAGGCGGTGGACCAGGCGGTCGACCGCTACAACCTCCTGCGCGACTCGTTCCCCGGCAAGCGCATCCTGATCGCCGAATTCGGCTGGCCGAGCCAGGGCTACAATCTGCGCAGCGCCGAGCCCGGTCCGTTCCAGCAGGCCACCGTGCTGCGCAACTTCGTCGCACGCGCCGAGGCCATCGGCATGGACTACAACATCGTCGAAGCCATCGATCAGCCCTGGAAGTTCTTCGAAGGCGGCGTCGGTCCCTACTGGGGCATCCTCAATGCCGACCGCGAGGCGAAGTTTTCCTGGACCGGCCCGGTCACCGACCTGAACTACTGGAAGATCGCGCTGGTCGCCGTGCTGGTCGGCCTCTTCATGTCGCTGCCGATCCTGCGGCTGGACCAGCCGACCGTGATGCAGGCGCTGCTGCTGTCGGCCGCGGCCAACGGTGTCGGCGCCTGGGTTGCGACCGTGTTCTCGTACTGGACCACGCACTATTTTGTCTGGGGTTCGGCCTTTGCGCTCAGCCTTGGCCTCGTGCTGCTGGTGCCGCTGGTCCTGATCGCGATGGCGCGGATCGAGGAGATCGCGGCGGTGGCGTTCGGCCGCGGCCCCCGCCGGCTGATCGGCAAGAGCGAGCCGCTCGCACCCGCCACGATGGGCGAGAATGTGACGTTCCCGAAAGTCTCGATCCACATCCCGGCCTATTTCGAACCGGTCGAGATGCTGAAGCAGACGCTCGATGCAGTGTCGCGGCTCGACTATCCGAATTTCGAGTGCGTCTGCATCATCAACAACACGCCTGATCCCGACTTCTGGCGGCCGATCCAGGATCACTGCCGGATGCTCGGCGAGCGCTTCAAGTTCATCAATGCCGAGAAGGTGCAGGGCTTCAAGGCCGGCGCGCTGCGGATCGCGATGGAGCGGACCGCGGCGGACGCCGAGATCATCGGCATCATCGACGCCGACTATGTCGTGCATCCGGACTGGCTCAAGGACCTGGTGCCGGCGTTTGCCGATCCGCGCGTCGGCCTCGTGCAGGCGCCGCAGGAGCATCGCGACGGCGACCGCTCATTGATGCACTACATCATGAACGGCGAATATGCCGGGTTCTTCGACATCGGCATGGTCCAGCGCAACGAGTTCAACGCCATCATCGTGCACGGCACGATGTGCCTGATCCGACGCGCCGCGATGGACAAGGCCGGCGGCTGGTCCAGCGACACGATCTGCGAGGACACCGATCTAGGCCTCTCGATCCAACAGCAGGGCTGGCTCACCCACTACACCAATGTGCGTTACGGCGAAGGCCTGCTGCCCGACACCTACGAGGCCTTCAAGAAGCAGCGCCACCGCTGGGCCTATGGCGGCTTCCAGATCGTCAAGAAGCACTGGCGGCGCTTCCTGCCTGGCGCGAGCCGGCTGACGCCGGACCAGCGCCGCGAATTCTCGCTGGGCTGGCTCAACTGGTTAGGGGCTGAAAGCCTTGGCGTCGTGGTCGCGATCCTCAATCTGATTTGGGTCCCGATCGTCGCCTTCGCCGACATCGCGATCCCCGACAAGATCCTGACGCTGCCGATCATGGCCTCCTTCATCGTCTCGCTGGTGCATTTCGTCGCGCTCTACCGGCTGCGGGTGAACATCAAGGCCGGCCAGATGCTCGGGGCCATGATCGCGGCGATGAGCGTGCAATGGACGGTGTCGCGCGCGGTGGCGCAGGGCCTGATCACCGAGCATCTCGCCTTCGCCCGCACCTCGAAGGGCGGCCTGTCGCGGATGTCGATCGAATTCCAGGCGTTCTGGGAAGCCGTGATCGGCGTGCTGCTGCTGGTCGGCGCCATCGTGCTGGTCGTCACCAACGGCTACAAGCAGGTGCGCGAGATCTACATCTTCGCCGGAGTGCTGGTGCTGCAAAGCCTGCCATTCCTCGCGGCGGTTTCCATCGCGATCCTGGAGAATTCGCGGATCAACGAGTTCGCATTCTGGCGCAACAGCGCGATCCGGACCGCGGAACTGATCGGGCTCCGCCCGGTCAGCCTGCCCTCGGTCGCCCCGTCGCAGCCGGTCGGCTCGGAAATCCGCCACGACAGCTGAGCCGACTTCAAGAAACGGTCCTAACCACAGGCGCAGGAACGGCAAATCCAGCGCGCCGGTGCCCAATTGACCGCCCTTCGGCTATTGACCCGATGGGCCCTGCCCCCTACACAGCGCGGGCTGGAGCATGATCCGGAGCGGTTAAAAGCCTGCGTCCGGAGCCGATGTTCAGGTGAGTGAGCGCGTAGCTCAGGCGGTAGAGCACGTGACTTTTAATCATGGGGTCGAGGGTTCGAGTCCCTCCGCGCTCACCAATAAAATCAATAGTTTAGCTGATTTTTAACCCAAGAGACGATCCCACCAAGGCTAGGTCTAGGCTAGGTCTCGTCCCATGTGCATTTCCCATCAGGACGTTCCCCACGCGGACGTTGACCGAGTCGATTGCGTCACGCGCAAGCGCGAAATAGTCCGCCCGCATATCAGCCTATTTGGCTAGTCGTAGACTGTGGACTGAAACTACCAGCAGTTGATGCGGCCGTCGGCTTCGTGCTTCATCTTCGCGTCACGAATTGGGGCAAGGCGATGTTCGCTGGTTTCAAATACGAGAGTATTCCACTCAAAGATATTTCGCTGGATGAACGCAACCCTCGCATCGTCACTCAGACGACCCTGTCGAGCCAGAGCGAAATCATTGCCTATCTCTATGAGAACGAAGATTTAGAAGCGTTCATCAAGAAGATTGCATCCGAGGGCAAGAACATCGGAGCCGAGCGGCCCTACGTGGTGAAGAAGGGCTCGGGCTATATCGTAATTGAGGGTAACACGCGCATTGCCGCGTACAAATTACTGGCTGGGTTAGTCAGCCCGCCGAAGGATCATGCCGGCACCGTTCCCCATATTTCCGAGACGCTCAAAAAACACCTGCTCAACGTCGAGTGCAGCATAGCGCCTGATCGTGATGCGTTGATGCCGATCATGGCTAGCGCGCACTTCGGAACGGGCGACAAATCCAAGTGGGGATACTTAGGGAGCCGCAAGGCCGTATACGACGACTGGAAAGGCGGCATCAGCCTTCCCAAACTCGCCAAGCTCTTCGACGTCACGCAAGGCGAGATCAAGGACCTAATCATCGAGTACCAGCTTTATCGCAAGGTGCTAGGGCTCCATTGGACTCACACTGAAAAAGACATCCTGCTGAAACCGAACCTGCCGTTCAATCCGCCGGTCCGTTTTCTCCAGACCAAAGGTCACAAGGAGAAGATGGGCATCAGCTATGACATGGTCAATTTGAAAGTCGTAACGGGCAAGGAACCCGACAAGAAGCTCAAACACCTGATCCACAAGCTTGTCATAAACCCGGTCAAGGGGTTTGGCGCGACAGCCAGCTATGACGACGTCTTCGCTGACTATGGAACAGCGGCCTCCACGAGCAAGGGAGGCGCGACGAAGAAGGGCGCGACGACGAGCGGCACTGGTAGCGGCGGAGGCGGCGGAGGCGGAGGTTCAGGCGGAACGACGTCGTCCGGAGGATCATCCACCGGGGGAACGACTACTGGCGGCAGCGGACCGGTCAAGCCCGGAGCGTTGTTCTCCTACCCCGTCACGATGAACAACGGCCTTCTCAAGCAACTGATGAAGGAAGCGAAGGACATCAAGTGCAGCAAGTTTCCGGCCGCAGCAACGTTCCTGCTACGTAATATTGTCGAGGCGATCCTCAAGCACATCATCGAGGATCAAAAGGCCAATACGGCGGGAAAAACACTCGATCTAGAGGGTTGCCTAAACATCTGCGCAACGCAATCCGTCAACCTGCCGAACACGGACAAGAAAGTATTAAGCGAATTCAAGAAAGATCATCTCTCGTTCCTAAACCTTGGTGCGCACGGAAATCTGATCCCGCACGAAACGCGCGTCATGCAGGCGCGCAATACCATCGACCAGTTTGTGAAGAAGCACGTGTGATGATCACCTCTCCCCTGCGCTACCCCGGCGGAAAGGCGAAGCTGTTTCCGTATTTTGCCGAGCTCATTCGCGAGAACAGGCTGTTCGGGACAGAATATTGCGAACCTTATGCCGGAGGCGCTGGCCTCGCCATCCAACTTCTAGCGAACGGCTTTGTGGATCGGATCTCGATCAACGATATCGATCAATCAATCTATGCCTTTTGGGTCTCCGCCCTTTTCGATACGGAGAAATTCTGTCGGCTGATTGAGAAAACGCCGGTCGATATCGACCAATGGCATCGACAGCAGGAAATTTGGGAGAATGGCGACTTTGATAACAAGCTGAAGCTTGGCTTCTCAGCCTACTTCCTCAACCGCACAAATCGTTCCGGCATCATCGAGGGCGCTGGACCAATTGGCGGATACGAGCAGAAGGGCAACTGGAAGGTCGATGTCCGACTCGTCAAAGACAAGCAGATTGACAATTTAAAGGCCCTATCGAGATACGCCAGTCAGATCAAAGTAACGAATTTTGACGCGATTGATTTTATCAAAGAGACCGTAGGCCGAGAAAATTCATTCGTCTATCTGGACCCTCCCTATTTCATCAAGGGTCACAAGCTTTACAAAAACTTCTATCGCCCTGAGGATCATCTAGAAATAGCGGCAGAGCTGAAGCGTCGGCGAAAGTGCAAATGGGTCGTGTCGTATGATGACGTCCCAGAAATCAGGACAGCATATTCCACGTTCTCGCCAATCACGTACCTGTTGAACTATAGCGCTGGCGAAAAGTCGACTGGCGCGGAAGTCATATTTATCAGCGATGCGCTTAGCGCCCCGCAGGTCCAAGGATTTACGTCGCACCACGCGAGGAGAACCACTCGCAAGAAGCCACCAGCTAGACCCCTACGATCAAAGGCGACCGTTCGCCGGCCTTCCAAGAACCGCAGGCTGTTAACTTCTTGATCGGTGATTAGCGCGGATCGATGGAACAAGGCACTTTAGTCGCAAGCACGACATGCGAAAGTACCCTTGCTTATCTAGCAGGAGTAACAATAGTGCCGAAAGCTAAGAACACCTCTGATACGGGCGTTTCCGCGCCTCAGGTGCGGTCGGAAAACTACGATGAACGTCTCTTCTACGTCACGGCCGCAATGCCCCCAAAAAGGCTTGGACGTCTGTTGATGTTCCTCCGCGAGGATGGTGCCGACTTAACGACCTCTGAAGACGAGTCATTGCCCACCAATTGTCTACTCGCTGAATACCACGACAATTAGTTGAAGTTTGCCCGCCGTCGTCGAGCAGGAAGGCGAACTCAAGACGACGGCGGGCCTGATCGCGGGCCACGCGCCGCGATCATCCGGTCGTGACCGAAACGACCGGAAACGTTGAAGGCCCGCCGCCGCCCATGCTGGGGACATGAGAGCGGCGGGCCTGCCCACCGCGCCGGGGGAGAAACCTCGGCCGAAGGCTGTCAGGGTTGTTCCTATGAGACGGACACTCACTGACTTGTCCGCCGCCGATCGCGATCCCGGTGAGGAACGATCGGGCGAAGCCCTCCGCGAGGGACGCCAAACGCGGAGGGAAGCGTCATGCCGCGTTTGCCCTAGATCGCAACGTCACGAGCCCGAGCAGAGCCCGCACGTCCGTGTTCGGCCGGTGCTCGATGATGGCGCCTTCTTCTCGGGCCGCATCAATGTGCGCGCACTCGCGCCGCTCTAGGTCGAACAACTCCCGCTTAATTTCGTCGAGACGCTGTTTGCGGTCGTCAGCATCCATCTGCCGAGCAGGCTTCGGCATCTCGTCGATCATTGCTTCAAGCCGACGCTGCAGGAGCGCGGGATCGACCCATGCCAGCACTTCCTCCGGGGTCGTGAAGCCCTCGCCGATGACGCCACGTCCGAAATGCATCTCGAACTTGCCATGCTCGATGACGAGATGCGGAGTTCCCTTCAAGCCCAGCGATTGAACGTACAACCCGGCCAAGTCCTTCATCTCCTTGGTCGTCGGGGACGCGCGCTCGACGCGACCACGCTCCGAAATGAGACCCATGATCTCGATGCGCAGCCGTTGCACGGCCAGCAAATTTGTCTCGTCCGATCTCGGCTTTAGCCTGATCGGCTTCGCATCATCAAGCTCGACATTCGCGGGTAGCATCGCCAGATATCGCTCGACCTTGGCGTTGAGGTCGGCGAGCGATTTGTATCGATCCTGATGAGCCGGCTGCAACGCTTGGAGCCGAATGATCTCGCGAGCAAGAACGGCCGCCTTGTCGCCCGTGGGGTTGATATCGTGCGCCTTCTGCGTCTCGGAGATTGCGCGCTGGTTTGAGGTCATGATGGTTAGAGCTTGCTGCTCAGCATCCTTGAGCATTGCGAGCTTGGCTTGTACTCGTGGGGGTAGGCTCGACATTAGGTCACCTTCCTATGTAGTGAGGCCCGCCAGCGTGGCGGGCCTCGTTGCTCATTGCTTCCAAGCGTCCTCAAGCCGCTGATCACGACGAGCCAGTAGCTCATCGTGCGTGAAAGTGCCTGGGCTCGCGTCGTGTGACTGAGGCAGCTGCTGATCGATGATCCGAGACGGATTACGCCAGGCATTCGACAGAGCAGCATTACGCTGATCGCGGAGACGATCCCGATCCGTGCCCGCCGCGGCATCCATGACGCCGAAGCCGGGCCGATGGCCCATCACATGCGCTGCATCGAACTGCTCGATACGCTTTGCCGTCCGTGCGTCCGCCATGGCGGCCAGCAAGGCCGGATTGCCGTTGTCCATCAGCCGAACTGGAACGCGCATGACGTCGCCATCTTCGACGATGTTGCCACGCGTGACGCGTTTGCCATTCCGGTCGATGATCTCGTGGTCGTGGGTATTCATGTCAAAGTCCTCGTGTGGTTAGAAGTCCGCTCATTCTTTCTGCAGCGTGGCTGCGTCCCGAAGGTCCACCGACCCATGATAGGTCAGCCACATACCGATATTTGCGAACGCCCATCGACGTGAGGACGCCCGCAACGGCGTTGCAGACGTCATCGTGTCCGTTCGGGGCATGGTCGATGCTGTCCTTGCCGGATCGAGCAGTCTTGCGTTCCAGCCCGCATAGCTGGATCATCAGCTTGGGATGGTCGAGGAGATCGCACTTCTTCGACATCATCAGCGGAAGGAATTCGGCGTAGATCGCACTCTTGGGCTTGGCTGACGGCTCGTATTTGATGCCATGCTCGAGAAACTGCTCTCGCGGCCATTCGCCAGCGTAGCGGTCGCCCATCACTTCGCTGATGCTGTAAGATTTGAGCAAAGCCGCGTACTGCTCGACGACATTGCGAGGGCTAAAGTTCGGTTTAAATTCCCTAACTACGTCCAAAACCGAAATGCCGTTCTCGACGTGTCCGATAGCGAGCGTGAACGAGTCCCTACCAGAGCCGCCCGCAGCATCGACGAACGCATGGTAGTTGAAGTCCGCTATGTAGGGCCGCTCCCGTTCATCGGAGGTGACTGCGTCAACGGCCTCGCGTGCAATGAAGGCTTCGACGTCCGTGCGGAACTGAGCGCCATACTCTGCTGACGCCGACACGGGATCACGCTCATACTGTTCCGCGAGGAACGCGGGATCAATCGACGGGTTCATGACCTCGGTCGGGGCTTGCCAGCTTAAAACCCGAGGATCGTCCTTGCCGTGATACTGGCGATGCATGTCGTACAGCACGCCACGACGTGCATATGGTGATGAGGCCAGCAACAGCATTGCCGAGGGGATCGTTGCCATGCTGGGCCGGATTGCATTGACGACTTCAGCGTCAGGGTTGGCTCCCTCGTCATTCCAGAATGCAATTTCGTCACACAGCGCTGCCACGACGGTTCGGCCGCGAACCGAACGGAAAGATGCCGTGACGATCTCGATGGAGATGGAGTTCGACAGTTCGAGGCCGAATTTCGTCTCACGCTGCATCTTGCGCGAGAGCATCGGGACTTTCTTGATGAAACCCTTGACATAGCGGAGGATGACGCGGGCTTGATCCTTGTCTGCCGCGAGCACCTGGACAACGCCAAGCTCGCCCTCATCGAGATACTGACGATAATCGTGGAAGCATGCGAGCCAGACTGCGATCAATGCGAGCACCCGAGACTTGCCGCCGCGTCTGCCGATAACGAGAACACACTCACGGGCCTGTTCGGTTGGCGGGTCAGTCCGGCCCGTACATTGGCGATAGATCGCAAGTTCCTCGTCCGACATCGGCAAGCCGAACGCTGCTGCTATGAACGAGCGCCATGCAATCCAGCTTTCAGGATCAGGGAAGAACTTTGCGAACAGTTTGGGATCACGAACGGCGTCCAGCAGTGTGAAACGCTGTGATTGAGGAGGAGCTGGAAGCTTGACAGGTCTTCGAGGTGTGGCGGTGGTCTGAGTGTCGTCAAGGCGTTCACGATGACGACGAGTGCTCATCAATCCCCCGATAGTATGAATGCCATGGCGACTGCATTGTCATGCTGGATCGCCTCGGCCTCGGTCATCGCCCGGTCGAGTGTGGCCGATGCTGAGCCGGGATCGAGCGTGAACGTCATGCTGATGATGCTGCCTTGTGCTGATGCATCCATCTCAGTCCCCCATGCGTTCACGGTGTGAATGACGAGAGCCACCACGCTTGGCATATTCCAACGGGTCTTCGATATCGCCATCGTCATCGCGCTTGACAGCGGTCAAGCCAGCGTCTCGCATGTGGCGTCGCATCGAGTTTGCGATGCGCTGATATTCAACACGGTCTTTCGTCGTGAACTTGCCAGACTGCGCATATTCGGCCTGCAAATCTTCAAGCTGGCATTGGAGCAGCGCTATGTCTCGAATGAGCGCACGCTGGGACTCCGTGATGTTGCCCTCGCCTCCTGCGTCATGGATGTAGATCGTGACCAAGTCTTTGAAGCGCATGCCGTGAGCGGTGCGTAGATCAAGCCGCTCAGCGAACAAGCGCGCTCCTGACGTGACGGCAGAGCGCGTTCGCGTTGTCTTCTTCAGGGTGCCATGCATCTTCGGTCTTCCCGCGTTCCTCGATCAATCCATGCGCAAATGCGACATCTGCAAAATGAGCCTGATTTGGGCGCGAAACGTAACCTCGGACCTAGCCTCAGGACTAGCCCCTTGGCAGAAAGCCACTAATGACAGGGCTTTCTATGCTTCGCCACGTGATAGAGAGTCATGAGAACTCGCCGCAATCGATCAAATCAGGCGGCATCGGGAAGAGGCGACGAGAAATTATCAGCATGCTGGAATGTGTGGCTCGCACCAAAAATGGGGATGTAAATGGGATGCATCTCGATCCCGATCCCGCCCGCCCTCATCGTTCGTGATCACGCTGATGCTGGCGTCGATATCGTTCAAGCCGCTGTTCGTCGAGCAATCCTTCCTCAATCAAAAGCTTTACGATCTCCCGCATGTCGGAACGGAGGTCGCTGACGACAATGCCGGAAACCGAGATGTTTGCGCGTCTCAATTCGTCGCAGACTTCTTGGAAGGACGTCGTTTGAATTGTGAGGCGACGGATTTTTGATTTCAGGCCATGCTCCGTGATCTCCCGCGTTTCCCTTTTCGGGGTTCTTTGGGATAGGGATTTTGGGGCGGTCTTGGTTTTCCTCGATGTGAGCGCGCGGGGTATTTCGTCAAGCCGCATACGACGTCGTTTGGCTCCCGGGCCTGCAAACCGATACACTCCCTCGTCGTCCTGTGCTCCCATCTATACGTTCCTCGTTCCATGATGCATTCGGGGGCTGGTTTCCTGAGCAGCGGAGCGGTTCTGGACGTCATTGCGTTGATCCGCGGTCCTGTGCCCCGATCCCGCGCAAATCGCCTCCATGCTGCCTCCCTATTTCTCCGGGTGTGTAACGCGCGCGGGGAGTCGTTCCCGGACGATGGTGCGTCGCGTCGTTCCCGTGGCGAGATAGCTGCTCAGCGTCTCCCAATGTTTCTTGTCGTCGTTCCGACGCTGCGAGATCGTTTTCACCAGCCGGATGAAAATCGGGTCTGCTGGTACGAGCGTGGCGGGGGCGGCTTTCTCACAGCGACGCTTGAGGGAGCGCTTCCTGTCGCGGGCGAGGCGCTCCTCCCTCTTCGCCCGAGACTCTGGGTTATAGACGAAAACCATTGTCTTCATCTTTCGAGGGTGTCTGCCCCGTTTCGTCCGGAGGTTCAGTCTCTCCCTTTTCATTTCACACTCTCCTTCCATCGCAACGAAGTGGGATCGCGCGGAGCGCTATTCTATTGATCCTCTCTCTAACACTGGTTCTTTCTAGTACCTCTTCTAATAGAGCGCCTCGATTTTGGCAGTTATCATTGTAGCACAGGCGTTTCTTCGATTTTGCGTGTGACAGATGTACGAATTCTGATGGACAGATGTACGACCTGTTGGGCGCCGATGTGACAGATGTACGAGCTTCGCTGCCCGCGCCGTGACAGATGTACGAATTTTCGATGTTGCACGCCGACTGGGTGAGTGAGGTCGTCATTCAAACTCTCCAAAAGCGAGCCGAGACTCCCAATTGCGCCACAGCTTGTTCTCTTTCGCGGCGTCGTCAGCAGCCAGACTGTCGTCCAGGCGCTCTCGCTCTATGCGTCTCTTCGGCTTGACGCGCTTCTGCATTGCGCGGTCGTGCTCGTAGGTATCTCGCTCACGCCCTACAAATCGAACGCGCGCGCCGTCGGACTCGACGTCGTAGAAGTCCGGCATGTGGATTTTGTGCTCCCTCTGCAACATGCGGCGGTCCAGCTTGGGCAAGTAGTCGTCATTGAGCATTTTGAAAGCCCGATTGAAGGCGCGATCTGCCCAACGCCGGTAGCCGAACCTCGCTGCAAGGCTTACGAAGTTGCTATCGCCCTTGCCTCGCCTGAGATCGATGTGCTGAAGCCACAGGAGCAGCTTGGTCGCGAGCGACGATTTGATTGGAAGTGGGAGCGGTACCTTGATGTACTGCATCCTGAGCCACTCGCCCGAGATCGACAGCAGCAGTCTGCCCTCGAATTCCTCAACGGCGCAGAACGGCGGCATCTCTTCGCCGTCAATCTCGATTTTCTCGCTCAGGGTCTGCAATGCCTCATCAAGCCGCGCGAAGTTTCGTGCACCGAGTGACAATCTAGCGGCCTGCAACAATGCCGCTCTGGTGATGTCCACAGCGACCCGAACTGGTTGGACGTGTCGCAGTCGCTTACTCGCCTGCCAATAGGTATCCTCACCGGCCGCGCGAAGCGCTTTTCCTAACTTGATCGGCTTGTATCGCGGAGCCGTCGAATGCCCCTCTCTCAGAGAGAAGACTGGGGCCACGTGCTGCCGTTTCGGAACTCGCGCCTGATCTTTCGGCGTGCCGCTTCTGCGGAGTGCATTTTCCTGCGCCCATGCATCTTTAAACAACTTCGCGTTTGCCAACTCGGCTTCGATGCCTTTGGCTCCGGCAGCGAAGGCACGATGATGATTGGCGTCGCCGTGTTGAAGGCGAGCTAGCGACACCAAGGTGCCCATTGTCGCGATCACGAATGGCGACAACTGGTGCGAACGAGGGTCCGCACAAACGCTCCACGGAAAGCACGCGTAGGCTGGTCGCGCATCCTCGCGAGGTCTCGTTATGATCTTCATGAATGAAATGCTCCGTTGCGGCGCGGGCTACGACGTCGAGGTTTCGACGGTTGCCGGCGAGACCCCAGCGTAGCTTCTCAGGTCCGCGAGCTTGTAAAAGACCGTGCGCCCCTTCGGATGCAATCGGATCACGTCGAGTTGCCCGCCTCGGCCCTTTTCCATCTTTTTGACTGTGTCGGGATGACAGCCAAGGATAACAGAAGCCTCCTTGCGTGAGACAAGCTGACGAACTTCGGTGATCGGTTTGGGCTGATTTGGTCCGCGCGGAGTTATCTTGCGGGGCTTGTTCGATTTCGTCATTGGTTACAATCCAACATCGCTACCGCACTCCCCGTTCTAATGAACGATGGTTGTGCAGTGATTGCGATGCATCAGGACTTCGGGCCTTGCCTGATCGGACGGCAGAGCGCCACACGACGGGCCTCTGACTTCATTCCCCGGGTTTGCATCCTGCCCCGGTTACGTCGCGGTACCCTAACCAGCGAGCACACGGTCTCGATGGACGCCGCAGGAACATCATTGCAGATCGATCATGCGCAATCAACGTTGACGCACCGCGAATTAGGGTGATCTTACAAAGGCTTCCGAAATTGTTTTCCGGTTATGACACCTAGGTAGCGAAAACACGCTGGGGAGCAGCATGCTGCGGTTCTCGTCGTCCCCCGTGTCTGGAACGCATGCGCGCAGATTTCCTCACGGATGCTGCTCCTGCTGCGCTAGACGTCATCGCGAGAGGGGTACGACGTTCCCGGAGCGGCGGGGCTCCAAGATGCGTCCGATCAACGTCGAGAGCGCGACAAGGGCCTGTGCTCGCTCCACGTCATACACATGCCGATCATAGACGCCCGCGACGCCCCCGATCTTGTGGCCTAGCACTCGCTCCGCGATATCGGGACGGACCTTCGCGCGCGACATCAACGAGCGGGCGGTTCTCCGGAGATCGTGCAGTTGCCATTGCGGAATGTTCGGCATGATCTCGGCCATCGCCTTGTCGAGATCGTCTTTACCCTGGCCGAATGCTGAGAACGATCCGAAGTGCTGGCCGGGCCCATCTCGCCTCCCGATACGGCCAGCTGGAAATACGAACTCATTCGTTCGCAATTCAGCTTGGGCCTCGATGATCGCAACGGCGACCTTGGGGAGCTTCAATCGCTGAGCGTTGCCCTTCTCCCGATCCTCGGTCGCAATGATCCACACATCGCCGTTGAAATCGTCCCACTTCATGGTGGCGACCTTCGTTCGGCGCTGAGCCGTCAGAAGCAGCAACTTGACGAGGCCGCCAAATGTCCCCTGCCCTTCGCATGCCTTCCACATCGTCCGGATTTCGTCATCGGACAGGATGCGGTCCCGAGCGCGCTCGGATGGGTTCTCGATCCGGGCCATGCCCTCTCGGATCGGGCTGGAATAATCGTCATGGGAAACAGCGTGCTTCGACATCATGCGGCGCAGGATAGCGAGCGTAACGTCGGCCGTTCGCGGTCCGCGCGTTTCTTCGATCTCATCGAGGAGGTCCGACACGTCGGATCGCCTGATTTCCTCGAATACCTTTTTCCCCCACGCTGGATACAGCTTCTCGACCATTTTCCTGATCTGGGGAGCAGATCGGCGCTTCCCATCAACAAAGCGCTTCAGATAACGCTCGGCGACGATCTCGAAACTATCCCGGCTCGCGAGAGCTTGCTTCGCCCTGTCGGCTAGGATGCTCTTTTTGTTGGCCCTGAAGTTGGCCGCCTCATCCCGCGCAGCCTTGACTGACATGTGATCCGGCGCGCCGGGCCTAAAATCTCCCAGCTTCTCCGTCCTTTGCTTGCGGAGCGTCTGATCGTAGAAGCCAACGGCCCACGTTTTCCGGCCCGAGATATTGAGGCGGAGCAACAGCCCACGCTCCTTCTTATCCCTATAGGTGACCTGGGCGGCCTCCCCCGCCCGGAGCTTGAGCTTGCTGACGGACAGCTCCGTGAACAGGCGGCTGCGATCCACGTCCTTGGAGCGATCCCTCTTCCGAGGGGACGGATTGTCCGGGGCAATCATGGGGTCACGAGGCTAGGTTTGAGACTAGGTTTCGAGGGTTCCTTGACGATCCCGGACGATCATCCGTGATCCCTCGAATTTTAGGCTAACTCCTTGATAAGTTGAAGGTTATAGTTCCACCAATCATTGCTAATCATCGCCCCTCAGGGATGCCCGAGTCGACTTTTAATCATGGGGTCGTGGGTTCGAGTCCCACCGCGCTCACCAATAAACCCAAGCATCTCCGACATTTGAGACGACCGGGGACGCAACACTTCTCTGCTCGGGGACGCTAACACGTCTTATGGCAAGAACGACCCGCCGGGCGCGAACCGGCCGGCCTTGGTCATCGGCCCGTGGCACAGGCCGTGCAATTTGCTTGCTGCTGGGGATTTCAGTGTCCCAGTTCAGGAAGAAAACGCCGCCGGGCGTGTATTTGTGAGACCGGCGGCGTCTTTTTTTGGGATTAGCGCGACCTAAGCCCCCAGAAGGCAATGAGCAGCAGGGCGCAAGCGCCCAGTCCCATCAGCGATACGACGGCTTCCAGCATCATGGCCGAATCAACTCCGCCCGTTAGGCAGCATGCGCGCGAGCGGAGTTTTTGTCGTCGTCAAAGGCGATATAGTCGCCTGCCAATTAGGGTTCGAGCGGTGTCATTCGAGGGGTAGCGCGAGCGACGGCAGCGACTTATTGGCCTGCCCGCAACCTGTTCGTCCCTTGAGAGGCAGAATCGAAGTTGAGCTGGCCACGGCCACCGCAGTCGTCGACCGGCTCATGAATTGGGCCAGATTGGCGTCCGATGACCACTCCACATAACCAACGACTGCAAAGGCAAGCGCTGCTACGACGAGAACGCCGAGCACCGAAGCGGTCGCTACTCCGGGCCAGCTTTCGTTGCTGAATGATGGCATCGCGATTCTCCGACAGGGGTTTGCCGGTCGTTAGACCGACTCGCGATTTTCAAATGTGAACGGCCTTACATCTCACGCGCACTTGATGCTGAGGCAAAGCCTGAGACCGCGTGGGTGATACCCGGCGGCTGCACAATGAAAAACGACCCCGACGCGGGAGCATCGAGGCCGCTATTTGACTCCCAGCAGTCGGGGTTGGGCATTGGTGACCTCTGGAAGCAAATGATGACGCTTTCGGTTGCCAATTGTTCCCGTCCCGCTTTCCGGCAACGGCGAACCGCCCCGACGCGGGGACCGTCGAGGCCGCTATTTAATGCTCCCGTTGTCGGGGGCGAGTGACCGTAGAAACCCGTTTAGGATCCCTGAGTGCGCCTTGCGCGTTGAGCCCCCATCAAGGGGCTGAACCTGGAGGTGGGTTATGTGCGACGTTCCTCGGGAAATACAAAGAAAGTTCGAGCGGCGGTGGGCCGCTAGATTTGCGCGGCCAGCAGAAACCCGCCGGCCCGAAAGGCATCAATCTCGAAAGCCGGATCAACCCGTCGCCGCTCGCCTCAAAACCCAGAGAAAAGTCCGCCCAAATGAACCGGCGGCCCCAGTTCGTTAGCCTACTCTCAGATTCTCCGCCGACGTTTTGCCCCGGTTTTCTCTCTCTTCGTAGCTAACCTTGGCGCCCTCGTTGAGACTGCTCAGCCCTGCTTTCTCAACGGCTGAAATATGTACGAAGACATCCTTGCCCCCGTTGTCGGGTTGAATGAAACCATAACCCTTCGTCGAATTGAACCACTTCACTGTACCTGTCGCCACGCCGGCTCTCCTCCTTGAGATAAGCGACGGCAGCCTAAGTCGGTAACGCAGCCGGCTGCAAGGAAAACCGGCCAAGTATGAATCGGCGGCCTGTGTTGCTCGCCGAAAAACGATGTCGATTCTTCATTCGGTTGGGCTGGCTAGGTGAGGCCGTTAGCAGATCAGCAAGCAAGCCGGCCGCAGGCTTCCCGGAAGGACGGGGCCGGTTTGGGGACCGTCTTACGGTCAGGTTTCGGAGGAACCGGCGCGCTGCCCTGCCCACCGGCTCCTCAATTTCGAGAACTTACCGCCGCCCGGACAAACCATTTCGGGCCCGGCGGCGTACTTTTCAAATCCTGGCGGTCGGGCGGACAACTTGGAAGCGGCCTTGCCTGTTACTCGCGGCTTCGCGGGTCGGTTCATAGCTTGTCAGCCCGGGAACTGCGGCTGAATTAGTGATGCAATCATCACGGCCGCGATCAGTAACGCGGGCGCGCAGCTCACCCCGGCAGCCAACCAAAGCTCTGCATCGCGAAAGATCTCGTGATCATCCTGCATGGACGGTTCTCCATCCGTCTTGGTCCGAAAGAAACGGCCCCAGCGCGGGGACAAGCTGAGGCCAAGCTTGCACTTGGATTATCCCAGCGCCGTTGAGGCAGCAGGTCGGCACTGGACCACGACAACCATTACCGAACGCGCTTCGTTCCTGTTCTCAGTCGATCGACTCCGCGCACAACGGAAACAGCCTCAGCGTTGGGGAACAACGCTGAGGCTGTCATCTTCCTATGCTACTGCCGACCGCCGATTGCAGCGAAATTCAGCGGCCGTGCTGGGCCTGTAAAAATACGAAATGAAATTGCTTGCCCAAGTCTCGGATGATTCCGAGCGATTGAGGTTCCGGAAATAACGTGTGTGAATCGCGGTGAAAAAAGCCACGGCGCCGCGCTCAAGGGCCACCTTGAAATTTCGTTGCAGATTGCAACGAAACCAGCTCGGTGATCGTGATCCGCACTGTTGCTGCGGCGCGCTATGGCCCCACCGTCAGCGGCAGCTCGCCCTGCCCGTTCGTCCAGTCGATGATGTCGAGCGGGAGCCCGCGCTTCAGCATCTCGGCCTCGAGACTGCCGGCGTGGCGTTTCCATTCGGGCGTCGAGCGGACCCGAAATTTTGGCTCTTCGCCGTTGGCCTCGAATTCATCGTCGGCTTTGAGCGCGCCGCGGATGGCCTCGTACATCATCTTCAGGCTGGCGTCGGTGAAGGCGCCGTAGTCCATCGGTCGTCTCCCTCAGCACTGTCAGAACGCAAAAGGCCGCCACGGAGCTAGTCGTGGCGGCCTTCTGCATAGCGGCCCATCCAGACGGCCCAACAAGAGCGTGGGCGAGTCGGGTTAATGAAACGTTGTTCGTGCTGCGGCATCTCTTCGTGGAGCTCGCCGACAAAGAAGGGCCCCGCCGAAGCGGGGCCCCCTTTTGTTACGCGTGGTGCGTCCCGCACCCCGTTAGTCGTCGTCCCAGTCATGACCCCGGATCACGACGCCACGGTCGCGGTAGTATTCGCGGTGATGGTACCAGCCGTGGTGCCAGCCGCGATCGTGCTCACGGTATACGCGCGGACCGTCATATCGATCGCCGTAATAGCCGGGGCTGCTGCCGAAATAGACGCCCACACCCTGCGCGCTGGCAATGGTCGGTGCCGCTATCGAGAGTGCCGCCGCTGCGGCAAGAGCGAAAGTAAGCTTCGTCATGGCATCCTCCTTTCCAGTACCGTGACAACGACTGGCGTCCGCGCATGTTGCAGGAACAAGTTCGGAACTTTCATGAACGCCTGTTCAGCATCGTGGCGAGATCGACGCGATCAGCAGGGCCTCGTCCGGGCAGCGGACCGAGATGTACGTGAGAACGCGCTGCCCGCCCACTCCTCGCCGCAAGCGCGACAGCTTCGGCAGTGGTCGACGCGGTACTCGCGCTTCACCGATCGCCCGGACGAGCCACGTCTAAACGATATGGAAGCCGCTCTGGTGCTCGAGCAACTGCGCCGTTGAGACATGCTGGAGCGTGATCGTGTCTCGGGCGGCATCGGTGATGACGGCGTTGCCGGACGCGTCGTCATGGATCGTTGCGACCAGGGCGCTCAGATCCGCAAAAACGCTCTTGCTGAATTGAAGCGTATCGGTCGCGGGCGAAAAGTGCGTGAGGGTCACATGGCCGAAGTTTTCCGCGAACACGAATGTGTCCCGCGCTGCCGCATTGGAAAGCTGGTTGTCGTTCTGGCCCGGCGATGCCGCCGCGATAACCAATGTTCCTCCATTCCCATCATTGGCGAACTGGAAATTGTCCTGCGCGTACACCCCGAGGAAGTGGAGCGTGGCCGTGTGCGAGCCATCGCTCACTGAGAGCTCCCCGGAGGCAGCGTCGAAGCTGGAATGGACGGTGTTGAAGGTGACGCCGTGCAAGTCGATCTGATCGGACCCCTGCCCGCCATCGCCGCTGAACGCGATCATCTGGCCGCTGAACGTGGATGGCTGTTGAAGGTTCAATGACGTGCCGTCGAAGGTTGTTGGTGCAGCGGCATTCGGAGCGGGGTCTGAAGGAACCAGGTGAACCTGCGCTGTAGACGCAAAGAACTGGTCGGATGCCGCACCCGCTTGAACCAACGAAATTCCGGAATATCCAACCGACGCAACTTGGGTGACCTTGCTGCCATCGAACGCGAGTTCGGTGACTTGACCGGCACTGCCCTGGGTTATCAGTTCCGCGATTCCGGCCGTCATGTTCTTGGCGTCGTGAACAGGATCGTAGCTTCCCGCCAACAAATTGCTTCCAATCAGCTTCCCTTGATCGAAGTACAGAATGTCTATTTGGCCAGTCGCAGATTGAGTTATGACGTCGGCATGGCCGTCACCATTGACATCTGCAACTCCAACGACGTTCCAAAATGCTTGATTGGTGAGAGCGCTTTCAGTCAGGTGGCCGCTGGAATCGAACCATAGAAAGTCGATCTGGCCATTCCACTGCGTCACGAACCCGGGGTTCGTCTCTCCGCTGAAATGGCCCGCGCCCTTAATGTCCAAATAGCTGCCGGCCAGCAGAAGCGATGCCGAGAGTTTGCCTCCGGAAAACCAAAGCAGGTCGATCTGGCCATTGGATTGCGTGACGAATTGAGTGCTGCCCGTCGAGTTAAAATCGACATCGCCAACAACTTTCCAAAAGCCTTGAGGGGTCAGCGACGAGCCAGTCAGATTGCCGGAGCTGAATTGCAATAGATCGATCTGACCATCCGTCAGCTGCGCAGCAACATTATTGGTCTGGGTGCTCGCCGGTGCGGACGATGCCCCGATGTGAAACCCGAGGGAATCGAGCTGCTGCAGATCGACCGAAGTAAGATGCTGCAGCGTGCTGCCGGTGTAATATTCGTTGAAGGGATCGTTTGCCCCTTGCACGCCGCTGTTGAGGAAGTCGCCCGGATCCGAATTCTGGCCGTAGTCCGCGAGCTTCGTGCCGCCTCCATTCAGGGAGAAATAGGCCGCTGATGCGGGAATATTGTTCGAGAACAACCGGACACCGGAACTGGTGAAGCGGTAGAAATCGAAAATGTCCGGTTGTGATCCGTAGGGAACGCGGCCCATGGCGTGAGTGAGTTCGTGAAGGGCGACGCCAACCAGAAGGCTGGGATCGATGTCGGTGGCAAAGGTAAGGCTACCGTCATCGGTCGTCGTGTCGTTCGCACCGATCACCCCCCAGAGCTTGAGCTGGGCGTTCCACACCGCGACCGAGGACTGGCCCTGGATCGAAGTTCCTGCCGGCAACGCATTGAAAGTCGTGTCACCCGCAGACGCATAGTTCACCAGGTCAGCCCTGACCGTCGAATAGCCGAGCCACTGTCCACTATCGGGCCCTCCCGCGGCGCCGCCACCGGTGCCGCTGTAATCGACATTGAAATTGAGCGTGATCTTGTCGGTGATCGCTGCACTCAAAAGCGCTGCCGCCTGCTCGATTCCTTGTCGGAAGCTGGCAGGCGCTGCCATTGCGGCAGCGTCGAAGATCAGGTTGATCGTGAGCCCGCCGGAGGTCTCCGCGACGACAGAGCCTACGCCGCCTGAACCGGAGCCGCTCACCGCAGTCTGCGCTTGAACCGATTCATCAGGGAGGACGACAGGCGTCGGCGGCGGGCTGTATGGCGCAGGCACCTCACCACCGTCCTGATCCTGTTGTAACCCAGCCCTGGATATCATCGCTCGCTCCAGCTTTGGATCGGCCTATCGAGGGATCCTGACCTTCCGCTTCCTCGGCAAGGCTCCAGCAGAAGGATGCGCGGTCATCGTTAACCAGATCCTAAAGCTGGTATTCTCGTGCTGTTCACGGCACCTGGCCGGATACATTCCGTGGAAGCTAAAGTTGGCGGCCGCGCAAAGGTTCCGGCGCCAAGGTGGTCCGGCCATCGAAACGATCGCGACGCGGGCCGCGGGGCAGTGCTAGTTTTCCGCGCCGGCCGCCAAGACCAACAGCCGGCTTGAACTCGCCGATCTTCCGGACCGAGATTGGCGCTTGCGCAGTCGCGCCGTGCCCGTGTCACACCTCAATCAGTCATAGCCCCAGGCATCGAAACAATTGGGCGAGCGCCGTGTTGGCGGATTGTGCGCGCCGTTCGAGGATTTCGGCCGCCGTGGCGTAGTTGCGAGCAAGGATCTGAAGCGCGCGTCGAGCATCCGGCAGCGTGGACTGCTTGGCCATCTCCAGGCACTGATGCTCGAAGTAGCGAAGCTCCTCAAGTTCGGTCATTGCGATTCGTCCGATTTCATCTGCATCTTCGAACTCAGTGCGCCAACGGCCTAGTGAAAGTTTGGCAAGATTGTTGCGGACGCGGGATGATCTGGTCGGAGTGTTGCTGGAGACGTGATTTGATAATCACTGCTCCGTGAGCAGTGCGGTGCGCGCTGCGCGGATCGACAAGCACGCCCGATCGCTTCAGTATGCGTGAGTCTTGCTTGGGACGCAGCAATGTGACCGCAGTATTGGGGCATCTTCGCGCGGATTGCGGTGGCGAGGCATTTGATGGAGTGGTTGGCGCAGGCCCGTGGCCGGCGTGTCCTTGAGTTGGCATTGTTGTATCAGATGAAGAAACGCGATTGGGCCTTCGTGGCCGCCTGTGTGGCCGGCGCGGTGTTGTTCGGTGTCTGGAGTTTCCAGATGGGGATCGTGTTTCATCGCTCCCGGCAGGGCTCAACCGATCTCTCCAGCTCGCACCGGCGTAGCCAGAACGGCGCGCGGGGTGGCTCTTCCGCGAGTAGTCCTGCCCGGCCCGCGGCCGACGACAGCGACGAACAGGCCCGACAGCCGCGATAGGTGGCGCAATTGCGTTCCTCATCACCGCATCGCCTCGATCTAAGCCCATGCCAGGCCCGCGACGACAGCGGGCTCATCATCGTCGGTCCTCGCACCGGTGAGGCGTCTGCGGCGCACGCTGTCCTTGGCGCGGCGATGACGTGTGTCAAACCGGCGTAGCGCCATCGGCACACGCCGCGCGAGGCCTTGAGCGAGCTCGATGGCCTGTCTGACCACGGCCATCACGGTCGCCACGCGCGTGAACAGGCCGATCAGGAAGATCATGGAGAAGACGTCGATATAGGCCAGCACATCGCCGACCAGCATCAATTCGGGAGGAAGCGGAATCCGGTGCAGATAGGCACCGATCACGATGACGACCGGGATCAGCGCGATCAGCTTCCGCAACGTCAGCCGATCCAGCAGGGCCGCGAGCTCAACGACCAGGACCTGCCAGAGCCAGTCGCCAAGCGCGGCCGGCTTGTCGATCGTCCAAGTCTGCCAAAACGTCCGCCACCGCTGCCGCCAGTTCCGTTTCCACATCGCAGCGTCCGCATCCTCTCGAGCGCAATACCGGTGGCTACGGCTTCGACGACGCCTCGCTGCTGTCGCCCTCGACCGCGGCGCCTTGCACATCAGCCGAATCGGCCGACGGAAAGATGCGCTCGTAGTTGGCCCGGGCCTCGCGAATCAGACGCGCGCGCTCCAGTTCAGACTTCGAGATGAACCTGATGATCTCGCCCATGTGCTCTCCAACGCAGGGTGAATTCTCCGACCATCGGCAATGCAACCATCATGCCTGATGGCTGCCCGGCCGACATGCTCGTACCGCTTAGCGGGGGGCCCGCGGCGATATCCGCTGCTGGCTGAACGCAACCCGCGGATTGATGCCGCAATAGGCATCGCGGCCTGACGCCGACGCCTGGCACTGCTCGTAGGTCTGGTAGCCGCAATAGCCGGGATATCCCTCATCCCTGCCCTGGATGCACCAGGGATAATCATAGGGATCGGCCGCCGCCGGCTGTGCGGAGCCGACAATCCAGCTCGTCCCGAGCGCCGCGAACGCCAGAATTGCCAAATTCGACCCGCGCATGATCCTGCTTCCTTCTCGATCGGCAGCCAGCCGTTGATTTAGGTACGCCGGGAAGATCTGCGAGGTTTCCGCTCACCGCCTCAAGAAGGTGTGACCCGAGCGCGAGGGAGCGCATCGGAAGCCGGGGCGATCCGGATAGGCGCGGGATCACACAAAAAACACGAGGCCCGGTGTGCCTAGGAGCCCGGGCCTCGTGTCTGATGTCCCCCGCCTCAGTGGCGGATCAGGCATTGTGGTTACGCGAGCTTGTCCGCGCGATCCATCCCGGATGACTACGGGGTCGGGCGCACGCAGATTTCACTTGCTGTAGGTGTAGAACCCCTGCCCGGTCTTGCGGCCGAGATGGCCGGCATCGACCATCTCCTTCAGCAGCGGCGCCGGCCGGTATTTGGGATCGTTGAAGCCGGTGTAGAACACCTCCATCACCGACAGCATGGTGTCGAGCCCGATCAGGTCGGCAAGCGCGAGCGGGCCGATCGGATGGTTGCAGCCGAGCTTCATGCCGGCGTCGATCTCTTCCGCGGTCGCAATGCCTTCCTGCAGCGCGAAGATCGCCTCGTTGATCATCGGGCACAGGATGCGGTTCACTGCAAAGCCCGGGCTGTTCTTCGCGGTGATCGCGACCTTGCCGACACGCTTGGCAAAGGCTTCGGCCTTGGCGACCGTGTCATCCGAGGTCTGCAGGCCGCGGATCAGTTCGAGCAGCGCCATCACCGGGACCGGATTGAAGAAGTGCATCCCGATGAAGCGGTCGGGACGATCGGTCGAGGCCGCAAGGCGGGTGATCGAGATCGACGAGGTGTTGGTTGCGACCAGCGCGCTCGGCTTCAGCCCGGCGCAGAGATCCCTGAGGATCTTGACCTTCAGCTCCTCGTTCTCGGTGGCGGCTTCGATCACGAGATCGCAGGCGGCAAGCTTGGCCTTGTCGGTGGTCGCGTTGATCCGCGCGAGCGTCGCGTCGCGATCGGCCGCCGTCATCTTCTCCTTGGCGACCAGGCGATCGAGGCTGGACCCGACCGTCTTCAGGCCGCGTTGCACCGCCGCGTCGGAGATATCCACCATGGTCACGGCAAGCCCCGCCGCCGCGCAGATTTGCGCGATACCGTTGCCCATGGTTCCGGCGCCGATGATGCCAACCGTCTCGATCATGTGTCTGTCCCTTCTCGTCGCTTGCGCCGCCGCGCGGCCGCATCGTCAAAAACGGCGGACCCTCTAAGGTCCGCGGATGGCGCATGCATAGCAGTCCGGCCGAACGGCCGATACAGGAGAGGGCGGTATTCTGGTGAGGTCTATTCCGGGCGCGGTGGGATGGATCGCCGTGGCGGAACGGCGGCGCGCGGCGGCAATTGGGTGCGCGGCGGCTCGGCCGCGCGCGACGGCTCGAGCACGCGGTTGAGCCGTACGATCCACCAGGCGAACCGGCCGTAGCTGCGGCGCAGCGCCGACCCAAATCCCTCGTCGATGTCCTGGTCCCGATCCATGCCGCACTCGTTAACGTCGATCCTTGAAGGAACGGTGTGACGCAATCGCCCGCTGCGCCA
The DNA here is from genome assembly GCF_056429065.1 of Bradyrhizobium sp. USDA3010. NCBI lineage: Bacteria > Pseudomonadati > Pseudomonadota > Alphaproteobacteria > Hyphomicrobiales > Nitrobacteraceae > Bradyrhizobium > Bradyrhizobium sp. USDA3010. The sequence continues at coordinate 55,230 of NZ_JBWJZD010000018.1, forward strand.
GCCGCCGTTAGGAATTTGGCAACCATCGGCGCGCAGTCTGAAGGCTCAGTGCCGGTAATCTCCCGGATTGCACCGGGCAGCCCCCGCGCCGCAGCATCGCCATCGCGGCGCGACTCGCTTTTATTTGATCGAATTTTCCGCCGGGTGCCGCGACATAAGGACATTAGACGACGAGGGCTACGCCCATGCTTTCTGAAAAGTTCTTTTTGGTTCTCGAGACATTGCTCAACGGCCAGACCCATTCCGACGGAAGCCCGCGTGTGGTGAGCACATCGCCCCACGTCCCGGTCAAGCTTCCGCAGGAAAACCAGCCGGAACGCAAGCTCCCTCGCTAGGCCTCTTGCGGGCAGCCAGCCTGAACGGCGCCACGTGCGAAGCCGGTCGATAGGCGCGCGCCCGTGATCCAGCTCATAGTCGGTGCAGGTGAGCCGCGCTACACCACTCCCGCAATGAAGTGGTGCCGCCGTGACCGATGAGACCGACAGCAAGACCGATTTCGGGAGCATCGCCGTCGCGATCTGCGTCGCCGCCTACACAGCGATCATGCTCGCCTATCTCGCCCAAGACGATCTCGGGCTGACCGCCGCGCAGACACGCCATTTCTCGATGGTGGCCGCGCTGTTCCTCGCGCTGCCGATCGCGCTGGATTTCCTGCGCACCGGCCCGGGCAACGCGCGCTGACGCCGATCTCCCCTGTCGTCCACGCGCCCGCGCAACATAGCGCTAGGTGAAGCGACGCGAATCAGCGTTACTTTGCAACTGATCACTTCGTGGGATTTGGCTGCATGACCCAGCCCAGCGTCCTGGATCAGAAGACTTTGGATCAGAACATTCGCGAGCTGCAGGAATGGCTCCGCACCGCCTGGCAGCAGCTTGCGGACCCCTCGCTCACCGCCTTCTCCCGCCGCGAACTGCGCAACCAGATGAAGCAATGCAACGCCGATCTGCGCGTGCAGCTGCAAGCCGCTTCCAAGCAAATGCTGAGTCAGCCTTCTGCATCGGGCAAGACGTTCGTCCGACCTGAGCTGCGGATACTCGCCTAGGAGCGTTTTCCAGCGCAGCGGATTGCGGCTCGCGTGAAGAAAACGCGCCGGTGTCACAAGCGCCAGCGCGCCAAAATGCCGCGATCTCCTGCTGCATGCGCGCCATACGCACCCTCTGCTTGTGCAGGGGCGCCCGACAAGGCACAGCAAAACGGCCCCGGTATGCCTATATTGGGCGTCGCAGAGCGGCCATGCCGCCAAACCTCAGGGACTCCCGTGTTATATCTGGAACTTGCGATCGTGGCGGTCTTGATCGTCGTCAACGGTCTGTTGTCGATGTCGGAGCTCGCGATCGTCTCCTCCCGTCCGGCGCGCCTCGCCGCGCTGGTCGAACGCGGCGTCAGCGGCTCGCGCCGCGCGCTTGCACTGGCATCCGATCCCGGGAAGTTCCTGTCTACCGTGCAGATCGGCATCACGCTGATCGGCGTGCTGTCGGGCGCCTTCTCAGGCGCGACGCTGGGCCAGCGCCTGTCGCAATGGCTGTTCGAGCTTGGCGTGCCGGCCAACGTCGCCGACGCTGCCGGTGTCGGCATCGTGGTCGGCGTGATCACCTATGCCTCGTTGATCGTCGGCGAGCTTGTGCCGAAGCAGATCGCGCTGCGCGATCCCGAAGCGATTGCGGTGCGGGCCGCGCCGGCGATGACGGTGATGGCAAAATTGTCGCTGCCGGTGGTTTGGCTGCTCGACCGCTCCGGCAAGTCGTTGCTGTGGCTATTGGGCCATCGCGAGGATGCGCAGGACCGCGTCAGCGAGGACGAGATCAAGACGCTGGTGGTGGAAGCCGAAAACGCCGGCGTGCTGGAGCCCGGCGAAAAGGAGATGATCGCCGGCGTGATGCGGCTCGGCGATCTGCCGGTCGGCGCCGTCATGACACCGCGCCACGAGGTCAGCCTGATCGACCTCGCCGCGCCCGCGGCCGAGATCCTGGCGACGCTGCAAAAGAGCAATCATTCGCGCTGCGTGGTGTTCGACGGCAACCGCGATCATGCGCTCGGCATCGTGCAGGCCAAGGACGTGCTGGACGTCTACCTTGCCGGCCAGACGCCCGACATCCGCACGCTGACGCGCGATGCGCCGATCATTCCGGAGACCGTCGATGCCCGCGACGTGGTCGCGATCCTGCGCGACTCCGCGGTGCATATCGGCCTCGTGCACGACGAATACGGCACCTTCCAGGGCGTCGTCACCAGCGCCGACATCCTCGAGGCCATCGTCGGCGCCTTCCATACCGAGGAAGGCCCGGCCGAGCCCGCCTATGTCAGGCGCGACGACGGCTCCTATCTGATCTCGGGCTGGATGCCGGCGCTCGAGTTCAGCGAACTGCTCGGCATCGCGCTGCCCTCGCCGCGGCCCTACCAGACCGCGGCCGGCTTCCTGCTGCATGCATTCGGCGCGATCCCGGATGTCGGCGCGAAAACCACTGCGCAGGGCTGGGACTTCGAGATCGTCGATCTCGACGGCCGGCGCATCGACAAGGTGCTGGCGAGCAAGCAGCCGGCGGCCTGAGGTTGCCAGCCGGCCGGCCTGTTGATAACGGGCAGGACAACGAAACAGGCGACCGCGGTGTGCTATCGGCATGCCGGCAGCCCAAGCAAATCCCGCGTAACCCCCCACGGAATTGATCCCATGCGCCTTACCCTCGTCGGTTCCCGCCATTTCGGCGTGACGACCTTGAACATGCTGCGCGAGCACCACGTCACGCTGGTCAGGGTGGTCGTCCATGACGGCGAGGACCGGCTGGCGGCAGCGGCCAGGGCGGCCGGCATCGAGGTCGTGGTCCAGGCCGATCCCAAGCTGGTGACGGCCGCCGAGATCGCGCCGGGCACCGACCTGATCGTAACCGCCCACAGCCACGCCCGGGTCAGCAAGGAAGCCCTTGCCGTGGCCAAGCTTGGCGGCATCGGGTACCACCCGTCGCTGCTACCGCGTCACCGCGGCATCGCAGCGGTCGAATGGACCATCAAGGAAGGCGATCCGATCGCCGGCGGCAGCATCTATCACCTCGCCGACCGCATGGACGCCGGCGCGATCGCCGCGCAGGACTGGGTGTTCGTCAAGAAGGGCGAGACCGCACGCGAATTGTGGGAGCGCGCGCTGGCGCCGCTCGGGCTGCGTCTGCTCGGCGAGGTCATCGACTACGGCAAGGTCAACGGCTCGCTGCCGGCCAAGCCCCAGGATGAGCAGTTTGCGACCAAGGCGCCTAACCTCAGCCCCGGCAAGCACTAATTCGCATCTTGGTATCTGGATACCTTAGATAATCGAACGACGGAGCAAATTCTTCGTTCCCGCCCCGGAACCAGATTCACTATGATGTGTTTGAGTTCACAGGAACATTCGGGGCTCCCGCGACGCAGCAAATTTTGAACACATTGTGACAGGATAAGCCGCGTCATCACACGAAATGACAGGGATTTGATTCATGCGTTCGATCCGCATTCGCGACCTGATTTTGGTCACTTCGGTCGCCTCGGCTGCCGCCCTCACCGCTGCTCCCGCCTCCGCACAGCAGCCTTATGACGGCCTCTGGAACGTCACCGTCGTCACCAAGACCGGTAGCTGCGAGCCGTCGTCCAGCTCCACCCTGACCGTTTCGGAAGGAAAGATCACTGCGCCCGGCGCGACGATCTCCGGCACCGTTGGCAGCGGGGGCCTTGTGCGCGTCTCGATCAATGGTGCATATGCGAACGGACAACTCAGTGGCAACTCCGGATCGGGGAAGTGGAATGGGGCATCAGCTGGCGTACCGTGCAGCGGCCGATGGGAAGCATCCCGTCAATAAGATCACCAGCGTATCGAGTTTCTTCGCCATCGCGCGGCGGCCAGCATTTGCAGCCGCCGCGTTTTACGTGACCGCATTGGCAAGCACCGCTGGCCATGCCCAGTCCGGCCCGTTCGCCGGCATGGCAGGCACCTGGTCGGGCGCCGGCTCGGTCACCCTCGATGACGGTTCCAGCGAGCGTATCCGCTGCCGTGCGACCTACCACGTCGGTGGGCCCAGGATGACCATGAGCCTTACCTGCGCCAGCGACGCCTACAAGTTCAATCTGGCGGCCGACGTGCAGGCCGAGGGTAATGCAGTCACGGGCTCCTGGAGCGAGTCCAGCCGCAATGTCTCCGGCGATCTGCGAGGTCGCGGCGCCGGCGGCAACTTCCAGGTCGTTGCCAGCGCGCCCGGCTTCAATGCCGACATTTCGATGCGCACCAGTGGTAACAAGCAGTCCGTCGCGATCAGGGCCGACAGCCAGTTCCGCGGCGCCAACATCACGCTGTCGAAGTAACCAATCGACACGCCGAACGAGAAAAGCCCTCGGGTCATCCCCGAGGGCTTTTCTTGTTGGCTGCGCAGGCAATGGCTCGCATGTGCCTCTATGCGGCAGGCACGAACGCCGTCACCTCGATCTCGACTTTGGCGCGCTGATCGACCAGCCCGTCGATATAGAGCAGCGTGGACGGCGGGAAATTGCGCCCGAGCGTCTCCTTCCACGCCGCGCCGATACCGGCGCCCGCGGCCTCGTATTCGCTTCGGCTGGTCAGGTACCAGGTCAGGCGGACGATGTGCTCGGGACCGGCGCCGGCTTCGCTCAACAGCTTGATGATGCGCTTCAGTGCCGTGCCGACCTGGGCAGCCATCTCGGGCGCGTACTCGCCCTTCTCGTCGCCGCCGGTCTGCCCCGCCAGCACGATCCATTGGCCGGGCGCGTCGAACGCGACACCGTGCGAGAAGCCGCGGGGTTTCGACCACTCGGCCGGTTGCAAGATACGCATGAGCAGATCCTCCTGATGTGATTATTCGCGCCCTGCTTAGCAGAGATCGCGTGGTCGGCGCACCACGCACCGGCAGAATTGCGCGTTGCAAATTCATACCAGCTCGCCGATACCGGGAATCCCTCCTCATCTCATTCCCGTCATGGATCGCACGCCCTCAAAGACCCGCGCAGCACTGTGGCTGTCCGGTTGGCTCGCGCTGATGCTGATCGTGGCGGTGGCCGGCCGCGAGGCCACGCGCGAGGTCAACGTCTTCCAGCTGATGGCCGTGCGCGGCGTGCTCGGCTTCGTGATGCTGTGTCCGCTTGTCCACATCAATGGCGGGCTTGCGATCGTGAAGACCGCGCGCCTGCACCTGCATATTGCGCGCAACCTGATTCATTTCTGCGCGCAGCTTGGCTGGTTCTATGCGCTGACACTGATCCCGATCGGCCAGGTGGTCGCGATCGAGTTCACCATGCCGATCTGGACCGCGATCCTCGCGGCCGGCTTCCTCGGCGAACGGATGACATCCTGGAAGATCGTCGCGATCGTGCTTGGCCTCATCGGCGTCATCATGATCGTGCGGCCGGCGACCGGTGCGATCAATCCGGGCCAGCTGATCGCGCTCGCCGCCGCCATGGGCTTCGGAGTCTCGATCGTCGTGGTCAAATCGCTGACGCGGACCGAGCAGGCGCTGACGATCATCTTCTGGATGCTGGTGGTGCAGTCGCTCGCCAGCATCGGGCCTGCGCTCTATGTCTGGACCTGGCCGCCGCTCTCCACCTGGGGCTGGCTTGCCGTGATCGCATTCTGCGGCACCTTCTCGCATTACTGCATGGCGCGCGCCCTGCTCCACGCTGATGCGACCGTCGTGATCCCGATGGATTTCGTCCGGGTCCCGCTGACCGCGATCGTCGGGTGGCTGATTTATGCCGAGCAGCTCGACGCCCATACGGTGCTTGGCGCCGCAATGATCCTGGCCGGCAACCTCCTGAACCTGAAGCCCGCTGCAAAGGTGTCGGCGCGCGCAAGATGACGGCCGCGCCGCGCTACGCCGCTGCGGCTCGACCACAAAGCCCGGGGATCGTCCCGGGCGCTTCGAAAGCGTGCTACTTCCCGGCGGCCTTGCGCAGCGCCGCGTTGATGCGGTCCTGCCAGCCGGGGCCGCCCTCCTGGAAATATGCCAGCACGTCCTGATCGATCCGCAGCGTGACCTGCTCCCGGACGCCGGGGACCGGGACGGCCGCAGTCTTTGGCAGCGCATCCGCGACCTTGGTGGTGGCCCGTTTGAACGCCGCCTCGGCTTCGCTGCGGGCATCGTTCAGGGTTCGCGGTCGTCTCGGCTGGTCGGCCATGTCCTAGATTCCTTCAAACAGCACCGTCGAGAGATAGCGCTCCGAGAATGACGGCACAATCGCCAGGATGGTCTTGCCCGCAGCCTCCGGCCGCTTGCCGATCTGCAAGGCGGCCGCGATCGCTGCCCCCGACGAGATGCCGCCGGGGATGCCTTCGTTGCGGGCCAGCGCGCGCGCGGTCTCGATTGCGGTGGCGCTGTTGATCTTGACGATCTCGTCGATCACCGAGCGGTCGAGGATGTCAGGGATGAAGCCCGCGCCGATGCCCTGGATCTTGTGCGGCGTATGCTGGCCGCCCGACAGCACCGGGCTCTCCTCCGGCTCCACCGCGACGACGCGCAATGACGGCTTGCGCGGCTTCAGCACCTGCCCGACGCCGGTGATGGTGCCGCCGGTGCCGACGCCGGCGACGAAATAGTCGATGTTGCCGCCGGTGTCGTTCCAGATCTCCTCCGCCGTGGTGCGGCGATGGATTTCGGGATTGGCGAGGTTCTTGAACTGCTGCGGCATGACGGCGTTGGGGGTCGTGCGCACGAGTTCTTCCGCGGTCGCGATCGAGCCCTTCATGCCCTGCGCCGCTGGAGTCAGCACGATCTCTGCGCCGAGGAAGGCGAGCATCCGCCGCCGCTCGATCGACATCGACTCCGGCATCACGAGCTTCAGCCGATAGCCGCGCGATGCCGCGACATAGGCCAGCGCGATTCCGGTGTTGCCCGAGGTCGGCTCGATCAGCACGGTGTCGGCGTTGATGATGCCGGCCTTCTCCATCGCCACGATCATCGCCGCGCCGATGCGATCCTTCACGCTGGCCGCCGGATTGAAGTATTCCAGCTTGGCGAGGATCGTCGCGTTGACGCCGCTTGCCTGCGGCAGTCTGCGCAGCCGCACGATCGGCGTCGAGCCGATCGCATCGACGATGGAGTCAAAGACGCGGCCGCGTCCGGGTTGCACTGCACTCGTTGTCGACGGCGCGTCCATCAAGCGGCTCCTGCTGCGGGATATGCTGGAAATATGCGGTCTTCTCTCATTAGAAGCAGCGCATCATGGCGCGCAAGTGAGAAACCGCCGAGACGCAAATTCGTTGCATCGCAAAAACTAGAACCTGCGCAAATAACGTAAAACCTACGCATTTGTGTTGCGACAAGGTCAAACAAATGCGTCTATATACTTTGGTAAGGTGCAGCTCAGAACGCAAAGGAGGTCACATGCCAGCTCTCGCTGAAGTTCTGTCGACCGCAGCGTCCAGGCCCGATCCGCGCGGCAGCGATTTGCCGACCTGTCCTGTGTGTGCTGACTCCATGGTAGCGGCAGAAGCGTCCGCGTACCTGTTCGACAATTTGATCAGCTATCTCTGGACCTGCGACAATTGCGGTTACGGGTTCGTGACCAAGCACACGGTGAAACCGATCGTGTGCAACTGATCACTTAAGCTCACCTCGGAGCGATGTCACCGCGCGCCCAACCGGCGCGCGTTTTCGTTTTGAAATCCTCGAAGGTGCCCATTGCCACCGCGTCGCGAATGCCCTGCATCAGCTCCTGGTAATAGGCGACGTTGATTTCGGACAGCAGCATTGCCCCAAGTGTTTCGCCGGCACGCACCAGATGATGCAGATAGGCGCGCGAGTAGCTGCGCGCCGCGGGCCACGTACTCTCTTCATCGAGCGGACGCGGATCGTCGATGTGCCGGGCATTGCGCAGGTTGATCTGCCCGAACCGGGTGAACGCCATGCCGTGCCGCCCGTTCCGGGTCGGCATCACACAGTCGAACATGTCGACACCGCGCGCCACCGCCTCCAGAATGTCCTCCGGCGTGCCGACGCCCATCAGATAGCGCGGCCGATCGGACGGCAGCGCCGGCGCGGTCTCCTCGATCATCGACAGCATCACCGCCTGCGGCTCGCCGACCGCCAGCCCGCCGATCGCATAGCCGTGAAAGCCAACGTCTGTGAGGCTGCGCGCGCTGGCGTGTCGGAGGTCGGGGATGTCGCCGCCCTGGACGATGCCGAACAGCATGTAACCGTCCGGCGCGCTCTCGAAGGCACGCTTGGAGCGTTCGGCCCAGCGCAGCGAGAGCTGCATCGCGCGCTCGATGTCGGCGCGCTCGGCCGGCAGCCGCACGCACTCGTCCATCTGCATCGCGATGTCGGAGCCGAGCAGCCGCTGCACCTCGATCGAGCGCTCCGGCGACAGCTCGACCTTGGCGCCGTCGATATGCGAGCGGAAGGTCACGGCCTTCTCGGTCACCTTGCGCAGCTCCGAGAGCGACATCACCTGGAAGCCGCCGGAATCCGTCAGCATCGGGCCGCCCCAGCCGGTGAAGCGCTGCAGGCCGCCGAGCCCCGCGATCCGCTCGGCGCCCGGCCGCAGCATCAGGTGATAGGTGTTGCCGAGCACGATATCGGCGCCGGCATCGCGCACCTCGCGCCAATGCATGCCCTTCATCGCCCCGGCGGTGCCGACCGGCATGAAGGCTGGCGTCCGGACGACGCCATGCGGCGTGGTCAGGCGCCCGGTGCGGGCGGCGCCATCAGTGGCCAGCAGTTCGAAATGATTGGGAAGATTCATGCGGCTGCTTATTGCGTGTCGCCGGTGCCCGATCAACCCGTCGGGTAACGGCCTCCGCGCGACTTCGTGAACGGCAGCGGCCGGGCGGATGCTTGCGCCGGAACGGTGCTTCCGTTAAACAAAACGAAACCGTATCGTTTTATGTCGAGAATAAGGCGGCGGATCATTCCCGCCGCGACTGCGATCCGCGTGAAACCTGACTGGCCGAGATGTTCCCACCCTGCAGCGTCCGGCCTGACGGCATCCGCCATCGGATGACAACCGCTCATGCGATCCGGCAAGCGGTGCTGCTGTGCGGGCTTGCTCTCGCGCTGGCGGCCTGCAGCTCGCTGCCGCGTATCCCTTACACTGCGGCCGACGCCGCCAATTCGCGGGTGCTCGATCTCGACGGGCTGCGCCGCTATGCCGACGAGCCGGCGTCCAAATTCCGGCTCGAGAAGAGCGACCGCGCCCCGATCAAGACCTATCTCGCCCTCTCCGGCGGCGGCGCCGACGGCGCCTATGGCGTCGGCGTCCTCAACGGCTGGACCGCGGCCGGCAACCGCCCGAGCTTCTCGGTCGTCTCCGGTGTCAGCACCGGCGGGCTGATCGCGCCCTTTGCATTCCTCGGCCCGCGCTACGACGATACCCTGAGGGACGTCTACACGTCGGGGATCGCCGAAAGCCTGCTGCAGGACCCGAGCCTGATGCGGGTGCTGTTCGGCTCCGGCCTGTTCGGCAACAAGCGGCTGCGCGAGCTGGTGGCGCGTTACGTTGGCCAGGACGTCCTGAGCGAGGTGGCGCACGAAAACGCCAAGGGCCGAAAGCTCCTGATCGTCACCACCGATCTCGACACCCAGCGCACGGTGATCTGGGACATGGGACGGATCGCCGCCGTCGGAACGCCGGAGGCGCTACAGCTGTTTCGCGACGTGATGGCGGCCTCCGCCAGCATCCCGCTGGTGTTTCCGCCGATCATGATCGACGCCGAGGGCCAGGGCCGCCGCTTCCAGGAGATGCATGTCGACGGCGGCGTTACCGCGCCGGTCCTGACGCTGCCGGACGCACTGCTGTTTCGCGAACGTGCCTGGCCCGCCGATGGCCGCATGAACATCTACATCCTCGTCAACAAGAAGCTCGAGGGCAACTTCGAGCTGGTGTCGAACTCGACGATCGACGTCGCCTCGCGCAGCATTTCCGCGATCACCCAGGCGCAGACGCGCTCGGTCATTCTCTCGACCTATGATTTCGCCCGGCGCAACCGGCTGGGCTTCCATCTGTCCTACATCGAGCGCGACTATCCAGCGCCGGAAACCCAGGGCTTCGACACCGCCTATATGCGCGCGCTCTACCAGCACGGCTACGAGAAGGCCGCCGCGGGGCAGGCCTGGACCGCGACGCCGCCCTGAGCGGGCCAGCCCCCGGTACCACCGAATGGACGAATCCGCATCGCGCGGGTTATAGACCGGACAGACCCGTCCGAACGCACAACGAGATGAATGGGCAATGGGATTGACGGCAAGCAAGGCCAAGGTGGCCAAGCGCGGCGTGATCAAGTCACGTGGCGGCCGGCCGACCCGGGATGCTGCGATCGAGCGCGACCAGCGGCTGATCGAGGTCGCCACGCGCCTGTTCCTCGAGCGCGGCTTCGATGCGACGTCGATCGACGCCGTGGCCGAGGCCGCCCGCGTCAGCAAGCCCACCGTCTACGGACAGTACGGCGACAAGCGCGGCCTGTTCACCGCGGTGCTCAGGCGCGAAATTGCCCGGTGGCTTGCCCCGCTCGCCGCCGCGGCGGCCGAAGCGCAGGCCGGCGGCAGCTGCGACGGTTCGGTCGAGGAACGGCTGATCGAGCTCGGGCGCCAGCTGCTGGTGCTGAACTGCAGCGCCGACTCGATCGCCTTCAGCCGGATCCTGACCGCGCAGGCGATCAATTTCCCCGAGGTCGCCAAGCTTGCCGTCGACGAAGGCTGGTCGAAAGCGGTGTCGACGACGGCGGATTTCTTCGACCATCTGGTCGACAATGGCGCCCTCGACCTCGAGGACACGACGATCGCGGCCGAGACCTTCCTCAACATGGTGGTCGGCCACACCCACCGGATGGCGACATTCGGGATTCTGATCGACATGAAGGCCGCGGTGACACGGATGGAAGTCTCGATCCGGCTGTTCCTCGCCGGTGCCGTGGGACCGCGGGACCGGCTGCGCGACGCCGCCAAGGCACGTCGCCGGCCGACGCGCTGACCGTTTTATTGGATCGTTTCGCCGTCCTACACGTTGCCGTGATGAGTCTTGAATAAACAGAACGAAACCGTATTGTTTAGTTGCAAAGAGACGCTCAGCCCGGATCGCCCCCCAAGGGTTCTGCGTCACCTTGTAACTTCGATCGTCACGACGGAGCTGCCGCCATCGCTCCGCCTGAACGTTCGGCGGCCGACCTCTGACTAACCGAGGTCGGCCGCACCTTTCTCGGCCCGCCGCTCGCTCTGCGAACGCGGGTCATGCGCGTGCACATGTTCAATACAGGCTCGACAATGAGGACAGGACGATTGCACGCACTGAGGCATTGGGCATTGGGAGTGCGGCTACTTGCAACCGCGCTGCTGGCGCTGCCCTTCGCGTCGCCGGCCCATGCGATCACGAGTTCGGCTGCCGCTGCGCTCACCCCGCAGGACAGCGATAGCGCGCTCGACGTGCATGCGGTTCGCCGCGAGCTCGACAGCTTCCAGTCCGCCCAGATCTCGCTGCGCAAGGCGATGTCGATCGCGGAGGCGCTGCACTCGGGCTCGATCACCGCCGATATCAGCTTCGACGGCGCGTCGGATCCGGCGGTCTACCGGGTCAAGACCATGCAGCAGAACCGCATCTGGCAGCATGCGATCGACGCCTCGACCGGCCAAGTGGTCGGCGGCGAGCCGCATTCGCCGCTGGCCTCCCTCGGCGCCGAAGACCGCGACAACCTTGTCGTGCTCAGGGCGCTGCGGCATCGGCTCGCCGATGCGGTGCGCGTCGCCGAGCACACGACCTCGGGCAAGGCGATCAGCGGCGGCTTGATGCGCGAACGCGGCAAGCTCAATTTCGTCATCGTGGTGCTGACGGGCAACGACCTGAAAGAGGTGATCCTCGAGCCGCCCGGCGCGCGCCGGCGCTGAGCGCGGCGCGGGTGCTGCCAAGTTTCTCCCTTGCCAGGTTTTCGCCCAAAAGCCGTTGACGGACGCCGATCTCTGCCGCATAAGTCGGCGCCATGATCACCGCGACCAAACGCACGACCAAAACCACCAAGCCCTCTGGGGCCTCGGGAGGCGTGCGCGCGTAGTCGGTCGTACAGCATCATCTCTACCCGAAGCCCCGCCTGATGAAGGTCCGGGGCTTTTTTGTTGCCCGCGTCATGCTCAAATTCGAATGGAGGACAAAGTGAGTAACGATCCCGTCGTCGCGATTGTCGGCGTCACCGGCGCAGTCGGCGCCGAATTCATCGCCACCATGGACAAGCGCGGCTTCCGCGTCGGCAAGCTGAAGGCGCTGGCGAGCGCCCGCTCGGCCGGCAAGACCGTCAGCTTCCGCGGCAAGCCGGTCGTGATCGAGGAGCTGACCGAGCGCGCCTTCGAGGGCGTCGACATCGCGCTGTTCTCGGCCGGCAGCGGCATCTCGAAGAAGTTCGCGCCTGTCGCGGTGAAGTCCGGCACCGTCGTCGTCGACAATTCGTCGGCCTTCCGGATGGATCCGAACGTGCCGCTGGTGATCCCCGAGATCAACGCCAACCGCATCCGCGACCACAAGGGCATCATCGCCAACCCGAACTGCGCCGCCATCACCGCGCTGGTGCCGCTGTGGCCGATCCACCAGAAGAACCGCATCAAGCGCGTGATCATCTCTACCTACCAGGCCGCGAGCGGCGCGGGAGCAGCCGCGATGGAGGAGCTTGTCGAATCGACCCGCGCCAATCTCAACGGACAGGTCTACACCCCGAAGGTGATGCCGCACCCCTACGCCTTCAACCTGTTCAACCACAACACGGCGATCGATCCGGAGACCGGCTACAACGACGAAGAGACCAAGGTCATCAAGGAGACCCACAAGATCTTCGAGGACGAGAAGATCGCGGTCGGCGTCACCTGCGTGCGGGTGCCGGTGCTGCGCGCGCATTGCGAGGCGATCACCTTCGAATGCGAGAAGCCGATCACCGAGGAGCAGGTGCGCGCGATCATGGCGCAGGCGCCGGGCGTCAAGATCGTCGACGATCGCGCGAAGAACTACTTCCCGATGCCGATCGATGCCTCCGGCCAGGACGACGTGCTGGTCGGCCGCATCCGCAAGGATCTCAGCGACCCCAGCGGGCACTCGATCTCGATGTTCGTCGCGGCCGATCAGCTGCTCAAGGGGGCTGCGCTGAACGCGGTGCAGATCGCCGAGCTGCTGCCCGAGCGCGCGATGGCGTGAGGGGCTTGCCGGGTTCGTAGGGTGGGTCAGCGAAGCGTAACCCACGATCGCTCCGCACATGGGAACGGGTGGGTTACGGCTTCGCCTAACCCACATGGGAACGGTGGGTTACGGTTTCGCCTAACCCACCCTACGCCTTTGCCCGAAACAGCAAACACGCATCGCCGTACGAATAGAACCGGTAGCCGTCGCTGATCGCGTGCGCGTAGGCGGCCTGCATCGTCTCCAGGCCGGAGAAGGCCGAGACCAGCATGAACAGCGTCGAACGCGGCAGATGGAAGTTCGTCAGCAGGATATCGACCGCGCGGAAGCGATAGCCCGGCGTGATGAAGATCGAGGTTTCCGCCGCGAACGGCTCAATGATGCCGTCGGCATTGGCGGCACTCTCCAGCAGCCGCAGCGATGTGGTGCCGACCGCGACGATCCGGCCGCCCCTTGCGCGCGCGGCGTTCAAGGCAGCAGCGGTCTCGGCGGTGATGCAGCCCCATTCGGCATGCATCTTGTGTTCGGAGGTCTCATCCGCCTTCACCGGCAGAAACGTCCCTGCCCCGACATGCAGCGTCAGCCGGTGCAGTTCGACGCCGCGGCTCTTCAGCGTGGCCTCGAGCGCCGGCGTGAAATGCAGCCCCGCCGTTGGTGCTGCGACCGCACCTTCATTGGCGGCGAACATGGTCTGGTAGTCGCTGACGTCCTGGTCGTCGGGCGTGCGCTTGGAGGCGATGTAGGGCGGCAGCGGCGTGGCGCCGACATCGGCGATGGCCTGGTCAAGCACCGGACCATGGAACGAGAATGACAGCGTCACCTCGCCCTCCTGCCCCTTGGCCTCGACCTCTGCATCGAGATTGCCGAGCAGGCAGACCTTGCCTTCATTGCCGAAGCGGATGGTGTCACCGGGTACAAGCTTCTTCGCCGGCTTCACCAGCGCCTGCCAGCGCGAGCCGTCAAGCCGCTTGATCAGGGTCGCCTCGATCTTCGGCTCGGTCTCGCGCCCGATCCGGCGGCCCTTGAGCTGGGCCGCGATCACCTTGGTGTCGTTGACGACGATCTGATCGCCCGCCTCCAGCCAATGCGGCAGGTCGGCAATCGTGGCGTCGCGCAGCACAGCGTCCGGATGCACCACCAGCATCCGCGCGGAATCGCGTGGGCTCGCGGGGCGAAGCGCGATGCTTTGGGGCGGCAGTTCGAAATCGAAGAGATCGGTGCGCATGGCGCGATTGCAACTTCAACGTTGTCATTCCGGGTACGTCGCTTTCGCCACGCCCCGGAACGACGAAGTGTTCAGCTCAAGCCGCGTCGGCGGCCATGCGCGCCTTCACGATCTTGTCCGGATCCTTCACCGGCTCGCCGCGCTTGATCTTGTCGACGTTCTCCATGCCCTCGGTGACCTTGCCCCAGACCGTGTATTGGCCGTTGAGGAACGAGGCGTCGTCGAAGCAGATGAAGAACTGGCTGTCGCCGGAATCCGGATTGGCGGCGCGGGCCATCGAGGCGGTGCCGCGGACATGCGGCTCCTTGTTGAACTCGGCCTTCAGCTTCTTGCCGGAGCCGCCCATGCCGGTGCCCTGCGGGCAACCGGTCTGCGCCATGAAGCCGTCGATCACGCGGTGGAACACGATGCCGTCGTAGAAGCCTTCGCGCACCAGCTCCTTGATCCGCGCGACGTGACCGGGTGCGAGATCCGGGCGCATCTCGATCGTGACCGGGCCCTGCGTGGTTTCGAGGATCAGAGTATTTTCGGTAGCAGCCATGCTCGCTTCTCCTGGCTTCGGGGTGGATATTTCTTGTTCCTGAACGGGATTGCGAATGGGCGGCCCGCAACCGCGCCGCCCAGGCTCTCGGTAAATGGCATCGGCGTGCAACGTTGCAACGCCTCCATCACCGCGACCCGGTACGCGATCCGGTCGTTGTCGGTCGCCTCCTGCGATTCATAGCTGATCCTGGGATGCCCGAGGATCGCGCCCTCGCGGTTGAAGCTGACAATGACGGTAATGTCGATCGGGCCGGCCTTGTCCGCCGGCGGCGGCCGCCAGCAGCGATGGATCGCCAGAACAACGTCCTTGATCGTATTGAGTTGCTCGGGCTCGGCCGCCACCGATCCGGTCAGCGCGAGCCACAGCACCAGCGGCGCGGCGAACCAGGCAAATGGTTTGCTGCGCGCCGCCATCGCCGATCACTTGACGTCGGATGCGACCTGCACCTTCACCATCTTGTCGGGATCGGTGACGGCGCCGCCGGGAGAGCCCGCGGGAGCCTTCTTCAGCTTGTCGACCACGTCCATGCCCGACACCACCTCGCCGACCACGGTGTACTGGCCATTAAGGCTCGATCCGTCGGCGAACATGATGAAGAACTGCGAATTGGCGCTGTCGACAGAGTCGCCGCGCCGGGCCATGCCGACGATGCCGCGCTTGAACGGGACCTGCGAGAATTCCTGCTTCAGGTTCGGATATTTCGAGCCGCCGGTGCCGTTGAAGTTCTGACCGTCGCCGGTCTGCGCCATGAAGCCATCCATCACGCGATGGAACGGCACGTTGTTGTAGAAGCCCTCGCGCGCCAGCTGCTTGATGCGCTCGGCGTGCTGGGGCGCGATGTCGGTGCGCAGCTTGATGACGATGCGGCCCTTGGTGGTGTCGATCACGATCGCATTGGCCTTGTCGAGATTGGCAGGCAGCGGCTGCGCGACAGCAGGCACGACGCAGAGCAGCGCGGCAACGAATGCAAGAATGCGGATCATGGAAACTCCGGACCTTTGATGTTCTGGGTGTGGCAGGCCGCCGGCATCAGCCGGCGAACTTGGCCTTCAGGCTAGCGGCGACTGATGACGGCACGAATGCAGAGAAGTCGCCGCCCATCTGGGCGATTTGGCGCACCAGTGTGGCGGTGATCGGGCGGACCGCGACCGACGCCGGAACGAACACGGTATGCACCTCGGGCGCCATCGCCTCGTTCATGCCGGCGAGCTGCATCTCGTAGTCGAGATCGGTGCCATCGCGCAGGCCGCGAATCATGATGGTCGCGCCGAGCTTGCGCGCCGCCGTCACCGTCAGATTGTCATAGGTGGTGCAATCGAAGGCACAGCCCGCCTGCTGGGCGATCGGGCCGCACACCTCGCGCAGCATGTCCAGCCGTTCCTCGGTCGAGAACAGCGGCTTTTTGCCGGCATGGATGGCGACGGCGACCACCAGGCGGTCGCACAGGCCGACCGCCTGCCGGACCACGTCCAGATGGCCGTTGGTGACGGGATCGAAGGAGCCGGGATAGAGCGCAATACGGGACATGGTCCCTCCTAACCCGCCCGGCTCTCCCCGGCAAGCCGCCCGGGTTCCGCCGGTTGCGCGAAATAAATCTCTCCTCGTCCAGTGAACGAGTCCTGGGATGCCAGCGTCTACGTGGGTGAATGTTTCGTCGGCCGCTGGCGGACGAAACAAAACCGGCCGGCGATGAAACCATTTTCCACCCTGGCGAAGACACCAGGAAACGTGCGGCCGGTAGACATTGGACAACGAAACGACGGGCCCGGGGGGCCCGATCATATGGGGACCGTCATGATCAAGGCACTTTCCGCCATCGCCGTTGCCGCGTTCATTGCCGCCGCGCTCACCGTTCTGCCGGGCTTTGCGCCGCAGGTCGCAGCCTCCACCCCGCAGCCGCTGGCCAAGAGCGACCGTCTCGACATCCACCCGGTCGGCAAGGACTGCTCGCAGCAGGCCTGGCCGAATTTTGAGGCCTCCTGCCTGCGCAGCGCCGGCAACAAGACAGTGGTTCGCGAAGCCCGCCTCGTCACCGCCGACCGCACCCCGTAGTCACTTCTGACCCGTCAAGGCGTCACTTCCGGCCGTCACACAAAACCCAATGGTAATTTGCGACGTCCCGTCGCAGACTATCGTCTAAGGCGCCCGACCGGATGACCCGGCGGGCGCAAGCCATCGGGGGATTGCCGTGACCAGTACGCCCGCCATCGTTTCTTCTGGCCATCCTCCAAGCAGTCCGATTCCGTTTGCCGTCACGCTCGGTGCCCTAGGTGTCGTCTATGGCGACATCGGCACCAGCCCCCTCTACGCCCTGAAGGAAGCCGCCAAGGCCGCCACCCATGGCGGTCCGCTCACCGAGAGCGCCGTGCTCGGCGTAGTCTCGCTGATCCTGTGGGCGCTGATCCTCATCATTTCAGTCAAATACGCCATGCTGATCCTGCGCGCGGACAACCGCGGTGAAGGCGGCATCGTCGCGCTGCTGGCGCTGCTCTCGGCTCGCAACGCAGCGCCCGGCACCTGGCGCGCCCATCTGCTGGTCGTCGGTCTGGTCGGCGCCGCCCTGCTCTATGGCGACGGCGCAATCACGCCGGCCATTTCCGTGCTGTCGGCGATCGAAGGCCTGAAGGTCGACGCGCCCTCGCTGTCGCCGGCGGTGGTGCCGCTCACCGTCGTGATCTTGATCGGCCTGTTCTTCATGCAGAAGCA
This sequence comes from Bradyrhizobium sp. USDA3010, assembly GCF_056429065.1. Lineage (NCBI taxonomy): Bacteria > Pseudomonadati > Pseudomonadota > Alphaproteobacteria > Hyphomicrobiales > Nitrobacteraceae > Bradyrhizobium > Bradyrhizobium sp. USDA3010. Next base: position 72,816 of record NZ_JBWJZD010000018.1, read on the forward strand.
GGGCACGGGATTCATCGGCAAGATCTTCGGCCCGGTGATGCTGTTCTGGTTCGCCGTGCTCGCAGCCCTCGGCGTTCACGGCATCGTCAAGGCGCCGGGCGTGCTGGTCGCACTGAGCCCGTTCTATGCGTTCGATTTCCTGATCCATCAGGATTTTCACGTCAGTTTCGCGATCCTCGGCGCCGCGTTCCTCGCGGTTACCGGCGGTGAGGCGATGTATGCCGACATGGGGCATTTCGGCCGCTTTCCGATCCGGCTCGCCTGGTTCGCCATCTGCCTGCCCGCGCTGGTGCTGAACTATTTCGGCCAGGCCGGGCTGCTGATCACCGACCCGACCGCGATCGAAAATCCGTTCTTCCAGCTCTCGCCCGACTGGGCGCATTACCCGCTTGTTCTGCTCGCGACCGTCGCCACCGTGATCGCCTCGCAGGCCATCATCTCGGGTGTGTTCTCGCTGACCCAGCAGTCGATCCAGCTCGGCTTCCTGCCGCGCATGCACATCCAGCACACCACCAGCGACGCGATCGGGCAGATCTACGTGCCGCTGGTGAACTGGCTGCTCGCGGCGGCGACGCTCGGCGCCGTGCTTGCCTTCGGCACCTCGGACGCGCTCGCCGGCGCCTACGGCATCGCCGTGTCGCTGTTGATGGCGATCACCACGCTGCTTGCGGCGCTGGTCGCGATCCAGTGGGGCTATTCGCCAATCATCGTGATCGCGGTGAACGGCTTCTTCTTCATCATCGACGCGATCTTCTTCGCGGCGAACACCGAAAAGCTGTTCGAAGGCGGCTGGTTCCCGCTGCTGCTTGCCGCTGCGGTGGCGTTCCTGATGATGACCTGGCGCGGCGGCGTCAAGCTGGTCGAAAGGGCGCGCGGCAAGCTGCGGCAGCCCGAAGAGGATCTGATCGAGACCGCGGTCAACAAGTGCAGCGCCCGCCTGCCCGGCACCGCCGTGTTCCTGGCCTCGGCCCCCAACGGGGTGCCGCTCGCACTGACCCAGTTCGTCAAGCACAATCACGTGCTGCATCAGCGCGTGCTGTTGGTCACCGTGCAGATCGAGGAGCGGCCGCGGATTCCCGACGAGGAACGCGCCGACGTCAACGAGATCAGCCCGGGCATCACCCGGATCATCCTGCATTACGGCTTCATGCAGTACCCGACGATCTACGAAGGGCTGCAGCTCGCCTGCCGGCAGGGCAAGCTGCCCGGCATCGATCTCTCCGACGTGACCTACTATATCGGCCGAGAAACCATCATCCCGCGCGAGGACGTTCCGGGCATGTGGGTGTGGCGTGAATCGCTGTTCGCCTTCCTGCAACGCAACGCCGAGCGGTCGGCGGCGTTCTTCGGCGTGCCGACCGGTCAGGTGGTGGAGTTCGGCACGGAGATCGAGATTTGATCGAGCGGCTCACGTAGCCCGCATGGAGCGGAGCACAATCCGGGCCCCCCAAGTCGGACACGGATATCCGAGGGCCTCGGCGGTTTATTTGCCGACTGCGAGACGACGAACGCCGGATGCCGTCAGGCCGAGTTCTCCGAGCCGTCTGACCGCGTAGCCGAGACCGACAAGGCGCTCCCCGTGCAATTGGGGAATCTCCCGTTGGGCTTCGCCCTTGCCGACCTCGACCAGGGAGGCGAACTCGTCCGAACTGAGGGCTTGGGGATCATCCGTCATGAAGCGGCCTCGTCGGTCCAGACCTTGAACGAAATCAGCGTGTTTGGCCCAAAGGTCTGGGTGATCGGAACGTCGGAGGCATCCCGTCCCTGTGCGATCAGAACCCGGCCGATCCTCGGCACGTTGTTGCGCGGATCGAACATATGCCAGCGGCCTCCGATATAGGCCTCGAACCAGCCGGCGAAATCTCCAGCGGCCCAAGGCAGCGGGGTGCCGATATCGCTGAGATAGCCGGTGCAATAGCGCGCCGGAATGTTCATGCAGCGACAGAAGGTAATGGCGAGATGCGCGTAGTCGCGGCACACGCCCTTGCCTTCGTCGAAGACCTCCCGCGCCGTCTTGGTGGCGCGGGCGTGCTCGTAGCCGAAAGCGATGTGGCGATGGACGAAGTCGCAAATGGCCTGGACCCGCGGCCAGCCCGGCGGCGTGCCCTCGAACAGCTTCCATGCGATTTCCGAAAGCCGGTCGGTCTCGCAATAGCGGCTGCCCAGCAGATAGACCAGCGTGTCCGCCGGCAGGTCCTCGACCGCGTGCTGGCCGGCCGAAGCAAACACCGGATCAGGCTCGCCGCTGTCGCGCACGACGCCATCGGCGGCCAGCCGCATCGGACCGGCCGGCGCAACGATACGGCTGCACCAATTGCCGAATCCGTCGCGATACGGCGTGATCGGCACCGCGGGGGTGGTGGTCAGGTGGTCGGGGACGATGATGTCGGACGCGCGCGTGAAATGCGTGCCGAGCACCATGATCATGGGCGTCGGCTGGGGGAACTCGTAGTGCATTTCGAATCCGACGCGAAGCTTCATTCGAAATACGTTCCTGTTTGTCCTCCCGACATGGCGACGATGCTGTCGAATACAAGGTACGATCTGCCTGATCGGACAAATACCCGTATCGCGCGAGAAAGTGCTGGCTATTTGCTGCAATCGCGCGCAGGAACGACGACGCTTGCCGGCTGGCGCGGCTTGTCAGCGCGAGGCGAACCCGACGAATGTTCGAGTCGGATGGTTGAAAGCCTCCTCCGTACGTTCGAGACAGGTTCGAACGCACTCACCGAAAGACCTTCATGCAAAATCTCTCGCCTCGTCACGTCAAGACTGAAGAGTCCGTGCGCCTCGGCGTGATTTCCGGTTGGTATTCCACAAAAGTCAGCGGAACATTCGTGACCGGCCCGCATGACACCGAAGCCGATTGCTTGCGCAAGATCGCCGAGATCAATCCTCCCCCGCCGAGGAAGAAGAAGTAACTCCTGCGCAGCCAATTGGGCGCATCGGCAAATGCCAACCAAGACGCATGTCGGCAAGATGGCCAAACAAATCCGTGTTCGCCTTCTCGAGGTTATCGTGAGTGCGCAGAAAGAGCCCACCCGCTGGAAATGGCATGTTTCCGAAGGCGGTTTGGAGCTCGTGCACGGCCACGCGACGTCACGCGAAACAGCGCAACGGGACGGCGATAGCGTTCTGTTCACAATGCTATCTGCCCCCCAGGCGCCCTGAGCGGGTCGCCCCTCGAACAGAGACGCAAGTTCTCGAAGCCCGCCGCAACGACCCACGGGCGCGGCCCTGCGCGCCCGAGCAATCGGGCATCAATCGACCTGGCGGGGCCCCAGCCAACCTGGCGTGGCCCCAACCTCGAGCCGCATGCAACGAACCACGCCCGAGAACGACCCTACTCGCCGTTCCCGTTCGCGCCGTTCTCTTCCTCCGGAATGTGCTCGACCGAGACGACATGCTCGTCCTCGGCGGTATCGAACACGATCACGCCCTGGGTCGAGCGGCCGGCGACGCGGATGTCGGCCACCGGGCAGCGGATCAGCTGCCCCTTGTCGGTGACCAGCATGATCTGGTCGGCGTCCTCGACCGGGAACGACGCCACCAGATTGCCGTTGCGGTTGTTGACGCTCATCGCGACGATGCCTTTGCCGCCGCGGCCGGTGGTGCGGTACTCGTAGGACGAGGTCCGCTTGCCGAAGCCGTTCACGGAGACGGTCAGCACCACCTGCTCGGCCGCCGACAGCTCGGCGTAGCGCTCCTGCGACAGCTGGATCGCGTTCGTCGTCTCCTCGCCCTCGGCATCCGCCGGCTCTTCGCTTGCGGCCTCGCCGGCCACCGCACGGCGCATCTTCAGGTAGGCTGAGCGCTCGTCCGATGTGGTCTCGACATGGCGCAGGATCGCCAGCGAGATCAGCTTGTCGGCCTCGGCCAGCGCGATACCGCGCACGCCCATCGAGGTACGGCCGGTGAAGACGCGCACATCGGTGACCGGGAAGCGGATGCACTGCCCGCCGGCGGCGGTCAGCAGCACGTCGTCACGCTCGGTGCAGATCTGCACGTCGACGATCGCCTCACCCTCGCCGAGCTTCATGGCGATGATGCCGGAACGGCGGACGTCGACGAAATCGGAGAGCTTGTTGCGGCGAACGGTGCCGCTGGTGGTCGCGAACATCACGTCGAGATTGCCCCAGGAGGATTCATCCTCCGGCAGCGGCATGATCGTGGTGATGCGCTCGCCCTGCTCCAGCGGCAGGATGTTGATCAGCGCCTTGCCGCGCGCGTTTGGCGCTGCCATCGGCAGCCGCCAGACCTTCTCCTTGTAGACCTGGCCGCGCGATGAGAAGAACAGCACCGGCGTGTGGGTCGAGGCCACGAACAGCCGCGAGACGAAATCCTCGTCGCGGGTCTGCATGCCGGCGCGGCCCTTGCCGCCGCGGCGCTGTGCCCGGTAGGTCGACAGCGGCACGCGCTTGACGTAGCCCGCATGCGACACGGTGACGACCATGTCCTCGCGCTGGATCAGGTCCTCGTCCTCGACCTCGCCTTCCTGCTCGATGATCACGGTCTTGCGCGGGGTGGCGAACTGCTGCTTCACCTCGGCGAGCTCGGTCTTGACGATGCCCTGCACGCGCGCACGCGAGCGCAGGATGTCGAGATAGTCGGCGATCTCGGCCGCGAGCTTGTCGAGCTCCTCGGAAATTTCGTCCCGCCCCAGTGCGGTCAGGCGCTGCAGCCGGAGATCGAGGATCGCTCTCGCCTGCTCCATCGACAGCCGGAGCGTGCCGTCATCGTTGATGCGATGCCGGGGATCGTCGATCAGCGTGATCATCGCCTCGACGTCGCGTGCCGGCCAGTCGCGCGACATCAGGGCCTCGCGCGCGGTGTTCGGATCGGGCGAGGTTCGGATGACACGGATCATCTCATCGATGTTGGCGACCGCGATCGCAAGGCCGACCAAAATGTGGGCGCGATCACGGGCCTTGCCGAGCAGGAACTTGGTTCGCCGGGTCACCACCTGCTCGCGGAACGCGACGAAGATGGTGAGCAGGTCCTTCAGATTCATGGTCTGCGGACGGCCGGAATCCAGCGCCAGGATGTTGGCCGGGAAATTCGTCTGCAGCGGGGTGAACCGGTAGAGCTGGTTCAGCACCACGTCGGGCACCGCTTCGCGCTTCAGCTCGATGACGACGCGATAGCCGTCACGATCGGACTCGTCGCGCAGGTCGCCGATGCCCTCGATCTTCTTCTCTTTCACGAGATCGGCGATGCGCTCGACCATCGTCGCCTTGTTCACCTGATAGGGAATCTCGGTGATGATGATCGCTTCGCGATCTTTCCTGATGGTGTCGATCGCCACCTTGCCGCGCATCACGATCGAGCCGCGGCCGAGATGGTAGGCCGAGCGGATGCCCTGGCGGCCCAGGATGACGCCGCCGGTCGGGAAGTCCGGTCCGGGAATGATGTCGATCAACTCGTCGATCGTGAGCGCCGGATTGTCGATCAGCGCCACGCAGGCGTCGACGACCTCGCCGAGATTGTGTGGCGGGATGTTGGTCGCCATGCCGACGGCGATGCCGCCGGCGCCATTGACCAGGAGGTTCGGGAACCGGGCCGGCAGAACCGACGGCTCCTTCTCCGAGTTGTCGTAGTTGGGCTGGAAATCGACGGTCTCCATGTCGATGTCGGCCAGAACGGCAAGCGCTGCCTTGGTCAGCCGTGCCTCGGTATATCGATAGGCCGCCGGCGGATCGCCGTCGACCGAGCCGAAATTGCCCTGGCCGTCGATCAGCGGCACCCGCAGCGAGAAGTCCTGCGCCATGCGGACCATCGCGTCGTAAATCGACTGGTCGCCATGCGGATGATATTTACCGATCACGTCGCCGACGACGCGCGCGGACTTGACGTATTTCTTGTCCGGCGTGTGTCCCTGCTCATGCATCGAATAGAGGATGCGCCGGTGCACCGGCTTGAGCCCGTCGCGCGCATCGGGCAACGCACGCGACACGATCACGCTCATCGCGTAATCGAGGTAGGACTTCTTCATCTCGTCGAGAATGGAAACGGGACGAATATCTGAGGGCACCGGCGGCTCGCCGGGCTTGTCGTCTTCGGGTTCGGACAAAGGGGAAATCCGGTCAGTTCTGCTGGGGAATCATATAGACCATCGGAGGCGTGATAACCACCCTTGCGCGGCTCCGGCAAGCCGTTTTTCCCTTCGTTTTTTCATGCACTTACGGGTTTGTTTGCGGCTTCGGTCGCGGCCTGGCCCGGGAAGCGAATTGTGAGCGGCGAATTGCGAATGGAACGCGGGTTTTGCCCTTCGCGATTTCGCTTCCCTCAGTGCCCGAACACCACCGCGTGCATGATCCGCCCGGGCATGAAGGTGAACAGGCCGGCAATCACCAGCGCGCCGAAGAAAATGCCGATCATCGTGAACTTGTGGCGGCGAACGTTGTGGCTCCGCGCGGTCGTCACGCCGAGCACCAGCATGATCAGCGAGAAGATCGACAACAGGTGGATCGGGCTCCACGGGCCCACCAGCTGGATCTGATGGATCCAGAACGAGCTCCCGGCGACCACCAGCATCAGGATCACCCAGATCCAGCCCAGCGTCCGGTGCGGCAGCGTGCCCTTCGGTGCGGCGAGCTGGATGGAGCCGAGCACGAAGGCCGCCATCGCGGCAAAGGCATGGAGCGGGATCGCAGGCGCAGCGTCAAGCAATGGCGCGAGGCTCATGATGACAGCCCTCGAGTGAAGCCACGGCCAGACGTCGCTCGCCGCAGGCCGATGTAAATATCATTCACATTGGCCTGTGTCAAAGTCTAGGGAACTTGCGCGATCTACTTGATGTTAGTTAAATATTATCAGCCTGATATGAGGCTATCCTCATAATCCACACAAGGACTTACCCTCGCGTGTCAAACCGCCGCTCCGGGAAATGAATCTTCACGGAACGGCGTCTGACGGGATCGCGGAAACCGCGACCTGCGGTCAGAACGGGATGTCGTCGTCCATGTCGCTGTTGCGGCTGCCGCCGCCGGCGGCGACCGCACGGCGCGGCGCCGAGCTGACCGGACCGGACGAGCCGAAATCGCTGCCGCCGCCATCATCGGCGAAGCTGCCGCCTCCGCCGCTCCGCCCGTCGAGCATGGTGAGGTTGGAGTTGAAGCCCTGCAGCACGACCTCGGTCGAGTACTTCTCGACGCCGCTCTGGTCGGTCCATTTGCGGGTCTGCAACTGACCTTCGATGTACACCTTGGCGCCCTTCTTCAGATATTGCTCGGCGACCTTGCAGAGGCCTTCGTTGAAGATCACGACGCGGTGCCACTCGGTCTTTTCCTTGCGCTCGCCGGTGCCCTTGTCGCGCCAGGTTTCCGAGGTGGCGATGGAAAGATTGGCGATCGGACGGCCGTCCTGAGTCCGCCGGATTTCCGGATCCTTGCCGAGGTTTCCAACCAGGATCACCTTGTTCACGCTTCCTGCCATCGCATCATCTCCACTCGAAAACCGGGCGCCGGACATCGGCCGCCACTCTCAACCATCGCCACTTACTTGCAGGCGTCGCGAATGACCTATACGGCCGCTGCCGGCTCGTTGCCCTCGCCGTCGCGCGGTTATCCACGATTATCGAGATATAGCACCACAGCCGACACTGTTCCAGTTTTGTTCGCCACAACCAGCCGTAGAAGCGGCCGATGGCGATGGCGCGGCCGCCGATTTCGGTCTTGGTCACCAGCGGGCTCCGTCGCCTCGCTAAAATGCAAGTTAAATCAATGCCTTACATTGTCGACGCTTCTTCCGCGAGTGTTGCATTTGGGAGACGGCGCTTCCGGTTGAATCGGGGTATAGGTACAGCCATCAGACGGGCGCTCGCGTCTGAGATCGCGCTTCGGGACCGTTGGAAGCCGATTGGGAAGCTGGGGTTTGATTATGAAGAAGTTTTTGCTCGCTACGGTTGCCCTGATTGCGTTCGCTGCGCCGGCCGCGGCCGCCGATCTCGCCGCGCGCCCCTACACCAAGGCGCCGCCGCCGATGATTGCCGCCGTCTATGACTGGAGCGGCTTCTACATCGGCGCCAACGGCGGCTGGGGCTCGAGCCACAATTGCTGGGACCAGGTCCCGGGCGGCATCCTGCTCGGCTCGGATGGTTGCCATGATGCGACCGGCGGCGTTGCCGGTGGCCAGATCGGCTATCGCTGGCAGTCGGGCACCTGGGTGTTCGGCCTCGAAGCGCAGGGCGACTGGGCTGACCTGAAGGGCAGCAATAACAGCGCGATCTTCCCGGGCCTGTTCACCAACCAGAGCAAGATCGACGCGTTCGGACTGTTCACCGGCCAGATCGGCTACGCCGTCAACAACGTGCTGCTCTACGCCAAGGGCGGTGCGGCGCTGACAGACAACCGCTTCAACACCTACTTCACGCCGACCGGCGTCCTCGCCGGCAGCGCGAGCGACACCCGCTGGGGCGGCACCATCGGCGCCGGCATCGAAGTCGGCTTCGCGCCGAACTGGACTGCTGGTGTCGAGTACGACCACCTGTTCATGCAAGACAAGACCTACAACCTCACCACCCCGACCGGCGCGCTGTTCAGCAGCATCCGCGATCGCCAGGACGTCGACCTCGTCACCGTCCGCGTGAACTACAAGTGGGGTGGCCCGGTGGTTCCGCGCTACTGATCGCGCGACACGGATTTGATCCAGACGAAAGGCCGGCTTCGCGCCGGCCTTTTTGTTTGCGTGGCCGCCTTGTTGCGCAGCCGAGCGCGCCGGACCAGTACATCGATCTCGGCAAGGTCGCGCCGATCCAGTACACGCCCGCGATCAACGATCGCTCGGAATGGAAGGACACGTTCCACACCGTCAAGCTCGGCATCAATTACCACTTCAACGCGCCGAGCCCGGTCGTATCAGCGAAATACTGAGCTACCGGCAGTCGCGCGCCGCACCCGCACAGCGAACACAAGAGCCGGCCTTGCGCCGGCTTTTTTCCTGCGAGCAAGCGCACGCCTCGCGCGGGCCATTTTCCGTGCATTGTGGTTTCACGGATACACAACTTCCAAGATTTCTATGTAGAAACACCTGATCGTCACACGACACTGCTGTGACGTTCCCTTCAATGTTTGAAGGGACAACAAGAAAATGGGACTGGGACTTGAAAATCAGGAATGTTTTGCTGGCATCGGCCGGCATGTTTGCCCTCAGCGCAATTGCACCGGCAATGGCCGCCGATATGGCAGCCCGCGCGCCTTACGTGAAGGCTCCGCCGCCGGCCGCGATCTACAACTGGACCGGCTTCTACATCGGCGGCTTCGGTGGCTATGCCAGCGAGGAGTCCGGCAATCCGAAGATGGAAGGCGGCTTCGCCGGCGGCACCATCGGCTACAACTGGCAGACCAGCAACATCGTGTACGGCCTCGAGGCCGACGGCGCGTGGGCTGACGTCGACGCTTCGGCCAGCACGCTCGGCGTCACCGTGAAGAGCAAGGTCGACGCGCTCGGCACCGTGCGCGGCCGCATCGGCTTCGCCGTCGACAAGGTGCTGTTCTACGGCACCGGCGGCTACGCCTGGGTCGACAACAAGATCAGCGTCAGCGCGCTCGGCGTGACCGCTTCGCAGAGCAACTTCCACTCCGGCTGGACCGTCGGCGCCGGCATCGAGGCGTTCATCGCGCCGCAGTGGTCGGTCAAGGGCGAGTATCTGTATCGCAGCCTCGGCAGCGAGACCTACTTCGGCGTGCCTTCCCCCGACCTCAATCTGCACAGCGTCCAGTTCGGCGTGAACTATCACTTCGGCGGCCCGATCGTCGCCAAGTACTGAGCAGAGTACTGGATTCAAGCAATCATCCGATCTCGGAAAGGCCGGCCTCGCGCCGGCCTTTTTGCGTCTGGGAACCCGTCCTGCTGACGGCTGCTGCCATCAGGCAAACTATCCGTTGATGGTCTCAACTCAGCACTGGAAATCTGCCGCCGTTCTTCCTACGTTCCAGTCTTCTCACCCATCGGCGCAAGGTCCCGGCAGCACCGGCGATGCGCGCCCAAAAGGCGCCCGATCATGCGCCCGGAAATGTCGCTATGGATGAAGTGCTCAAGGCGAAGCGCCAACAGACCGCCGGCTCCTCATCGCGCGCCATCACGATCCGCGGCGCGCGCGAACACAATCTGAAGAACATCGACGTCGAGATTCCGCGCGACAAGCTCGTGGTGTTCACCGGCCTGTCCGGCTCCGGCAAGTCGTCGCTCGCATTCGACACCATCTATGCCGAGGGCCAGCGCCGCTACGTCGAGTCGCTGTCGGCCTATGCGCGCCAGTTCCTCGAGATGATGCAGAAGCCGGATGTCGACCAGATCGACGGCCTGTCGCCGGCGATCTCGATCGAGCAGAAGACCACGTCGAAGAACCCGCGCTCCACCGTCGGCACCGTCACCGAGATCTACGACTATATGCGCCTGTTGTGGGCGCGCGTCGGCGTGCCCTATTCGCCGGCCACGGGGCTGCCGATCGAGAGCCAGATCGTCTCGCAGATGGTCGACCGCGTGCTGGCGCTGCCGGAAGGCACCCGCCTCTATCTGCTGGCGCCGGTCGTGCGCGGCCGCAAGGGCGAGTACAAGAAGGAGCTCGCCGAGTACCTCAAGAAGGGTTTTCAGCGCGTCAAGATCGACGGCACCTTCCATGAGCTGTCCGAGGCGCCCGCGCTCGACAAGAAATTCCCGCACGACATCGACGTCGTGGTCGACCGCATCGTGGTGCGCCCCGACCTCTCCCAGCGCCTCGCCGAAAGTTTTGAGACCGCGCTGAAGCTCGCCGAGGGCCTCGCCGTGATCGAATACGCCGACGCGCCGGCGGCGGCACCGGCTGAGGACAAGAAGAAGACCGCAAAAATCCACGACAAGAGCGGGCCCGAGCGCATCCTGTTCTCGGAGAAGTTCGCTTGCCCGGTGTCCGGCTTCACGATCCCGGAGATCGAGCCCAGGCTCTTTTCGTTCAACAACCCCTATGGCGCCTGCCCGGCGTGCGGCGGCCTCGGCGTCGAGCAGCATATCGACGAGGACCTGGTCATCCCCGACAAGGAGCTGACCTTGCGCAAGGGCGCGATCGCGCCGTGGGCGAAATCGTCCTCGCCCTATTACATCCAGACCCTGACCGCGCTCGGCAAGCACTACAAGTTCACGCTCGACACCAAGTGGAAGGACCTGACCAAGAAGGTGCAGGCCGCGCTGCTGCACGGCTCCGGCGACGACGAGATCAAGTTCTCCTATGAGGACGGCGTCCGCTCCTACGACACCAAGAAGCCCTTCGAGGGCGTCGTCACCAACATCAACCGCCGCTACCGCGAAACCGAGAGCGAATGGGCGCGCGAGGAGCTCGGCAAGTATTTCTCCGACGTGCCCTGCGCCGGCTGCAACGGCTATCGGCTGAAGCCGGAGGCGCTGTGCGTCAAGATCGGCGGCAAGCACATCGGCGAGATCTCCGAGCTCTCGGTCAGGCGCGCCGGCGAATGGTTCGAGACCGTGCCGGAAGCGCTGAATGCGCAGCAGAACGAGATCGCGACGCGCATCCTGAAAGAGATCCGCGAGCGCCTGACCTTCCTGCTCGACGTCGGCCTGAACTATCTGACGCTGTCGCGTTCGTCAGGCACGCTGTCCGGCGGCGAGAGCCAGCGCATCCGCCTGGCCTCGCAGATCGGCTCGGGCCTGACCGGCGTGCTCTACGTGCTGGACGAGCCGTCGATCGGCCTGCACCAGCGCGACAATGCCCGCCTGCTCGACACGCTGAAGCGGCTTCGCGACCTCGGCAACACCGTGGTCGTGGTCGAGCATGACGAGGACGCCATCCGGCTCGCCGACTATGTGCTCGATATCGGACCCGGCGCCGGCATGCATGGCGGCCACATCGTCGCCGAAGGCACGCCCGACCAGATCATGCGCAACCCGAAATCGCTGACCGGCAAGTACCTCACCGGCGAGCTTTCGGTTCCCGTGCCCGACCGGCGGCCGCCGAACCACCGGCGCACCATCAAGGTCATCAACGCCCGCGGCAACAATCTGAAGAACGTCTCGGCCGAGATCCCGCTCGGCCTGTTCACCTGTGTCACCGGCGTCTCCGGCGGCGGCAAGTCGACCTTGCTGATCGACACGCTCTACAAGTCGATCGCGCGCAAGCTGAACAACGCCAGCGAAGGCGCGGCCCCGCACGACCGCATCGAGGGCCTCGAGCACATCGACAAGATCATCGACATCGACCAGTCGCCGATCGGCCGCACCCCGCGCTCGAACCCCGCGACCTATACCGGCGCCTTCACGCCAATCCGCGAATGGTTCGCCGGCCTGCCCGAGGCGAAGGCGCGCGGCTACGAGCCCGGGCGCTTCTCCTTCAACGTCAAGGGCGGCCGCTGCGAGGCCTGCCAGGGCGACGGCGTCATCAAGATCGAGATGCACTTCCTGCCCGACGTCTACGTCACCTGCGACACCTGCAAGGGTAAGCGCTACAACCGCGAGACGCTGGAGGTGCTGTTCAAGGGCAAGAGCATCGCCGACGTGCTGGACATGACGGTCGAGGAAGCCGCCGAGTTCTTCAAGGCGGTGCCACGGGTGCGCGAGACGTTCCAGACCCTGCACCGCGTCGGTCTCGACTACATCCATGTCGGCCAGCAGGCGACCACGCTGTCCGGCGGCGAGGCCCAGCGCGTCAAGCTGGCGAAGGAGCTGTCAAAGCGAGCCACCGGCCGCACGCTCTACATCCTGGACGAGCCGACCACCGGCCTGCACTTCCACGACGTCGCAAAACTGCTCGAGGTGCTGCACGAGCTGGTCGCCCAGGGCAACACGGTTGTCGTGATCGAGCACAATCTCGAAGTCATCAAGACCGCCGACTGGGTGATCGACCTCGGCCCCGAAGGCGGCGACGGCGGCGGCGAGATCGTCGCCTGGGGCCCGCCCGAGGACATCGTCAAGGCGCCGAGGAGTTACACCGGCAAGTTTCTGGCGCCGGTGCTGAAGAAGGCGAACAGCAAGCCGAGGAAGAGCTCAGCGAGCGAGGCGGCGGAGTAGTTTAAGAAGAGTTTGTCCCGCCCCAAGCAGGTCGAAGCACTTCTAGCTGGTCTTTTAATGGGCGTTGACTGGTTCCGCAGGCAGTCCTGGTCGCAAGAAGATCAGACCGAATTTTGGCACCGCTTGAACAGAGCGCGGGAACAAAATCGGCCGCAGTATGTCTTTGTCCAAGGTTACACATTGATGGAGACCGGACCTCAATACCACGCCGGTGCGATAGACCTTTTTGATTATGTGATCGATCGCTACCCCGATTCGACCAGCTTCGTACAAGCGCTCTCCGCAAAAGCCGATTGTCTTGTAGCGTCGGGGAACGTTGAGGGCGCCCTAGCTTACTATGAGCGCGCGATCCAGAGGATGCGTACCAAGCCAAATGTTCAGACTTGGGCATGGCTTGAGTTTGCGTGGATTGTCGCGACGAGCGAACTCTCCAACCACTACGAGACGGCGCTTGCGACATTTGATGAGTTCGGGCGTCAACCGCCGCTGTTCCCAGTAGTTGCATTCCGCGTCTGCGGTAGCCGCGCCCTCATTCAGAGCGCTTGCGGGCTGACCGACTTGGCCAAGGACGCCGCAAGCGCGGCTCTTGCTGCAGCGGACAAAGAGGTCTCTGGACTGCGGTATCATCCGAAGCTTGGCATCGTAGGATCAAGTTACGACGAGGTCAGGGCGCGACTCGCCGCGATTGCATAGCAAGTAGCCCGGAGGAGCGGAGCGACATCCGGGGCCTCTTATCAACGACAACGGATGATCCCGCATGTCGCTTCGCTCATGCGGACTACAACGTCCGGGCACCCTCACCTCCGCGCTCCACCGCCCAATAGTTCGGGTGCGATTACGATCGCGAGCGGTCGCCCTAGCATGTAGCCCGGATGAATTCGTACAGGGTGGGCTGGCGAAGCGTAATACGCCGACCCTTCGCAAAACTGCGGCGGGTACGCCTATGTCTAATTAGCTAACCCGCCCTACGCACTGCCTCAGTTCCCACGGTACGTGGCTATCTGCCAGACGTTTGCCCAGGAATCCCGCACCGTCGCTCGTCTGTCCCCATAAGGCGTATCCGCAGGCATCTCGATCGATTCAGCTCCTGCTACAATCGCCCGCCGATAGGTCTCGTCCGTGTTCTCAACGTACACATAGAGAAAGGCCGGCATGGCCTCGCGGACGCCTCCACCGTCGCTGATCAGGATAATCGAGTCTCCGATCCGCATTTCCGTTGGCGCTCCGGACCGGACTTCGCCTTTCGCATCAAAAACGTCTCTCAGGAATCCGGCCAAGCCGGCGAGGTCGCGCGTGACAATTCTCGGTATCACGGAAGGCCAGCCGACGGGTTTGAATTGGGTCATGGGTCTGCCTTTGACTAGGCCACGACGATGCGTCGTGGATCAGAGCGGTAGCCCGGATGAGCGAAGCGACATCCGGGGGCTCTGGCAGCCGCCGACGACCGTCCCGCATATCGCTTCGCTCATGCGGGCTACAACAACCGCCACTCACCAGCGCGCTACACCGCCCAATAATTCGGGTGCGTGTAGGCGTGCGAGCGGTCGCCCCAGTCGAATTCGTCGCCGTCGAACTCGGACGGGCCGGTGCGCAGATCGTCCAGCGTCACCTCGGCCTCGAAGGCCTGGCGCGCGGGATCGAATTTCAAGGCAGTCCACCGAACTGGATAATGGTGGTGACTGCTGAGCACGCCGCCGGTCTTGATCACGGCGTAAGCCACCGTTCCGCTCACCTTGTCGAGCATCAGCCGCTCGATCGATCCGAGTTTTGAGCCATCGCGCCCGTAGACGCAGACGTGCTCGACCCGGTCACTGGGCACCAAGGTATGATGCATGGCATCCTCCCTACTTCCCTGGTTCAGCTGACATTATAGCACCAGAGCACGCCGGATGTGCAGAGATCGCATCCATCGGCGCGCCAAACCCGCCTGCTCACCGCCGCGACTTCACCCACCGCAGCCAATCCGTTAGCGGACGCCCCGATGCCTTCGCGGCGATTCCCGACCTTGAGCCGTCAAGCAAATTCGGCGGCGCCTTGATCCAGCGCAAAGTCCGGGACGGTCTTTTCGTCTACTGATTCATCCAATCTTCTGCGTGGATCACTGCCATGGTCATCGACATTCTGTCCCGGGAACACCGCAATATCGAACGGCTGCTTACCGTTCTTGAGCACGAGCTGGACATCTTCGATCACGCCGGCCGGCCGGACTATGAGGTGATCGGCAGCGTCATCGCCTATTTCGAGGTCTACACAGAACTCTATCATCACCGGCAGGAAGATCTGATTTTCGCCAAGCTACAGCTCCGCGATCCGGTCGCTGCCGCGAGAATCGGCGATCTCGCGCGCGAGCATCAAAAGGGCTCCGATCGCCTGCACCGCGTCGCGCATGCCGTCGCCAATGTGCGCGCCGGGGCCGAAATTCCGCGCGAGAATGTCGACGCCATCATCCGCGATTTCCTGGCGCACGAGCGGCGGCACATCATGATGGAAGACCGCGATTTCTTCCCGACCGCGGTCAAGGCATTGACGGCGCAGGACTGGGCCGAAATCGCGTCCGCCCTGTCCCCGCACAAAGACCCGTTGTTTAGCGATGTGACCGAAGCGCGATTCGACGTCCTGCGCGACCACATCATGGAGCTGGAGAAGGAGGCGGAAGCCGAGCGGCATTAGCCACCATGCCGGGCGGCTGCCGGCACATCGACCGACATCTCACCGATTACAATCCAATCCATTTCCGGAGCCTCTCATGATGGGAATGAAATTCGGCGCTGCCTGGTCTGTCGGCAGCGTCGCGCTCGCCGCCGCCTTGCTCGCGACATCTCCGGCGCCGGTCCGGGCGATGGACGGTGACCCGTTCGCGGGCCAGGCCATCTTCCAGCGCACTTGCGTGAACTGCCATTCGCTCGATGTCGGCGTGAACAAGGTCGGCCCGAGCCTGTGGCACGTTGTTGGCCGCCAGCCGGCGTCGGTCCAGGGATTCGACTATTCGGACGCCATGCGCGGCAACAAGACGCCCTGGGACGCGGCGGCGCTCGATACCTACCTCGCCGATCCCCGCGGTGACGTTCACGGTGCGAAGATGTTCTTCAAGGGGCTGCCCGACGCCCATGATCGCGCCGACGTCATTGCCTATCTGAAGACCGCGCGCTGAAACTCGCAGCGCGTGTGCGATGAAGGAGCCCGCATGTCGCTTCGCTCAGGTGGGCTACCGGCCGCAGCTACTCCGTCCGCCTCAGAAACGTCCCGAACGCCCTTGGGCCGTCGCCGACCTTCACCTCGCCGACCACCTTCAGCTCGGCGGCATCGATCACGCTGAGTGTGTTGCTCTCCCAGTTCGCGACCATGATGCGCTTGCCGTCGGCGGTCGCCTCGATGCCCTCGGGGTAGTCGCCGACCGCGATCCGCTTCACGGGCTGCAAGGTCGCAAGGTCGAACACGCTGACCTTGCCGTCATACTGGTCGGTGACGAAACCGCGGCCCTGCGCCAGCGCCACGGCATAGGGGCGCAGGCCGACATGGACGCGGCCGATCTCGCGCGCGGTTAAGATGTCGATCACCGAGACGTCGTTGGAGCCGACATTGGCGGTGTAGGCGCGCTTGCCTTCGGCATCGATGGTGACGCCGAACGGACGGGTCCCAACCTTCACGACCCCTCGCCGCTCGTGCGCGGAAATGTCTGTGATCGACACGCTGTCGTCGTCGCGATCCGCCGAGAGCAGCAGCCGCCCGTCCGGCGTCACGGCAAGTCCGGACGGCGAAGCGCCGACCGCAAGACTGGCGACGACCCGCCGCTCCCCGGCATCGATCACCCGCACCGCGGCAGCGTACCAGTCGGCGACATAGACGGTTGCGCCGTCGGGTGCCACCGCGATGCCGAGCGGCCCGCCGCCGACCTCGACCCGGCCGACCACCCTCCGCTCCGACGCGTCGACCACCGTGACCGCCTTGGCATCCGGGCTCGTCACATAGGCGAAGCGGCCGTCATGGCTGACGGCAACGCCTGCCGGCTTGCCGCCGATCGCGATCGTCGCGACCGGCTTCGAGGTCGAAAGATCGACGATTGTGAGACCGTCGCTGAGCTGGTTGGTGACAAAGGCCTCCTCGGCCCGCGCACCACTGAGACTGGCGAGCAGCGCGATCGCGCGCACGCTCAGCTGCCGCTCTCGATCTTCTTCTTCAGCGCCGCCAGCCCGCCCCGGTAGAGCTCGCTCACCGCCTTCACCGCGGCCTCGTCGTTCAGCTCCGGCGGCGGATCGTTGTTCGGAAAGCCGCGATAGAACGCGCCGGCCCATTCCAGCTTCGCCTTGCCGCCGGGCGCCGGCGACACCGACAGCGTCGAGGAGTAATTGGTGACCGGCAGCACCTTCACGTCGACAGCCGTGATGCGGTACGAATAGCTCATCATCTCGGGCTCGTATTTGTAGAGTTCCTCGTCAATGGTAATGCCGGGCGCCAGTGTCAGCCGCCGCGTGGCGCCGATCTCGTTGCCCTTCTCGCCCTCGGTCTTGGCGACACCGGCAAGCCAGCTCATGTCCTGGAAATTGCCGATCACCGCCCACACCTTGGCCTGCGGCGCATCGATCTCGATAGATTCGCGCACCTTCTGGCGGGTCGGCCCATGGGCCCAGGCGGCCCCCAATACGGCCAATGCCGCCACCACGACGCCAACCTTCGCGATCGTCGATCTCATCCTTGGTCTCTCCCGATGTCCGTCGGTCATGCGCCGCCTGGCGCATGCCGCAGTTTATGGTTCGAGGTTCTAGACTAGATCGGGGGCCGGCTTCTTGCACCAGAGCGAAGTCGCCGCCGACGGGCTTCCTCGGGAGGCAAGCCAGCCGGGATCGGCGTCAATCCGCGATCGCCGCCTCGACGAACCCCTTCGGGTCGTCGCAGAACTCCCGCATCAGCCGGTAGTGATCGGTCTCCCGCAGCCTGACCGGCTCGAGCCCGTATTTGCTCAGCCGCAGCAGCGTCGCGTCGGGATAGGCCATCAGAACCGGCGCATGCGTCGCCATGATCACCTGGCAGTGGCCGGTGCCGTTCATCCGGTGCAGCAGCTTGAGGAATTCGATCTGCCGTGACGGCGACAGCGCGGATTCCGGCTCGTCGAAAATGAAGATGCCCTGCCGTTGGCAGCGCTCCTCGAAGAAACGCAGAAAGCCCTCGCCGTGGGAATGCGACAGGAAGTCCGGCGGCAACGCGCCGACGTCCTGCGCTGCCTCGTCGAGATATCGTGCAACCGAGAAGAAGCTTTCGGCGCGGAAGAACCAGCCATTGGTGACCTTGGGCAACCAGCTCGCGCGCAGCGCTGACGCCAGCGAGCCGCCCATTTTCTCCAGCGCACGACCATGGTCGATCGGCCGATAGCCCTTGCCGCCGCCGGCATCGTCATAGCCGGCCATCACGGCGATACCTTCCAGTAACGTCGATTTGCCGGTGCCGTTCTCGCCGACGATGATGGTGATCGCCTTGTCGAAGCTGAGTTCGAATTCATCGCGCAGCAGCGGCAACACGAACGGATATGCATCGCGGTTGGGAATGCGCCCGGGATCGAGCCAGACCCGCCTCAGGTACGGCGCGGGCATGTTGATCGGGCGGTGTCGTGCTCTGGCCATCGGCGCGGATCCGGGGAAACAACGGCAGGTGGCCCACCTTATATGATAGGAGCCCGCAGCAATCCTAGATGGCCCGATGTCCCATGCCTAGCAAAGCTTACGCCCGCTTCCGCGAGGCGATCCTCACCGAGCAGCAAGTGGTTTGCATCTATGACGGTCGGCCGCGCGAGCTCTGCCCGCATATCATCGGCCACAACAAGAGCGGTGAAGAGGTCGTGCTGGCGTGGCAGTTCGCCGGCGGCAGTTCGGGCAAGCTGCCGCAATGGCGCTGCCTGCGGCTTGCCCAGGTCAGCGCGATCAGCTTGCGCAAGGGCCGCTGGCACGAGGGCGGATCGCACCGCACCGAGCAGACCTGTGTCAGCGCGATCGACCTCGACATCAACATCCATGTCCGCAAGCGTCGGTAATGCCCCTGCCACTATGTCGCGAGAATGCCGGCGTGTGACGCACCAGCCGCGCCGCACACTCGCCGTCGTCCCGGCGCAAGCCGGGACCTATAACCAGCAATCCTGCTAGTTGTGCGATGCCGGAACGACGAGTCCCGTCAACAGCATCTGCTGCGGCGTATGGGTCCCGGCCTTCGCCGGGACGACAGAGGAAGACGCGGCGCGATATCGGCTCCAGCGAACGCCAGGACGACGTGTGGAGGGGGGCGCCCTACGGCCGCTCCGCCTCCTCCAGCACTTCCAGCACCAGCTCCATCGTCATCAGCACGGGATTGTCGCCGCGCACCAGGCGTCCCTCGGCGACGCCGCCGAGATAGTCGACCAGCGCGACGTCGAGACTGGCGCGCACCCGACGATTGGCGTCAGGCGCGATCTGCCCCGCGGTCACCGCGAGCTCGGTCGCGAACGGCACCACGCTGTGGCCCTCGCTGAAGACCGCGCCGATGGTCGAGCCGACGCCGCCATGCAGCCGCGCGCGCAGGATGCCGTGCTGGCGACAGAAGCCTTCCAGCGCACAGGCGAAATCCTGGTTCGGCCGCAGCCGCAACGCGAAGGCATGGCTCGTGGTCTTCGCCCCGCGCGGCGCGCAGGCGACCGGACCGAACAGCTTGAAATTGGTCTCGCTGTCGGGTTCGGCCAGGAACGTCGCACCGTCGATGCCGAACGCGTTGACCTCGAACGGCTCGGCGACGATGGTCTCGTCCGGCAGCATGTGTCCGCCGTTGAAGCGGCCGTCGGCCTCGGTCCACAATCCGTGGCAGTGGAAGAACGGCGCACCGTCGCGCTCGCCGAAGGTCAGCGCCGCGAGCTTGAGCCGTGTCACGCCATCGGGACGGAACGTGTCGCTGTAGAACGCGGCGTTGACGCCGTCTTTCGACAGCGCCGGCATCACATAGGCGAACGGGCCGAGCGCGCCCCCCTTGGCGCTCAGCACGCCGCCGGAAAAACCCTCCGCCGCAAAGCCGCGGCGCACGGCTTCGAGGAAGGGAATGCCGGCTTCCAGCACGAATGAAAAGGCGCGGCCGCGCGCGGTGACCCATTGGATGCGCTCGGGTATGGGAGCGCCGGGCTGGGCGATGCTGCGCATCGCCTCAGGCGCCCGTCGATTTGGCGATCACCTCGAGCAGCCCGCGCGCCTCGAGCTCGTCGCGGATCAGCCGCTTCGGCACCTTGCCGTAGCCGGACTTCGGCAGCGCCTCCCAGAAGAAGAAGCGCTTCGGCATCTTGTAACGCGGCACCTTCGGCGCGAGATAGGCGGCAAGCTCCGCCTCCCCCACCTCGTCGACGCCCTCGCGCGCGACGCAGACGGCGATACCGACCTCGCCCCAGAAGGGATCGGGCACGCCGAGCACAGCAACCTCGCCGACCGCGGGATGCGTCAGCAGTTTCTCCTCGATCTCGCGCGGATAGATGTTGGAGCCGCCGGAGATGTACATGTCGGAGGCGCGGCCGGTGATGTAGACAAAGCCCTCCTCGTCCATGTGGCCGAGGTCGCCGGTGCGAAACCAGCCGTCGCGGAACGCCTTCGCATTGGCCTCGGGGTTGTCGTAATAGCCGGCGAACACGCCGGGGCCGATCACGCAGATCTCGCCGGTCTCGAGCGGCTTCAGCTCGCGGCCGTCGTCGCCCTGGATCGAGACCTGCATGCCGGTGCGCTCGAAACCGCAGGTGCCGATCCGCGCATGCGGTCCGTCCTCGGGATCGTGCAGGCCGGGCGGCAGCACGGTGATGTTGCCGGTGACCTCGCCAAGGCCGAAATACTGCACCAGCACACCGCCGAGCTTGTGCAGCGCCGCCTTCTGGTCCTCGCGATACATCGGCGCGCCGGCATAGATGATGTAGCGCAACGAGGAATGGTCGTGCTGATCGGCGGCGGGATGCTCGACCATCATCTTCAGGATGGTCGGCACCGTGAACATGTTGCTGATGCGGTATTTGGCGATCAGACGGAACGCCTCGGCGATGTCGAATTTCTCCGACGGCAGCAGGATCGTCGGCACGCCGCGCGCGGCCTGCACCAGCTGATGCACGCCGGCGCCATGCGACAGCGGCGCCACCACCAGCGAGGCGTCCTGTTCGGTGGTGCCGGGCATCAGGTCGGCGAGATGGTTGGTGATCACGAAGGCCATCTGGCCGTGGGTCAAGACCGCGGCCTTGGAGCGGCCGGTGGTGCCGGAGGTGAAGAAGAACCAGCAGGGATCGTCGTATTCGACCGGGGTGTTCTCGACGACAGCGCTGGCATGCTTGGCGATGACGTCGCCGACGGTGGCCTCGCCGAACGTGCCCTCCTCGCCGATGCGCCAGACGAATTCGAGCGCGGGATTGGCGGCCGCCTTGGCGTGCTCGGGGAAGTCGGCGTGGCACAGAAACGCCTTGGCACCGGAGGCCGCCGCCAGATAGGCGACCTCGTCGGGCATCAGGCGGAAATTGGTCGGCACCCAGACCGCGCCGAGCCGGAAGGCCGCGAACATCGACCAGAACATTTCGTCGCAGTTCTTGGAATGCACTAGGATGCGGTCGCCCTTGCCGATCCCGCGCGCGGCGAGCGCCGCCGCCAGCGCCGAGACGTTCTGGTCGATATGGCGCCAGGGCCAAGCCTTCTCGTTCCAGATGAAGCCGGGACGATCGCCGTGCCGGCGTGCGTTCTGGGTCAGGATGTAGGCGAGGTTCATCACCCGGCGCGACACCCGCGCGATCCCGCCGCGCGGCGCGGTCGCCTCGGTCCCGCTCATTGCCGCCCCGCCGATACGCACAACAGACAGGGCATGGTCAGAACGGTCATCGGGTGTTTCCTCGGTCAGAACCGGGCGTCTTCAAGCGCCGCAAGGGATTGGTGCCACCCGGTTTATCGCCAAGCGGCGCGCCTCGGCAAGGCCCGCCGGGCGCGGCGCGATGATACCGCGCCGACGGCTGCCGCCCCTGACGCCTGCCGGGACCGCTATTGCGGATGTTTGGCCAGGTCCTGCTCGCTCAGGTTCCAGTCCTGCCAGAGCTGCAAGGCGCCGATCAGGGCGACCAGCCCGCCGAGCAGGATGTGCCAGAGTTGCAGCGCCTGGTCTTCCGAATAGCCGAAGATGTTCGGCGACGCGATCAGCCAGAGGCCGAGCACGATGCTCGCCACCTCCTCCCAGCGATGCAGCGCGACATATTCGAGCTGGGCGAGGCCCAGCACCAGCATGCCGACCACGAAGCAGTTGAGCACCAGGTGGCTGCGCTCGACATCGACGACGTCGCTGACCTGGATCGGAAACCAGGGCGAGACCATGATCAGCACGCCGAGCAGCATGCCGAGCCAGTCCTCCCAGGGGCGGTGTGTGCCGAAGAAACGATTGTCCGACATGACGAACCTCCTTGCGACAAGGGGCATACGTCAGCGGCCGGCCTCACCACTCGGTACCAAACGACCATTGGGCCGCATCCGGGGGCGTATGTCTGGGAACAAGCCTAATCGAATTGCATCGGCCCGCAAGGCCCGATCGGCGTATGTGCGATGCGGCAGGATCGAGGGCGCCCGGCACCGCGCGTCAGCGCCCCCCGCCGAGCCGCGCCAACGCCTCCCTGGCGGACTTCAGATCGGGCTGCAGCTCCAGTGCCTTGCGAAAATCGGCCGCCGCGCCCTTCTTGTCGCCGAGCCGCAGCTTGGCCTGGCCGCGGTTGTTCCAGGAATAGACGTCGGCGGAATCGTATTGCAGCGCCTTGTCATAATCGGCGAGCCCGCCCTTGTTGTCGCCCTGAAAGAGCCGGATCATGCCGCGGTTGCGCCAGCCGCGCGCATCGGTCGGCGCAATCTTCGCCGCCTCGCCGTAGTCCGCGGCGGCGCGATCGAGCTGCTCGGTGTCGCGATAGACATTGCCGCGGTTGATGTAGGCGAGCGCGTTGGGCTCGAGCTTGATCTCGGTGGTGTAGTCGGCGATCGCATGCGCCGCGTCGCGCTTGCGGTAATAGACGAAGCCGCGATTGCCATAGGCCGCGGCGAGCTGCGGGTTGTATTTGATGGCGAGGCTGAGATCGGCCAGCGCACGGTCGAGATCGCCCTTGTTGAGCCAGGCATCGCCGCGATTGTTGTAAGCCAGCGCGAAGGCCGGATCGATGCGGATCGCCTCGTCGTAATCGGCGATCGCATGGTCGAGATCGCGCCTGAACGCGTAAACCCGGCCGCGATTGGTGTAGGCGCAGGCATAGGCGGGATCGAGCTTGATCGCCTCGTTGAGGTCGGCGAGCGCGGCGTCGAGCTCGCGCTTCTCGGTCAGCCCGTGACCGCGGTTGCAATAGGCGCCGGCCAGCCGCCTGCCGGTCTCGGTCTTGCCGTCGATCACCGTGGTGCAGGCGGACACGCGGTCGCCGGGCGCCGTCGTGAGGCCGACGCAGGCCTGCCAGCTCAGATCATCGCCGGCGGCGGCTTGCGGAGGATTTGGGAGCGTCAACGCGGCGCCGAGCAATGCGGCGGTCAGGCAGGCCAAAATGCGCATCTCGTCAATCCACAAATGTCAATTCGCGGGTTGGTCGCGGCTTTGCACCGGCTGGTTCACGGGATTAGATCAAGGCCTGTGAATCAACCGGGATTTTGCGATGGCTGCCGTCCGCGACAACAAGGCCGAGAGGCGCTTCGAGCTCGATACCGAGGGCGGCAC
The DNA here is from genome assembly GCF_056429065.1 of Bradyrhizobium sp. USDA3010. Lineage (NCBI taxonomy): Bacteria > Pseudomonadati > Pseudomonadota > Alphaproteobacteria > Hyphomicrobiales > Nitrobacteraceae > Bradyrhizobium > Bradyrhizobium sp. USDA3010. The sequence goes on from NZ_JBWJZD010000018.1 coordinate 96,504, forward strand.
AGCCTTTGCGAATTACCGGCAGACGCCCTCGGCCGTCATCATCACCCATACCGAGACACCGCGCGCCCTGCGCGGGCGCGGCATCGCATCGGAGCTGGTCAAGGGCGCGCTGGAGCTGATCCGTGCCGACGGCCACAAGGTGATCGCCGGCTGCAGCTTCGTGGTGGACTACCTCGACAAGCATCCGGAATACGCGGATCTTGCCGGGTAGCGCCGCGTTCATCAGACGATCTTGATCGACATGTCCGGCAGGCCCTCGAGCTTGCAGAGCAGCACGTCGCCCTTGACGACCGGGCCGACATTCTCCGGCGTTCCGGAATAGATGATGTCGCCGGCTTTCAGCTCGAAGGCCTCGGAGAGCTTTGCGATCTGCTCGGCGACGCTCCAGATCATGTTCTTCAGATCCGAGCTCTGCCGCACCGTGCCGTTGACCGCGAGCGAGATTGCGCCCTGCGTGAAATGGCCGGTCTTATCAGCCGGATGGATCGGCCCGAGTACCGCCGCATGGTCAAAGCTCTTGCCGATCTCCCACGGCTTCTTCTCCGCGGCCATGCCGTTCTGCAGATCGCGCCGCGTCATGTCGAGGCCGAGGGCGTAGCCGTAGACGTGATCGAGCGCCTTGTCGGCGGGGATGTTGGCGCCGCCGGACTTCAGCGCGGCGACCAGCTCGACCTCGTGGTGATAGTTCTTGGTCAGCGACGGATAGGGATGATCGGCGACCGTGCCGATCGCGACATTCTGGATCGCATCCGTCGGCTTCTGGAAGAAGAACGGCGGCTCGCGGCTCGGATCGGAGCCGCGCTCGATCGCGTGCGCGGCGTAGTTGCGGCCGATGCAGTAGATGCGGCGGACCTGGAACACTTCGGTGGCGCCGACGATCGGGATCGTCACGGCCGGGACCGCAAACATCGCCTTCGGCGCGGCCTCGGCGTGGGCCGGCACAGATTGCGCGGCGGCGCCGGCCAGTGCGAGGGCGCCGGTTGCAAGCATCGTTCGGCGATCGACATCAGTCGTGGGAGTTTTCATGGGAGTTTTCATGGGCGTTCTCCTTCTTGTCCGCCGATCTATAGATGCTCGCCGGTCCATAAAAAAGGGCCCGCGCTGGCGCGGGCCCTGGCCGTGTGCGGGATGATGATCCCGTCAGTGCTTGATATCCGGGGGCAGCTTGCCGCCATTGGCCGCGAGCTTCGTCATCACCTGCTTGTGCAGCCAGATGTTCATGCTGGCGGAATCGTTGGTGTCGCCGGTGTAACCAAGCTCCTTGGCGAGCTCCTTCCGCGCCGACAGGCTGGAGTCGATGTCGAGCGCCTTCATCAGGTCGACGATCGAGGTCCGCCATTCGAGCTTCTCGCCCTTCGCGGCAACCGCCTTGTCGAGGATCGGGGCGACGTCAACGGACTGCGCGGGCGCCGCACCGGCGGGTACTGCGGCAGGAGACGGCGAGGCGCTACCGGATCCACCGGCGGGAGCTGCGCTTGTGGCCGTTCCGCCGGCGGGCGCGGCGCTGGCGCTGCTGCCGAAGATCGCGCCCATGATTTTTCCGAAAATGCTCATCGTTCGCTCCCAAGAGAGTTGAGATGTGAAGGCCACGCGGCAACGCGCCGGCTGACCGGGGTCGCAGTTCAAGTGTATCGCCCCCTCAATACCTTGCCAATGCGACATTCACCTAAGCGTGAGTGCTTTTGCCGCGGTTTGGGAGTACCCTCAGTGCACAGTTCGCGACACGGCCAGTTCCCTGCTCTGTCTTTCGCGTCTGGCTTGCTCGTGATCGCTTCGAGAGGCGGTACGTTTGTGCCCGCGTGCCGGGCGCAGAATGCGCCCGCCCAGAGGGAGACAACGACCATGGCCACGCCATACCAAGGCAATGTCACATCGATGACGCAGAGCGGACAAGGCCCCGCATCTGCGCCAGTTATCCGCACCATCGGCCTGTCCGATTTGCATCAAGCGCTACGTCTCGGCTGGGAAGACTTCAAGGCAGTACCAAGTCACGCCATCATCCTGTGTCTGATCTATCCCGTGCTCGGCATCGTGCTTGCGCGCACCGTGCACGGTTATTCTGTGCTGCCCCTGCTGTTTCCGCTGGCCGCGGGCTTTGCCCTGCTCGGCCCGTTCGCCGCGATCGGCCTTTACGAGATGAGCCGCCGCCGCGAGGACGGCGGTGAGGCATCCGCATGGGACGCCATCCAGGTATTCCGCTCGCCGTCATTCGGCGCGATGCTCGGGGTGGGAACGTTGCTATTCGCACTGTTCGTGACCTGGATCGCCACCGCGCAGGCGATCTACACCGCGGTGTTCGGCTATCAGATCGCGGCCGACATTCCCGATTTTGCCGCGCGCGTGCTGACCACCCAACAAGGCTGGTGGCTGATCGTGGTCGGTTGCAGCGTCGGCTTTCTATTCGCGCTCGTCGCGCTGTGCATCAGCGTGGTCGCCTTCCCCATGATGCTCGACCGCCAGGCAACCGCCGGCGAAGCCATGGTGACGTCGATGCGCGCCGTCGCACAGAACCCGGTGCCGATGGCGGCCTGGGGCCTGATCGTCGCGGTGTTGCTGGTGCTCGGCACGATCCCGTTCTTCCTCGGGCTTGCCGTCGTGATCCCCCTGCTCGGTCACGCCACCTGGCATCTCTATCGTGAGGTCATCGTCAAGGACCCGAACGCACGGCCGGTGATCCCCGAGCCGCGTGAGCGCAAGCCCGCCGCCGACTTCCCGGCCAACCTGTTCCCGTGGCGGCGCAGCGATCGCGGCTAAGCGCCAGTCACCCCGAACGCGTAAACGCCAAAGCAACCGCCGGCCGATTATATTCGGCCGGCGGTTTGTCGTTCCGGATCGTCAAACGGGTGTGAAATTGGCGTGGCATTTGCAGCGCTGGCCGAGATAAACGGCTCGATCACGAGCCTTGTTTTAGCCGCTGTTGCCGCGAACATACCCGCCGGGTTTCGCGACCAATCGATGACATCGCAGACTCCGGAGTGAAATTGCCTATGACCTCGCGCTTTTCCTTTCACACGCTCGCCGTCGGGGCGTGGCTGTTGACCTCGACCGCGTCTGCGCTCGCCGCCCAATGCGGCACGGGCACGTTCGAGGCCTGGCTCGACGATTTCAAGAAAGAGGCTGTGACGAAGGGCATTTCGCAGAACGCGATCCAGGCCGGGTTGAGCGGCGTCACGCAGGACAAGGCTATCCTGGCACGCGACCATTCGCAGCAGGTGTTCAGCCAGACCTTCGAGCAGTTCTCGGGTCGCATGGTGCCGCCGCGGCTCAATCGCGGCTCCGACATGATGAAGCGCTACGGCTCGGTGCTGTCGCGAATCGAGGAGGCCTACGGCGTGCCCGGCGAAATCCTGGTCGCGATCTGGGGGCTGGAGACCGATTTCGGCGTCAACACAGGCAAGTTTCCGACCCTGCGCTCGCTGGCGACGCTGGCCTATGATTGCCGCCGCTCCGACATGTTCAAGGCCGAGTTGATGGATGCGCTGCGCATCGTCGAGCGCGGCGACCTTGCGCCGCAGGAGATGCGCGGCGCCTGGGCCGGCGAGCTCGGCCAGACCCAGTTCATGCCGTCGTCCTACATCAAGTTCGCGGTCGACTTCGACGGCAACGGCAAGCGCGACCTCTTGCACAACGTGCCTGACGTGCTGGCCTCGACGGCGAACTTCCTGAAGAGTTACGGCTGGAAGAAGGGCAAAGGCTGGGAGCCCGGCAGCGAGAATTTCGCGGTCATCCAGCAATGGAACAAGAGCGAGGTGTACGCCAAGACGATCGGCTACTTCGCCACCCAGCTCGCCAAAGCCCCATAGGGTACGTCAAAAGGCCGACTGCGCCAGGCGATCGGCCTTTATCGCCTTGATCAAAGATTTACTTCGCCATGCTGGGACGCTCAGAACGATGCGCAAGTGGCCGAGAGCGTGAGGCCAACCGACTGTTGATGAAAGCGCTCCCTGTATGCGGTGCTGATCTGTGTCAAGCGTGCCAGGGTCTCCGGGGTCTCGGCAGCGATGATGCGCACGACGAAGGACGGCTCGCGTGTGATCCGGCCGGTGTCCCGGTCTCGCCACTGGCCGAAAGCCCTGAGCAAGGTCAATCCATCTGGAAAGTGCGGTGTCACCTCCCTCCGGAGGAAATCCGACCACTGGGCGTCCGATACGCGGCCATGTCCGGCGATATTACGTCCAAAGAACAGTTCGGCCTGCATCATCGACTTGCCATTGATCAGCGTGCAGGAAGTCGCCGCGCCTTCGGCGCTGGATGTGTTGGTTCCCGCAACGAGGACAAGCCACGCCGCAGCTCGGATCAGTGCGCGCATGAAGTTGGAACTGTAGCAGACCTGATGTCGCCCGGCGCGATTTCAACACGCAAAAGTAGTGCTAGAACCATCCATCATCCTTCTGCGGGCGGGCCAATCTTGCGCTAGGGGTTTTATTGACTTGTCCGCCCGCCGGCTTGGACAGGCGCGACAACGGATTGGACGAAAACGACCTGGCGGGTCGGTGTTTCTGTATACGCTTCGGCCGATAGGTCGGTGCGTTCCACCTCGGACTTCACCTGCCACAGGGGCGAACCGCGGATGGAACACACGTAGGGCGCTTTGACACAGCCCGGTCATTGGCTAGGTCGTGTGGACACTTATCGCATCCAAAGGACGATGGCTGCGAGGGTGACGACGGCGCGATAATTTCGGGCGGTCTTTTCGAAGCGGGTTGCAACGCGGCGGAACTGCTTGAGCTTTGAGAAGCAGCATTCGACGAGGTGACGCTGGGCATAGAGGTGCTTGTCCAGCGGGTATTTGAGTGCGCGTGACGGGTTGTTGGGGATGACGGCGAGCGCGCCCTTGGCGGCAATGGCTTGGCGCAAATGATCGGCGTCATAGGCCGTATCGGCCATGACGACCTCGGCAGGTAGTCCCTCGATCAATGCGGCAGCTTGCGGTGCATCGCCCTTCTGGCCTGCGGTCAGCGCGAACCGTACGGGACATCCCAAGCCACGAACGGCCATATGTATCTTGGTGCTCAGCCCCCCGCGCGAGCGGCCGATCGCCTGATCTTCAGACCCCCTTTTTTGGCGCCGGCGGCGTGCTGATGCGCCCGGACGATGGTTGAATCGACGATCAGATATTCGAAGTCCGGATCATCGGACATCGCCTCGAAGATCCGCCACCAGACGCCCTTGATGCTCCATCGACTGAAGCGCCGGAACACGCTGTTCCAATCCCCGAACGCCTCCGGGAGATCACGCCAGGGAGAGCCCGTGCGAACAATCCAAAGTACACCTTCCACGAACATCCGATTGTCGCGCCCAGTGGAGCCCTTCTGGTCGGGGCGACCTATAATCAGCGGTGCCATCCGCTCCCAAGCCGCGTCGCTCAATACCAAACGGTCCATCACACCCAAGACTGCCTCCCCAAAAGCAGTCTTGAATCTGATTTGCGCTTAAAAGGGAATCCTTAGAGTCCACACCACCTAGAGGCCCCGGCGTCGCGTGCGTTTGTTGCCGCCAAACCGGGTTGCCTTGATGAACCAGACGCGTCAATTCGGCGACATCTGTTGCGACAGCCTGAGTTTCCCGATGACCTCGACGGCCAACGACGTTGCACTTTCCCGGTTTTCCCTGGAGGATTTTGCCGAGCAGGACCGTATGGCCGCATGGCGTGATCTATACGGCCGGCTGGTGCTCAAGGCCGACCTCGCGCCACTGCCGGATCATTCTTTGCATGCAGACGTAACCGTGCAGACTCTGCCCGGGCTGTCCATCACGTCGGCCAGCATGTCGGCATTTCGCTACGAGCGGGGAGCCGAACAGTTGGCGGATGGCAACGACGGGCTTGTCCTGGTGATGGGTTCGCAGGATGCCATGATGGTGCAGCGTGGACACGAGGTCACGTGGAGCGCCGGCGACGGGCTGTTGCTCAGCTCGGCGGACCCGGTCGCGATGGTCTGCCCCACCCCGGCGAAGATTCTGTGCCTTCACGTTCCACGGCCGGCGCTGGCACCGCTGGTGAGCAGCGTCGATTCCTCCGTGATGCAGCCTATTGCGCGCTCCACCGAAGCGCTGAAATTGCTGGTGAGCTATGTTGGGGCGCTGCAGGAGGATTATGCGCTTGCCACGCCTCAGCTCCGGCACCACGTGGCCTCGCATGTGCACGATCTGATCGCTGTGGCGCTCGGCGCAACGAGAGATGCCGCGGCTCTTGCCCATGGGCGGGGCGTCCGTGCCGCGCGGCTGCGTGCAATCAAGGCCGACATCATCGACCATCTCAATCACGCTAGTCTCACGGTTGCGGCTGTAGCGCGGCGGCACGCCGTCACACCGCGCCAGGTCCAACGGCTGTTTGAAGACGACGGGACCACATTTTCACAATTCGTGCTTGGGCGCCGTCTCGCACGAGCGCATAGATTGCTCGTCAATCCGCGCTACGCCGATCGGCCTGTGAGCGCAGTCGCCTTTGAGGTTGGTTTCGGCGACGTGTCCTATTTCAACCGGACCTTTCGCCGACAATACGGGGCGCCCCCGTCCGACGTACGTGAATCGGCGCGAAGAGAGCTGCTCATCGGCGCTCCATCCAAAACACGTGAAGGGCATTCGAGCGGGGCACCCGCGCGGCGCGATGGCGTCGGCCCGCCGGAATAGGACGATTGCATTGAGCGTTTGTCGCCGGCGAGATTACGCGCTTTTGGCAATCCGCAACATGAACGGGTGGGCCGACCGATGCGGCAGGCTCGGCTACTACACCCATCGAAGTCGGCCACTTCGCCACCCTCTCCGACACAGCACCGTAGAGCGAACCACGTAACCGGCCGCTTCGAGCATGCGTTCCGAAGCGTGATTGCGAGCAGTGGTCTTCGGTTCAATCCGAACCGATCACGCGCCGCGCAAATCAAAGGGCCGATTGCCCCAGGCAATCGGCCCTCATCGTCATCATCAAACCTTACTTCGCCATGCTCTCTTCGGCGGCCTTGCTGAGGTGCGCGCCGCATGCGCCCCACTTGTTGTTCAGCATCGCGTCCTGGGCGAGCGAGACTTCCTTCTCCGCCGCGAATTTGACCTCATTGTCAGCCATAACTTCGACGGCAGCTTCCGTCTTGCCGAAATTGGCACCGCTGCAGCCGACGCCCATATGATGGCGATGAGCGGCCTGGGCGGGAGCAGCGACAGCGTAAGCAACGGCAGCCATGCCAGCTGCGGCGATGAATGTTTTAATCATGGGATGATCCATCTCTTGTTCTTGGACAGATCCCTGCGTGATTGCGGAATCTGCAGCGTAATTATTCGCTGGTCCCGGCGCCATTCAGAATGAACTTCGCGCGATACGAATGTGATGGGCGCTGCACGCGGATCGCGCATGCGTTGCATAGTGTTTCGATTACATGTCGGTAAGGAAGCGGTGCCGCATTAGCTTTGCTGCCAACGTTCACTTCAATCGAAATGCACTTCCGATATTCCTCAGCACATTCCGCGCGAGACGCCGGGCGCGACGGAGATCCGCTCGGCGGCAGTACCGAATTACCTCTTGCGTCAATGCGACCGATTGACGCTCCGCCCATTCATGGACGCTCGCACCAACATATGAACTGACAATCATTCCAAGGCCATCTTGTCGCATGCGAATCACGCATGGAACACATCGATGTGATCCGGTAAGCCAAGGCGCGGAAAAACTTGATTGGGCGGTCTTTAATTACCATATATCCAACCTGATCCGGCTTGCCGAATTTCTATCAACCAATTGATTTCAGGAATAGTTTTGCGAAATTCCGCATCTCGGCGGAACTTTCATTTGCAGACCAGCTCGCCAAGCGCCAAACGGTTAACCAGAGCTTACCGCCGCCATGCGTTTTGGGTCTAGCTGCATCGCACCATTGGAACTACCGCGCCGCACCATATCATCTATATTCACTTCAACGATGAGGCTTTTGAAAAGCTGAATCTGAATTGCTAGGAGACTACCATGTTGCTCTCGCTCATCCGCATGATCCAGGCCTTCCGGGATTATCAGCGCAATGTCAGCGAACTGTCCCAGCTCAGCGATCGCGAACTGGCCGATATTGGCCTCGACCGCTCGGACATTCCGCGCGTTGCCGCCGGTACCTACAACGGCTAATCGGCCGCAAGCCATCAGATGACGGATAACGCCCGCTTCCACAGCGGGCGTTCTCGTTTCCAGCGCGGTTTCAGATGCATATGGAATCAAAACGCGCTAACGCTGCGCGATGACACCGCATCAATCCTCTTCCCAACCCGTGCACATCGTGGGCGCAGGGCTCGCCGGCTCGGAAGCTGCCTGGCAGGTTGCCAATTCCGGCGTCCGTGCCGTCCTGCATGAAATGCGCCCGCACCGAATGACCGAGGCGCATCGGACCGAAGGCTGCGCCGAACTGGTCTGCTCGAATTCCTTCCGCTCCGACGATGCCGCCAACAACGCGGTCGGGCTGCTGCACGCCGAGATGCGGCGGCTGGGCTCCCTCATCATGCGCTCGGCCGATGCCAACCAGGTGCCCGCCGGCGGCGCGCTGGCGGTCGACCGCGACGGCTTTTCCGCTGCCGTCACCAAAGCCCTGAACGAACATCCGCTGATCGAGATCAGCCGCGAGGAAGTCGCGGGCCTGCCGCCGGCCGACTGGAGCAACGTGATCGTCGCCACCGGTCCCCTCACCTCGGCGCCGCTCGCCGACGCCATCAGGCAGCTCACGGACGAGAACGCGCTGGCGTTCTTCGATGCGATCGCACCGATCGTGCACAAGGATTCCATCGACATGTCGGTGGCCTGGTTTCAGTCGCGCTACGACAAGGTCGGCCCCGGCGGCACGGGCGCCGATTACATCAACTGCCCGATGACCAAGGAGCAATATGACGCCTTCGTCGCGGCGCTGCTCGACGGCGAGAAGGTCGACTTCAAGGATTGGGAGACCAACACGCCCTATTTCGACGGCTGCCTGCCGGTCGAGGTGATGGCCGACCGCGGTCAGGAGACGCTGCGCCACGGGCCGATGAAGCCGGTGGGATTGACCAATCCGCACAATCCGACGGTCAAGGCGTATGCGATCGTCCAGCTGCGGCAGGACAACAAGCTCGGCACGCTCTACAACATCGTCGGTTTCCAGACCAAGCTGAAGCATGGCGCGCAGCAGCGCGTGTTCCGCACCATCCCGGGTCTTGAGAACGCGGAGTTCGCGCGCCTCGGCGGCCTGCATCGCAACACCTTCCTCAATTCACCGAAGCTGCTCGATAGCCAGCTGCGCCTGCGCGCGCAGCCGCGGCTGCGTTTCGCCGGCCAGATGACGGGCTGCGAGGGCTACGTCGAGTCGGCCAGCGTCGGGTTGATTGCGGGGCTCTGCGCTGCCGCCGACATGCGCGGCACCGCGCTGACGCCACCACCCGCCACCACCGCGCTCGGCGCGCTGCTCGGCCATATCACCGGTGGCCATATCGAGACGATCGACGCCGGGACGCGCTCGTTCCAGCCGATGAACATCAATTTCGGTCTGTTCCCGCCGCTTGCCAACCCTCCGACCAAGAAGCCGGACGGCTCGCGGCTGCGCGGTAACGAGAAGACGGTCGCCAAGAAGCAGGCGATCAGCGCGCGGGCACTCGCCGACCTCGACCACTGGATCGCAGAGCACCTGCGCGTTGCGGCAGCGGCCTGACGGTCATGAGCTTGCCGAAAGACGACGACGCCACCCTGTCGGCGCGCTGGAGCCAGGGCGTGTTGCTCAAGCGCGACGTGTTCTCGACGGTCGAGCGCGGCCGTTTCCGGACCGATGACGGCGAGGTCGAGGGCGTGCTGCGCCGGCTCGATCAGGTGCCGTTCTGGTCGTTCGCCGTGGCGCTGCATCTGTTCTCGCGCGAACGCCGCGCGCTGACCCTGGCGCGCGATCTCGACGTCGGCCCCAAGCTGCTGTGGGCAGGCAGGCGCGCGCTGGTGCGCGGCTTCATCGAGGGCGCGGCGCTGCATCTGGCGAAGCCGCATGGCGACGTCGCCTATTTCCGCTCCGCCAAGGCCGCGTTGCGCAAACTGCATCGTGCCGGTATCTGCCACAACGACCTCGCCAAGGAGCAGAACTGGCTGGTCGGCCGCGACGGCCGCGCCTACCTCACCGACTTTCAGCTTGCTGCCTGCTTCAAGAACCGAAGCCGGCTGTTCCGCATCGCGGCCTATGAGGATCTGCGGCATCTATTGAAGCACAAGCGCAGCTACGCGCCGGGGGCGTTGACGCCGATGGAGCGCAAGGTGCTCGCGAAGAAGTCCGCGGTCGCCAGCGTCTGGCTCAAGACCGGCAAGAAGGTCTATCAGGCAATCACCCGCGGCATCTTCAATTTCACCGACCGCGAGGGCGGCGGCCGGCGGCTGGTCAACGACGCCCCGGTGCTGGTCGATTTGATCCGCAGGAATCCTGACGTGCGCGACACCGCGATCGTCGCCTTTGCCGACCGGCGCGTCGGCGTCGGGCTCTACGCCTTCGTCGAGGCCGACCAGTCCGCGCTGGAAAAGACGCTGCGCAACGAGCTCGCCGCAGCCAAGGGTGTCAAGCCGCCCGAACACATCCAGATCGTGCATGCATTGCCGCGCGATGCGGCCGGCAAGCCGCGCACCGAAATCCTGCAGCTCGTCGCCATGAACCAGATCGACCTGATCGAACCGATGATGCGCAGCGACGCCGATCGCGAGTTCCTCAAGGACATCCTCGAGCAACGCAAGAATCTGCGCGACCGCTTCAATTTCGAAGTTGCCGAGATGGATCGGCCGATGCGCTGAAGCGCGCGCACTCTCGACAAACGCAGCTCGAAGCGCCAATCTTGTGAGGGCTAGCGCGCTCAAGGGACAAGCTTAATGCCACTCACCCGTGGCCGTATCGGGGGATATGATTCCGAACGCCTGGCGTTCGGATTCACCATGATGCACGGCGATCAGGAAATTGAATGTCAGATCAGCGACGCCGCAATGGACGAATTGGCCGGCACGCGCGGAACACCGAGCCTGGCCCGGCAGGCGCAGTTCATTGCGCTGCGCGACGCGATCGAGATGATCGCATCCGACATCTTTGACGGCGGCCCGGTGGTCAAAGGCGCGACGATCCGGATCTTCACCAAGCACATCTCGAAAGAACAGAGCTAAAGCGCGATGAGATTGCGTTGAACCGTCATCGCGCTTTAGATTCTTGTTTTAGCACGATCTTTTCGGAAAACCGCTTCGCACTTTTCCGGATTATGCTCTAGCGACCGAACTCTTCGGTGCGCGCAGCTCGCCACAACGTCCAGAGCGTGCGCAGGCGCGACACTGGCTTCGGCAGGAACGGATCGTAGTCGGACCTCCTCACCCGGTTCAGCTCGCGCCTGATGTGAGCGAGCGGCAGGAAGATCGGCCTCACGCCGGACGGCACATCTGCAAGCAGCCCGAATGCGGTCTTGAGGTGGCCCCGCGCCTCGTCCGCAAGCTGATCGATCGCAGCACGGATGTTCGGCGTCGGCTTGCCGGCAAACACCTCCTCCTTGCTGCTGCCGTGCTGTTGCAACAGCTGCAACGGCAGAAACAGCTGTTGCCGCGCGGCGTCGCGGCCCAGCGCCGCGATGACCTGCGCCATGCCCTGGGCGAGGCCGGCATGACGGGCCAGGTGATCGATCGCCTCCGATGGCCGCGCCACCACGCGCGCGGCTTGCGCGAACAGCGCCGATGCCGTGGCGTCGAGGTAGCCCTCGAGCGCTGCCAGCGACGGCATCGGGTCGTTGTAGAGATCGAACTGATGCTCCTCGACCAGGAGCGAGAACGGCGAGACCGGCAGACGGTGATTGCGGATCGCATACAGCAGTTCTGCCGCGACCGGATTGCCTTCGACGCCGCCGTGTCCGGCGCCGGCCAACATGTCGGTCCACCATTGCAGCCGCATCTCGCCGGGCAGCGGCTGGCTGACCTGCTCGTGCACGCGCGAGACTTCGATGTTGAAGGCGTAGATCGCAAGCAGCGCCCGGCGCTCCGGACCCGGCATGAACAAGGTCGACGCGTAGCGCACGAAGTCATGGGTCCGCACCAGATCGGCGCAGAACGCCGCGCCGTCGGTCGGCGCCTCCGTCGCGCTCATGGCACCGCGATCAGCGCCGCCGCGACGCGACGCCGCTCGCCCAGCATGATGTTGTAGGTGCGGATCGCGGGGCCCGTCTGCATCGGGTCGAGCACCACCCGCACCGCGCGCAGGGCCTCGCGCAGGCCCTTCGGCGGCACCCAGACCTCGGTGCCGGTGCCGACGATCAGCGTATCGATCGCATTGGCGGCCGCGAATACCTTCTGCAGCGCGTATTCGTCGATCTCCTGCGGCCTGGTCACCGCCCAGGCCCAGATCGCATCGGGCAGGCACAGCAGCGAGCCGCGGTGCGACATATCGGCAAACGCGAAGCCGCCCTTGCCGTAGGCCTCGATCGGCGCCGACCTCGGAAGATGGGGAGCGTCCGAGGAGTTGCTCATGACCGGCTACTTCTTGGCTGCCGCGTTCGGCTTCTTCTCCGATTGATCGTCGGCGGCGTCGCGCCTCGTGGTGCCGACGCCGAGATAGATCAGGATCGGTGCCGCGATGAAGATCGAGGTATAGGTGCCGACCAGCACCACGCCGAACATCATCACGGCGGTGAAGCTGTGAATCGCCTGGCCACCGAACAGCAGTAGCGCGAGCAGCGCCAGGGTCACGGTGACGTGGGTGATGATCGAGCGCGAGAGCGTCGAGTTGATCGATTCATTCAGCAGCTGCGGCATCGGCATCTTCTTGTAGCGCCGCAGCATCTCGCGGATACGGTCGTAGATGACGACGGTGTCGTTGAGCGAATAGCCGAGAATCGTCAGCAGCGCCGCGATGCTGGTGAGATCGAAGTCGACCTGGGTGATCGACATGAAGCCGATCGTCAGCACGATGTCGTGGACGTTGGCGATCATGGCGCCGAGCGCGAACTGCCACTCGAACCGGAACCAGAGATAGATCAGGATGCCGACGATCGCGAGCATCAGGCCGAGCATGCCGTAGGCGAGCAATTCGCCGGAGACGCGCGGTCCCACCACTTCGACGCGGCGGTAGTCGACGGAATCGCCGAGCGCGCCGCGAACCTTGGTCACCGCGTCCTGTTGCGCCTGATCGCCGCCGGGTTGCTCGGCGACGCGGATCAGGACTTCGGCCGGACCTCCGAACTGCTGCAACTGCACCTCGCCGAGACCAAGACCGTTCAAGGTCGTGCGCATCGCGGCAATGTCGGCGGTGCCGGACTTGGCCCGCACTTCCAGCAGCGTGCCGCCCTTGAAGTCGATGCCGAAATTCAGGCCATGGGTGAAGAACAGCGTGATCGCGACGATCGAGAGCAGCGCCGAGATCGGGAAGCTGATGCGGCGAAAGCGTGTGAAGTCGAAATGCGTGTCGTCGGGCACGATGCGCAGCGCCGGCATCAGCCCGAGCGCCGCGACCACGGTCAGCACGGCGATCAGGATGCCAAGGCCAATGAGAACGGTATGAGTCACAATAGGCCTCTCAGATCGGCACGGTTTGCGGCCGCTTCCACCGCACCCATGCCGCGACGATCAGGCGCGTCAAGGTAAAGGCGGTGAACACCGTGGTGATGATGCCGATGCCGAGCGTCACGGCAAAGCCGCGCACCGGTCCGGTGCCGATGTAGAACAGCACGGCGGCGGCGATGAAGGTGGTGATGTTGGAATCGAGGATGGTCGCCAGCGCCCGCTTGAACCCGGCGTCGATCGCCGAGATCGCGTTGCGGCCGCCGCGCAATTCCTCGCGGATGCGCTCGTAGATCAGCACGTTGGAGTCGACCGCGATGCCCACCGTCAGCACGATGCCGGCGATGCCGGGCAAGGTCAGCGTGGCGTTGAGCAGCGACAGCAGCCCGAAGATCATGGCGACGTTGATGGCCACCGCGATGTTGGCGAACACCCCGAACAGCCGGTAGGTGATCAGCATGAACACGATGACCAGGATCGAGCCGACATAGGCCGCAAGCTCGCCCTTTTCGATCGAGTCCTGGCCGAGGCCGGGACCGACCGTGCGCTCCTCGACCACCGTCAGCGGTGCCGGCAGCGCGCCGGCGCGCATCAGGATCGCCAGATCGTTGGCCGACTGCACCGTGAAGCTGCCGGAGATCTGGCCCTGTCCGCCGGTGATCGGCTCGCGAATCACGGGGGCCGAGATCACCTTGTTGTCGAGCACGATCGCAAACGGCTGGCCGACATTATCGGCGGTCGCCTGAGCGAATTTGCGCGCGCCCGAGGTATTGAATTTGAAGCTGACGATCGCCTCGCCGGTACGCTGGTCAAAGCCGGGTTGGGCATCGGAGAGTTCACTTCCGGAAACCAGCACCTGCTTCTTCACAATGTACGGAACCGGTGGCGGCGACGCGCTCACGAGCCGCTCCGAGTCCGCCGGCACCGTGGCCTGATCGGGCGACGCCGTGGTGTCGACCATGCGGAATTCCATCTTCGCGGTCTTGCCAAGCAGCTCCTTGAGATGGGTCGGGTCCTGCAGGCCCGGCACCTGCACCAGGATGCGGTCGGTGCCCTGACGCTGGATCAAGGGCTCGACGGTGCCGAGCTCGTTGACGCGGCGCTCGACGATCTGGATCGACTGCTCGATGGTCTTGCGCATCCGCTCAATCATCGCGGGCTGCGACACGGTCAGGCGGATCAAGCCGCCCCCCGCATCCGTCACATCGACATCGCGCTGGCCGCCGGAGCCGAGCAAGCCGCCGATCGGCTGCGCGATCTCGCGAAGTTTCGCCAACGCGGCCGGAACGTCGGCCTCCTTGGCGATGCGGGCCTCGACGCCATCGTTGCGGATTTGCACGCCCCCGATGAAGCTGATCCGGGCGTCACGCAGCGCCTTCCTTGTATCGTCGCGAACCTGTTCGAGCTTTTCCTTCTTCACGTAGTTGGCGTCGACCTCGAGCAAGAGATACGAGCCGCCTTGCAGGTCGAGGCCGAGCACGAGGCGCCGTTGCGCCCAGGCCGGCCAGGTCTTGACCTGCGCCTCGGGGAAGAAATTGGGCACGGCGCACAGGCAGACCACCAGCGCTGTCAGGATAATCCCCAGCGCTCGCCACCGCGTGAAATACAACATCGAATTGACCTGTCAGATTCGGCAAAGGGCTCCGCGGCAATCAGCTCGCGGACGCCTCGTCTTTGGCATCGCCCTTCGCCGGCTCACCCTTGGTCCGCACGCCCGAAATCATCTGGCGCATCTGCCGCACGCGAACGCCGTCCGAAATCTCGAACTCGATCTGATCGTCGTCGACCACCTTGGTCACCTTGCCGACGAGGCCGCCGGTGGTCACCACGGTGTCGCCGCGGCGGATGTTCTTCACGAGGTCGGCATGATCGCGCACCTTCTTCTGCTGCGGGCGCAGAATCAGGAAGTACATGATGACGAAGATCAGCGCGAATGGCAGCAGCGACATCAACATGCTGTTGGTATCAGTGCCAGCTCCAGCCTGAGCAAACGCAGGAGTAATCAGCATTCGGACGATCCTCGGATAAGACGGGAAAGAACCGGCAGCGCCCTCAGGTTCGGGGCGGTATGGCGGTCCGGACAAATTCGCGCGGACTATAGCGGCCGCGGTCCCAATTGCAACGTTAACGGACCGTCATTTAGGGCGCTTGCGGGACCGCCGCCAGCCCGATAAGGCTGCGCCGTCAGGAACTGGACAAATGCCGAAAAAAGCCAAGAAAACTACCAGTAAAACAGCCCGCAAAACCGCCCCTCAAGCTGCCGCCAAGCGTGCCGCAAACGCCGCGACAAAACGCCCGGTAATGCCGCTCGACGGCGCCACTGCCGAGCGGATCGCGAATGCCTTGGAGACCATTGCGAGCCGCCTTGCGGCCGCCTCCCCGGCCCCCGATCCGGCCGAGTCGTTCGGTGCCGCGGACGCCTTTGTCTGGCATCCGGACGGACGCCTCGCCCCGGTGCCGCGCGTCAGCCGCGTCGAGATCGGCCTGCTCAAGGGCGTCGACCGGATGCGCGATATCCTGATGGAGAATACCGAGCGCTTCGCCAACGGACTGCCCGCCAACAACGCGCTGCTGTGGGGCGCCCGCGGCATGGGCAAGTCGTCGCTGGTCAAGGCGACGCATGCCAGCCTCAATGTCGATCGCAAGCCGGCCGACCGGCTGAAGCTGATCGAGATCCACCGCGAGGACATCGAGAGCCTGCCCGGCCTGATGGAGCTGCTGCGCAGCTCCTCGTTCCGCTTCATCGTGTTCTGCGACGACCTCTCCTTCGACGGCAACGACGCCTCGTACAAGTCGCTCAAGGCGGTGCTGGAAGGCGGTATCGAGGGACGCCCCGAGAACGTCATCCTCTATGCGACCTCGAACCGGCGGCATCTCTTGGCGCGCGAGATGATCGAGAACGAGCGCTCGACCGCGATCAATCCGGGCGAAGCGGTCGAAGAGAAGGTGTCGCTGTCGGACCGCTTTGGTCTCTGGCTCGGCTTCCACCGCTGCAGCCAGGACGAGTACCTTGCGATGGTGAAGGGCTATTGCGACCATTACGGCATCAAGATCGCCGAGGACGAACTCGAGCGCGAGGCGCTCGAATGGTCGACCACCCGCGGCTCGCGCTCGGGCCGCGTCGCCTGGCAGTACACGCAGGAACTCGCCGGCCGGCTCGGCGTGCGGTTGAGCGGAACATAGCGCGAGCCACAGGTCCGGCAAGTCGCAGGCCTTCTGAATTCGGTGCGGCATGGGTACACTCGACTTATGCCGGCCGAACCCAGCACGACTGCGAGACGATGTGGCGAGTGCACCGCTTGCTGCGATGGCTGGCTGAAAATCCGGATACGTGGCCACGACGTCCATCCGGGGCAGCCGTGCCCGTTCAGCAGCGCGGGCCAATGCACGATCTACGACGAGCGTCCGGTCGATCCGTGCCGGAAATTCGTCTGCGGCTGGCTTACGCCGACAAGCCCGCTGCCCGACTGGATGCGTCCGGATAGATCCGATGTCATCTTTCTTCCGGCAAGCTTTGTCTGGCGCACAATTCCGGTCGACGTTGCGGTTGCCATCGGCGCTCGTTCGAAGGCCAAGGCGCGCGCGTGGCTGGAAGCCTTCAGCCGCGACGCGCGGCGTCCCCTGCTGCTGCAATCGGACGGGGATTGGCACGCGTTTGGACCGCCGCAATTCCTGAGCGACATGGTCGAGCGTCTCTCCGACAAGCGAGACCCCTGGCAACCGGTCTAGGCCTCGCGGCAGGCGCGAGTTCGCTTCGAACCAGGCAGAAACTGGTATCCATTATTCCAAAATACTCCCCGTTTCTGCGCCGCAATATTTTATATCAGCATTAGTGTCTCACTTTTGCGATTGAATTTCTGATCGGTCAATCAACCGCATGCATGTAAGTCAAATCTTATTCCAAAATCCAAGATGCGACAAATTGATGCAGAGCAATAGTATCATAGTACCATTTTAGTCACATCGGGTGTTTATCTGTTTTAGCTCGCCCGCATCCATGTATCTGGTGTTTGGTATACATTAACGTTCCTCCACTTTGTGACCCTCAGCACACCGCTGAGGAGATCTGACAAAGGGGGATTAGATGAAGAAGGGACTTCTCGCCGGAACCGCACTCGCGGCAATCGGCCTGGCGCTCACGCAACAGCCGGTGCAGGCAGCAACGCTCGACGACGTGATGGCGCGTCTGGATGCGCTCGAACGAAACAATGCGAAGCTCGCGAAGGAGAATGCACAGCTCCGGGATCGCGTGAACAACATCACAAGCCGCAGCGCCGCGCCCCCTGCGGCCACCACAACGCCAAAGGGCAACCCGGTGCAGCATGCTGGCGTCGCGCCCTCCCCGAAGCCACCGGCTCCCGAACATGCCGTCGTCAGCATCGGAGGCGCGCCGCTCTACAGCAAGGCGCCGGGTGGCAACGCCTTCGTCGACAACACCACCGTCACCCTTTACGGCCACGTGGATCTATCCGGCGACGTCTTCAACGCCGGGGTGTTCGATCAGGGCACCAAGTTCGGCGTGGCAAGCAACCTCACCTTTTTCGGCGTCCACGCGCGTCACGATCTCGCACCGTATGGTTTCGCCGGGTGGGCCGCCGTCGCCCAGTTTGAATCACTCGTCGAGGTCGCCGCGGTTCCGACCGAGCGTGCCGCGCTCGGAACGCGCGACAGCTTCATCGGGATGGCAACGCCGTGGGGCACGATCAAGGCTGGCAAATCGGACACGCCCTACAAGAAAGCCACTTCGAAGTTCGATCCGTTCTCGGCGACGCTCGGCGACTACAACTCGATCATGGGCAATACCGGCGGCGACCTGCGTGCGGAGTTCGATTGGCGTGCGGCTCATGCGCTCTGGTACGAATCGCCGGTCTGGAACGGCTTCCAGACCACGCTGATGATCTCGCCAGGGCAGAACACCGCAAAGGACAACAGCGATTTCGCGCTCGGCGACTTCAACTGCCCCGCCACGTCCGCGCGCGGCAGCGGCAGCGGCTTCCCGCTGACGGCGGCGCCTGAAGGCTGCACCGACGGCTCCTATGGCAATCTGTACAGCGCGTCGCTGACCTACAATCAGGGACCGTTCACGGCGGTCGCTGCCTACGAGATGCATGAGGGCACCAACCGCACCGGCGACGAAGCCGTCACGCCGTTGAGCAACGGCGACGTGCTGATCGTTCCGCCGGGATCCGTCGGCATCGCCAACGAATGGGCCGCGAAGATCGGCGCCGGGTATCGCCTCGACGACGGCATCGGCAAGCTGCAGCTCTACGGCATCTACGAGGTGATGCGGCGCGAGAACACCGTGGCCGACTTCAACGAGCGGTCGCGCGACGGTTACTTCCTCAGCGCCACCCAGAGCGTCGGCGCCTGGGACGTCAGCGCGTCATGGGCTCATGCCAACGCCTCTCCCGGC
The DNA here is from genome assembly GCF_056429065.1 of Bradyrhizobium sp. USDA3010. Taxonomy (NCBI): domain Bacteria; kingdom Pseudomonadati; phylum Pseudomonadota; class Alphaproteobacteria; order Hyphomicrobiales; family Nitrobacteraceae; genus Bradyrhizobium; species Bradyrhizobium sp. USDA3010. The sequence goes on from NZ_JBWJZD010000018.1 coordinate 115,400, forward strand.
TCGCCCGGCACCGGCGTCTTCAACAACTACACTGTCACTCCGGCACCGGGATCGGCCGACTTTGCGCTCAACACGCTGGACAGCAGCGCCGATCAGTATGCAGCCGGCCTCAAGTACCACTTCAGCCCGTTTGCGACCTGGTATCTTGTCGGCAGTTATTTGCGCAACGGCCCCGGCGCGCATTACTGCCTCGGCGTGAGCGGTCATGGGTATGGCATATGCGGCCGCGACGCCAACAACAACGTGGTCGCCGGCAACAAGGCGAGCGCCGTGACGACAGGCATGACCTTCGACTTCTAGATCAAACAAAACGGGGGAGGCTTACGCCTCCCCCGTTGTCTTTGTTGCGAGACTTGGAAGTCCCGGCGCGCAACCTACGCGCCGTTGAGGAACTGGAGCGGATCGACCGGAGACGATCCCTTGCGAATTTCGAAGTGGAGCTGCGGCGAGCCCGCCTCGCCCGACTGGCCCGACTTGGCGATCACCTGGCCGCGCTTGATGGTATCGCCGCGCTTCACCAGGATTTCGCTCGTGTGGGCGTAGGCGGTGACATAGCCGTTGGAATGGCGAACCAGCACGAGATTGCCGTAGCCCTTCAGCTCGTTGCCCGAATAGGCGACGACGCCGTCTTCGGCCGCCTTCACCGGCGTGCCTTCGGGCACCGCGACGTTGATGCCGTCATTGACCTTGCCGTTGGTCTTCGAGCCGTAGGCGGTGATGACCTTGCCGCGCACCGGCCAGCGGAACGTCGGCAATGCGCCGGTGGCCTCGCTCGACTTGGTGACAACGGGCGCTTCTGCGGCGGCCGCCGGCTGTTCGACGGTCGCGGTCGGCTGAACCAGCCGCGCGCTCTGCTGCGGCAGCGCCGTCGCGACGACCTTCGGGGCCGCCATGGCCGGTGCCGGGGCAACCGCAACCGGTGCGGCAGCAACGCCTTGCGCAACCGGCGCCGGAGCCGCCATCGCAGTCTTGGCGCCGGGCACCACCAGCTTCATGCCGAGGCTCAGCCGGGCCGACTGATCGAGATTGTTGGCGCGGGCAAGCTCAGCCACGGGAATGTGGTGCTGGCGCGCGATGCTGTGCAGCGTGTCGCCGCGATTGACGTAGTGGACGCCGGCAGGCGCGGCTGCCACGGCAACGGGCCGGGTGGCCGGCGCGGCCATCGCCGGTGCTGCGGCGGCGGCCGTCGGGCGCGGAATGACCAGCTGCTGGCCGGGCGACAGCGCGCGCGGTCCTTTGTAGCCATTGGCGCGCAGGATCTCGGCGGTCGAGACGTTGTAGCGGCGCGCCAGCAATTCGAGCGTATCGCTGGTGCCGACGATGATGGTGGTGCCGCTGTGTCCGGCGTGCGCAGCCGCGACCGATTGCGGAACGGTGCCGGTGGCCTCGATCTGCGGGCGCGCCGGCGGCGTGTAGGACGAAAGCCCGCGCCCTCCTCCGGAGACGCCCGCATTGGCGACCGGGTAGGACTGCGGCGCAGCAACCGGCGGCGGCAACGGCTGTGACTGGTACTGTGAATATTGCGGTTGCGTTCGTGGCCGCGCGTATTGCGGCAGCTCGCGCGGCGGCGCTGCCTGCACGGTGCCGGTCGGCTGCGGATCAAACGCAAACGGATTTTGTGAGTAGGAGTTTTGCGAGAAGCGCGACGACATGTCTGCGCTGCAACCGGCAAAAGCCATGGACATCAGCGTCAGCACCGCAACCTGCGGTACGCGACGCGAGCGAAGCAACTCGACAACCCCAGACATGGTTACTCACTCGTACGCAACAAAAGACTGTTTTGAGTAAACACCTCGCGAGTAAATAACCGCTTAACCCTGCGAATAAGGCGTTGGCGCCAAGCGGCAAATCGCCAAATTTTACAATTCGCGGGCGATTCCCGGCAGCGCCGGCACAAAGCGGACGTCGACCAATTCCTTGCGGTCAAAGCCGCTCTGCGTCCGCACCACGCGGACCAGGGTCTGGGTACCCTGATGCGGCCCGACCGGGGCGATCAGGATGCCGCCCGGGTCGAGCCGCTCCAGCAGCTTCTCCGGGATCTGCTCCATCGCCGCGGTGACGATGATGCGGTCGAAATCGCCGGCCCCGGCCGGAACGTCGAAGCCGTCGCCGAGCAGCACCTCGATGTTGTAATAGCCCAGCTTTTCGAGGCGCTTGCGGGCACTGTCGGCCAGCGTCCGGTAGCGCTCGATGGTCAGAACCTGCTTGCACAGCCGGGACAGCACGGCCGCCTGATAGCCCGAGCCGGTGCCGATCTCGAGCACGCGGTGGTCCTTCTGCAGCTGCAACTGCTCGGTCATGTAGGCGACGACGAAAGGCTGGCTGATGGTCTGCCCGCAGGCGATCCCAAGCGCACTGTCGCGGTAGGCCTCGTTGCGATCGCGCGGATCGACGAACACCTCGCGGGGCACCTCCTCCATGGTGCGCAATACCGCCTGATCGCTCACCCCTCGCCGCCGCAGGGTGAGCTGAAACATCATCTTCTCGGTCGGATCGGGCTTCACGGCCATGTTCATCAGCGTCTCTGAGCGGCAGCGCGGAATCTTGCCTTGGCTTAATGCCATTGAAATCCGAAATACCGCGTTAAGGAAAAATTTCCCGTCACCATTTGTTCCCGGTCAGGAACCAGCAGTCCGATTTCGTGTTGGCGCCAACATGGCAGCTTCCCATATAATCGGCAGCGATGCGCGGTTAACGCCCAAGCGCGGGGCTCTGTTTGTACGGTTCGCACCCGGTCGGAGACTGGACGGATCCTGCGCAACAAGGTCAGTCAGAACGATCCGGCGACGCAGCGTCGCGTGCTGGAAACCGAGTAATTCCCTAACGTTTTCATTGCGCCTTATAGTGTTATTTGCGAGCCTATCTCAGGGACGGGCAAGGATTCCATCATGACAGCGACACGGCCGGCGGGCTGTTCAGTTTTCCTCGTGGAGGACGAGGTCATGATCCGGATGATGGTCGCCGACATGCTGGAAGAGCTCGGCCACAGCGTCGCGGCCGAGGCCGGCGAGATCGGCGAAGCGGTCAAGCTCGCGCAATCGACCGAATTCGACCTCGCGATCCTGGACGTCAACGTCAACGGCAAGGTGATCACCCCGGTCGCCGAGTTGATCAACGCCCGCAACCGCCCCTTCATCTTCGCGACCGGTTATGGCTCGTCCGGCCTGCCTCCGGAGTATCGCGATCGTCCGGCGCTGCAAAAGCCCTTCCAGCTGGAAACGCTGGCGCAGGTGATCTCCAGCGCGATGCGGAGCGCGCCGGTTTAACGAGCGCAACGGTCTGTCTGTAGCAGTCGTAGCCCGGATGCAGCGAAGCGCAATCCGGGACCGCTCTCTATGCGTTAGAGATTTCCCCGGATATCGCTTCGCTCATCCGGGCTACAGATCTCACGGGATCACTTCAACGTCGCGGTCAGCGCTTCCGAAAATGATTCATCGGTGCGGTCGAGCCGCAGCGGCGTCACCGAGACGTAGCGCGCGGCAAGCGCGGCGAGATCGGTGCCTTCGGCCGGCGCATCCATCATCGCCGCGCGCTCGAAGCCGATCCAGAAGTACGGATTGCCGCGTCCGTCGTGACGACGATCGATCTTCAGGAAACCCTGATTGCGCTTGCCCTGCCGCGTGATCCGGATGCCCTTGACGTCGTCGGGCATGCAGGAGGGGAAGTTGACATTGATGACGGTGTTGCGGGGAACGCCTGCGCCGATCACCTTGCGGATGATGTCGGGTCCGAATTTCAACGCGGTCTCCCACAGCGGCGCATTGCGCGTCTCGATCGAGAACTCCTGCGACAGCGCAAACGACGGAAAGCCCAGGATCGTGCCTTCCAGCGCGCCGGCGATGGTGCCGGAATAGACCACGTCCTCGGCGACGTTGCGGCCCTTGTTGACGCCGCTCAGTACGAGATCGGGCAGCTTGTCTCCGAGGATGTGGCGCGCGCCCATGATGACGCAATCGGTCGGCGTGCCGCGCACCGCGAAGTGACGCGGGCTGACTTCGCGCAGACGCAGCGGATCGTTGAGCGACAGCGAATGCGAGACGCCGGACTGGTCGAGCTCGGGGGCGACGATCCAAACGTCGTCGGACAATGCGCGTGCGATCTGCTCAACGACCTGCAGGCCGGGGGCGTGGATGCCGTCATCATTGGTGCAGAGAATGCGCATCCGTCAAAGTGCCCTTCGTTTCGATCCGACGCGGGTTTCTTGGGCCGCGGCTCCTGATTTGATTGCCGTCTTAACCGGCTAGGACGATGGAGGCAAACCCGGCCCGTGCCATCGCGCCGAGGCGACGCGCCATGGATGCACGAATCTGCCGCCGCCGGCGATCTTGCGGTCGAACACCGGCCAGGCGGGCCGCCGAACGGCCGCGAGAACCGATGGTGTGGGCGGCGTAGGCGCCTCCGGCTCAACTGGTGCAGCCTGGCGAGCTTCGGGAGCTTCGGATTTGGGAGCTTCGGACCTGATCGGCTCGGTCTCTGGAAGCTCAGGCTTGGGAGCCTCGCGTTTGGCAGGCTCGACCCTGTGCGATTCAACTGTGGGCGGTTCAGCCCTCGGAGCCTCAGACCTGAGCGGCTCGGCAGCGACCGGCGCAGTCTGGCCGAGCTCCGGCTTGGGCGGTTTCGGAAGCTCAGACTTGAGGAGCTCGGCCTCGGCGGATTCGGTCCTGCCAGGGTCAGACGTGCGAGGTTCGGGTCTGGGCGGCGACGCAGCCGCCTGCTCGGCCGGCTTTGCGACGGGCGCGGCCGCAGCCGATTTCGATTTCAGCCTCGCCAGCAGCTCCTCGATCGAGGGCACCGACTCCGCGTCAAGCGGAGCACGCTGCGCAGTGGGCCGGACCGGAGGTGCCGGCGCGGCGGCTGCCGGCGCGGGCAGATCGGCCGGCGCCAAATGGGCGAACTTGACGCGCGCAATCTCGAGCGCCTTGTCGAAGTCCGGCCTGTCGATCCAGGCCTTCGATTGCACCTCGGTCACGCGCGCTTCCCACAAACGCGTGGCCTCGATGTCGTAATAGCCCATCTGCTTCTGATTGATCAGCTGCAGACCGTGGCCGGTAACGGCCCATTGTCGACCAAGCCAATGGATGTCACGGTGGAGCGGCATCGCACTGGCCCTCGCCTCACATGCCGTGCTCGATGAGTTTGAGCCCGCCCATATAGGGCTGCAGCACATCGGGCACCGCGATCGAGCCATCCTGCTGCTGATAGGTCTCCATCACAGCGATCAGGGCGCGCCCGACTGCCGTGCCGGAACCGTTCAGCGTATGCACGAAGCGCGGCTTGCCGTCAGGGCCGCGATAGCGCGCGTCCATGCGACGCGCCTGGAAATCCCCGCACACCGAGCAGCTCGAAATCTCGCGATAGGCGCCGCCATCGCCCTGCCCCGGCATCCACACCTCGATGTCGTAGGTCTTCTGCGCGGAGAAGCCCATGTCGCCGGCGCACAGCGTCATCACCCGATAATGCAAATCGAGTTTCTGCAACACCTGCTCGGCGCAGGACAGCATGCGCTCGAGCTCATCCTTGCTGGCTTCGGGCGTCGTGATCGACACCAGTTCGACCTTCGTGAACTGGTGCTGGCGGATCATGCCGCGCGTATCGCGTCCCGCAGCTCCGGCTTCGGCGCGGAAGCACGGCGTCAGCGCGGTGAGCCGCATCGGCAGCTCTTTTTCGTCGAGGATGGATTCGCGCGCGAGGTTGGTCAGCGAGACTTCCGCGGTCGGAATCAAGCCGAGGCGCTCGCTGCGCAGATCGGCATTCGGCGCCGCGAGCAATTCGCCCTTGATCGCCCAGAACTGATCGTCCTCGAATTTCGGCAACTGGCCGGTGCCGAACATCACGGCGTCGCGCACCAGCAGCGGCGGATTGATCTCGGCATAGCCGTGCTCGCCGGTGTGCAAATCGAGCATGAACTGCCCGATCGCACGCTCGAGCCGTGCCAGTCCCTTCTTCAGCACGACGAAGCGGGCGCCCGACAATTTCGCCGCCGCCTCGAAATCCATATAGCCGAGCGCGGTGCCGAGATCGTCATGCAGTTTCGGCGCAAAGCCGTAGTCGCGCTTCTTGCCGAACACGTGGCGCCGGACGTTGCCGTGCTCGTCGGTGCCGTCCGGCACCTCGTCGAGCGGCAAGTTCGGAATGGACGACAGCTCTTTCGTCAGCTCGTCGTCAAACGATTTCGCCGCGGCCTCGAGCTGCGGCATCGTGGTCTTGAGCTCGGCGACCTCGGCCATCAGCTTGGCCGCGCGCGCCTCGTCCTTTGCCTTCTTGGCGTCGCCGATCTCCTTCGAGGCCGCATTGCGTCGCGCCTGGGCTTGCTCGGACGCCAGGATCGCCGCACGCCGCTTCTCGTCGATCGCCAGCAGCGACGGCGACAGAGCCCCAAGTCCGCGGCGTTTCAGGCCGGCGTCGAAGGCTGTCGGGTTGTCGCGGATCGCTCTGATGTCGTGCATGGCGTGGTAGTCCTGACGGCGGGCTTGCAGATAACGTTTTACGTCAACGTTTGCGTTGCATGTTTCCACTAGCACGACCGTCATCACCCGCGAAAGCGGGTGATCCAGTATTCCAGAGGCGCGGCGTGTCACCGAGAAGCCGCGGCGTACTGGATACCCCGCCTTCGCGGGGTATGACACCGAGTGTGAGGCGAAGATCGCGCTACTCGGCCGGATTGGTCGCCGACGGCGCGCTCGAGGTCGTGGCCTTCTTCTCCACGATCCCGACCGCAATGATTGCGCCCTCGTAGAGCAAGAGCAGCGGGATCGCGAGCGATGCCTGGCTCAGCACATCGGGCGGCGTCAGCACGGCGGCGATGATGAAGGCGATCACGATGAAGTAGCGCCGCTTCTCCTTCAGCATCTTCGAGGTGACGATGCCGATGCGGCCGAGCAGCGTCAGGATCACCGGCAGCTGGAACGCGATGCCGAAGGCGAAGATCAGCGACATCATCAGCGAGAGATACTCGCCGACCTTGGGCAGCAGCTGGATCTGCGCCGTCTCCGTGCCCGCCGACTGCTGCATGCCGAGCGAGAAGCGGGTCAGCATCGGGAAGACGACGAAATAGACCATCATCGCGCCAAACACGAAGAACACCGGCGTCGCGATCAGATAAGGCAGGAACGCGTTGCGCTCGTGCTTGTAGAGCCCGGGCGCCACGAATTTGTAGATCTGCGTCGCGACGATCGGAAACGAGATGAAGCCGGCGCCGAACAGAGCGAGCTTGAGCTGCGTCAGAAAATATTCGAGCAGCGCGGTATAGATGAATTTGGAATTTTCCGGCCCTGCCACCCAGATGAAGGGCCAGACCAGGACGTTGAATATCTGCTTGGCGAAGAAGAAGCAGATGATGAAGGCCACGCCGAAGCCGAGCAGCGCCTTGATCAGCCGCGAGCGCAGCTCGATCAAATGATCCATCAAGGGGGCCTTGGAGGCCTCGATATCTTCGGCGCTCATGACGCCCTCGCGTCCTTGAGCACGTCAGGCTGTGGCGGCGTCTCGTCCTGCGCAGGCGCCGGCTCGGGTTTCGCCTCGCTGGTGATCGCGAGCGGCTCGCCGGCGGCAGCGTGCGTCTCGGCCTCGACGAAGGTTTCCGGTGTCGGCGGTGCGGGTGTTGTCGGAGTGACCGGCGCGTCGATCGCGGAGGCGACCTGCGCGTCGACCGGCTTGTCGATCTGCAGGGCGTCGCTGACGTCCTTGTGCAGCGAGGTCATGATGTTGCCGCTGGTGATGCCGGTTGCGGCTTCCCTGACCTCGTCAAAACTCTTCTTGAGGTCGGCCATCTCGGCCTCGCGCATGGCCTCCTGGAACTGGCCCTGGAATTCGGAGGCCATTTTCCTGGCCTTGCCCATCCATTGCCCGACCATGCGCAGCACGCCCGGCAGCTCTTTCGGGCCGATGGCGATCAGCGCGACGACCGCGATGACGACCAGTTCACTCCACCCGATATCGAACATGAATTGTTCCGCCTAAGCGCGCCGCCATCGGCCCCATTGGTCCTAGCAGGATGTGGGGCTACCGGCGCCTTTTCTCAATCGGCGTCCATAGCGCTTCCGAGCGACGGCGTCACCGTTTCGCGCAAAGAAAAACGTCGAAATATGCGTCAGTACAGGCGCGTCAGACGGCCTTGCTGCCGACATCCTGGCGCGCAGCCGACGGCGCCGCATTGTGATCGAGCGCCTTGGTGGACTCCGGCTTGTCCGCGACCTTGTCGTCGTCCTGCATGCCCTTCTTGAAGGCCTTGATACCTTGGGCGACGTCACCCATCAGGTCCGAAATCTTGCCGCGTCCGAACAGCAGCAGGACCACTGCGATCACGACGATCCAGTGCCAAATGCTAAGCGAACCCATCCTGCAACCCTCCAGAAATGGCCGGCGGACCGGCCTGAACTTTGCCGGAAGTTAGGCCTGCGGGGTGTCAAAAACAAGGACCTCGGCCGCGGCAAATCGCTGTCGCGGCTACGTAATATTGCTAGGCTTAACCGGGAATATTCCGGGCTATTCGCCCTTCTCCTCGGCGCCGTGGTCATCGCCCGCGTGGTCGATGCGCTCGTCCGGCTCTTCAGCGTCAGGTTCGGCCGCGTCAGGTTCGGCCGCGTCCACCTCGGCGGCAACTTCCGCTTCGAGGTCGGTTTCGGCCTCGGCTGTCGTTTCGACCTCGGCTGTCCCAACCTCGGCAGCCTCGACCTCGGTAACCGCTTCGCTCTCGGTCTTCGGTTCCTCGGCTTCAGGCTCGACCGCCGGCGCGAGCAGCAGTTCCAACGTATCGCCCGGCTCGAGCGGCTCCTCGTCCTCCCGCAGCGTCGCATCATCCGATGGCGATGGAACAGAGAAGCCGGTCGGCAGGCGCGAGTCGAGCAGACCGGTGCCCTTCAGTTCCTCGAGGCCCGGCAGGTCGCCGAGCGCTTCCAAGCTGAACTGCGACAGGAAGGCGTCGGTGGTTCCGAAGGTCAACGGACGGCCCGGCGTCTTGCGGCGGCCGCGCGGCCGGATCCAGCCGGTCTCCAGCAGCACGTCGATCGTTCCCTTCGAGGTGACCACGCCACGAATCTCTTCGATCTCGGCGCGGGTCACCGGCTGATGATAGGCGACGATCGCCAGCACCTCGATCGCTGCACGCGACAGCTTGCGGGTCTCGGTGCTCTCGCGCGTCATCAGCCACGACAAATCGCCGGCGGTGCGGAACGTCCACTTGTTGGCGACCCGAACTAGGTTGACGCCGCGCGGCGCATATTCCGCCTGCAACTGTGCGAGCGCCGCCTTGATATCGACGCCGTCGGGCATCCGCTTTGCCAGCGTTGCCTGATCGATCGGCTCGGCCGATGCGAACAACAGCGCTTCAAGGAGCCGCAATTCCTCAGGACGCGCTACCGGATGATCCATAGGAGAAACCTCCTCCTCGGGCTCGTCTCTGCGCACTTCCGCCAAGCTTGCCATGGGCTTGCTCTCCTTCTTCCACTTACTCAACCGACAGGTCCGGCGCAGCCATTGCGGCCTGCGCCTGACGCTTTCGGAAATAGATCGGCGCGAACGCCTGCTTCTGGTTGATTTCCATCTCGCCCTCGCGAACCAGTTCGAGGGCAGCAGCGAAGCTCGATGCGAACACCGTGGCCTTCTGCTTGGGATCGGCGACGTAGTTCATCAGATACTCGTCGAGGCAGCTCCAGTCCTCGGCGAGGCCGACCAGCCGCTCCAGCGACGCTCGCGCTTCCGCCAGCGACCACACTGTCCGCTTCGCCAGATGCACCGAGGTCAGCACGCGCGACGCGCGCTGCGTCGCATAGGCCGACAGCAGGTCGTACAAGGTCGCGGTGAACTTCGGATGCTTGATCTCGGCGATCGATTCGGGATTGCCGCGCGGAAAGATATCGCGCTGGAACTGCGGCCGGTTCATCAGCCGGTTCGCCGCCTCGCGGATCGCCTCCAGACGGCGCAGCCGGTTGGCGAGCGCGGTCGCCATTTCCTCGGCGCTCGGCCCCTCCGCGCTCGGCGGCTCGGGCAGCAAGAGCCGCGATTTCAGGAAGGCAAGCCAGGCCGCCATCACCAGATAGTCGGCCGCGAGTTCGAGGCGAATCTTGCGCGCCGCCTCGATGAACGACAGATATTGGTCGGCGAGCGCAAGGATCGAAATCTTCGACAGGTCGACCTTCTGCTGTCGCGCCAGCGTCAACAGCAGGTCGAGCGGGCCCTCATAGCCCTCGACGTCGACCACCAGCGCCGGTTCGCCCTCGGCGAGGTCGGCCGGCCGCCCGGTCTCAAACGATAGAATTTCAGCGGTCATGCCGTCCCTACCCGATTCAACAACGCATCCAGTTCAGCCCGTGCCGCCTGCCGGTCGAGCGGTTCAGGCTGCTTCCGCGCGGCGAGCGTCGCCTCGGCCCGCTCAAGCGCCTTGCCGGCCAGTTCCGGCGTCTCCCGCGCGACCTCGCGCATTTCGTCAATGTTGCCGTTGCAGTGCAGAACCATGTCGCAACCGGCGCTGACGATGGCGCGGGTCCGCTCGGCAATTGATCCGGCCAGCGCATTCATCGACACGTCATCACTCATCAACAAACCTTGGAACCCGATCAGGCCGCGAATCACCTGTTCGATGATTGTCGCAGAAGTCGTCGCCGGATGGACGGGGTCCAGCGCGCTAAACACAACATGTGCGGTCATCGCCATCGGCAGGTCCGCCAGCGGGCGAAACGCGGCAAAATCGGTCCGTTCCAGCTCGTCTCTGGCGGCATCGACCGTCGGAAGCCGGAAATGGCTGTCCGCGGTGGCGCGGCCATGGCCGGGAATATGCTTGAGAACCGGCAGCACGCCGCCCTGTTCCAGCCCGTCCATGACCGCTCGCGCAACCGCCGCGACCTTGTCCGGCTCGGTTCCATAGGCCCGGTTACCAATCACCGCGTCCGCGCCTGCGACCGGAACGTCGGCCAATGGCAGGCAATCGACGGTAATTCCGAGATCGATCAGGTCGGCCGCAATCAGCCGTGAGCTGAGTCGGGCCGCGGTCAGGCCGAGCTTCGGGTCGGTGTCGTAGAGCGCGCTGAAGCTCGCGCCGGGCGGATAGACCGGCCAATGCGGCGGTCCGAGCCGCTGCACCCGCCCGCCCTCCTGGTCGATCAGGATCGGCGCGTCAGTCGTGCCAGCCGCCGACCTGAGTTCCCCAACAAGAGCTGCCACTTGGGCAGGACTCTCGATGTTGCGCTTGAACAGGATGAAGCCCCATGGCCGCTCGGCGCGAATGAATTCGCGTTCAGCGTCGTTGAGGATCAGCCCGGATACGCCCGTGATGAATGCGCGGTTCGTCATTCGGCCGATTAGGCCGTATGCAGCTCACGGGTCAAGGAAACGGCCTTTAATTTCTTTGGATGAGGCACTGCGGCCCACCCGCCGACATCAGGCTCCGGCAAAGCTGGTTCGCCTCTTCCGACGACGCGAACGGGCCGGCAAAGGCGCGGTAATAGACGCCCTTCTCGCCGAGATCGACGCGCTTCACCACCAAAGGCTGCGAACCGAGCACGTTGCGATATTTGCCCTGCAGCGTCCGATAGGACGATTGCGCATCCGCCTCGTTCTTCTGCGACGACACCTGAACCAAATATCCACCGCCGCCAACGGAGGCGGTCGTGTTCGATGCAACCCGGGTCGGAGGCGCGGCCGGAGCCGCCTCAGCCTGGCCAGGGACCAGCGACATTGGCGCGTTCACGCTGGCATTGGCCGCAGCCGGGTTGCCACGCGACACCGGAGGTTTCGCGGCGGCAGCAGGCCTGCCCGGCGCGGCGGCCGGGGCCTGCGCGCCATCGGGCGAATCGCCCTTGACCGCGAGCGTGCGAACCCTGCGCGGCTCGTTGTTCGGCAACGTCCCGTTCGCGGTGATCGGCGCCGGCGCTGGCTGCGCCGTCTGCACGGTTGATGCCGGCGGCGGATTCGCATTCGCGTTCAGCGGCGGAAACACGACGCGCGGTCCGGCGGTCTTCGAATTGACGTCGACTGGCGTCTCCTCACGCGACACGATCTTCTCGGTGCCGTCACCCGCCGCCATGCGATCCGGCGTCTTGGCCGGCGCATCGGCCTGGGCCGGGATCACCTTGGTCGGCGTGTTGTCGGCCTTGATGATCGGCGGCTCACCGCTGCGGGGCGAGCCGACATAGGTCCGGTAGGCGTACGCGCCGCCGACGCCGAACACGCCAAGCGCCAGCACCGCAGCGACCGTCATCAGGCCGCTGCTCCGCCGGCGCGGTTCAGGCTCTTCCTCGTCGGCCTCATACGCATAGGGATCGTCCGGGTAAGCCGGCTCGCGCTGCAGGTCCTGTTCACCGGCTTCCAGCTGTCCGTAAAGCGCGTCGTCATAGCGCGACGGATCGTGGCCCTGATCGCCGCTCTGATAGGGCGGCTCGTCGTCAAAGGCCTCAGGCTGTCGCGGCGGCTCGACCGGCCGATAGGTTGCAACCGGTTCGGGCGCAGGCGGCTGCGCCTGCTGGGCCGCATAGCGGTGCAACGGATGCACCGGCTTCGGCTGGTAGTCCTGTTCGGGCTCTTCGTACTCGGTGTGCTGCACGGGCGGCGGAGCGACGGTCTCCTGCCGCGCGCGCTGCATCCAGGGCGGCGGGCCCGCGGGCGGCGCGTCCTCGTCCGCGGCCTGCGGATCATATTGTTGCGGCCGCGCATTGGCGCGCGACTGCAGCGGACGCGGCGGCGGCTTGTTCGCGCTGCCGAATGGATCCGTCTGTCCGATCAGCCGGGCCAGTTCGGCAAGCGGGTCGCTCTCGACCTTGGAGGTCGTATCGGCGGAAAAATGTCGGTCCTGATATCGATCAGCCATCGTGATGATGCATCCCCTTCGGGACAGCGCCAAGATCGCCGGCACAGCCGGTCCGAACGAGTTGGCCCCTGCCAGATGCCCTCACAAATCCCCACTCGTGAGGGCCTAATGCCCCTGCCTACCGCATCTCGGTCGGAGCGTGGACGCCTAGAACAGCTAAGCCCGATGCCAGAACCGAGACGACGCCCTGAACCATTGCCAGTCGCGCCCTCGTGATCTCTGCATCATTATTGATAATGAAGCGTAAATAGGGCAAATCGCGCCCCTTGGTCCACAGCGCATGAAATTCACTGGCCAAATCATATAGATAAAAAGCGATTCGGTGCGGCTCGTGTGCCACCGAAGCAGCCTCGATCATCCGGGGATAGAGCGCAAGCCGCCTGAGCAGGTCGAGCTCGGCCGGGTCGGTCAACCGTTCGACCGCAGCGTTCCGCAGATAGGCCAGCCGGGTCTCTTCGGTCTCGGGCAGATCGGGAACCGCCTCCTCCCGCGCATTGCGGAAGATCGAATGGCCGCGGGCGTGACCGTACTGGACGTAGAAAACGGCGTTGTCCTTCGACTGCTCGATCACCTTGGCGAGGTCGAAATCGAGCACCGCGTCGTTCTTGCGGAACAGCATCATGAACCGGACCGCGTCCGAGCCGACCTCGTCGACCACCTCGCGCAGCGTGACGAATTCGCCGGAGCGTTTCGACATCTTCACCGGCTCGCCGTCGCGCAGCAGCTTGACGAGCTGCACGATCTTGACGTCGAGCGTGGCTTTGCCGGCGGTCACTGCCTCCACCGCCGCCTGCATCCGCTTGATGTAGCCGCCGTGATCGGCGCCGAACACGTCGATCAGGTTGGTGAAGCCGCGCTCGAACTTGTTGCGGTGGTTGGCGATGTCGGAGGCGAAATAGGTGTACGAGCCGTCCGACTTGATCAGAGGACGATCGACGTCATCGCCGTAGGCGGTAGCGCGGAACAGCGACTGCTCGCGGTCTTCATAATCCTCGACCGGCTTGCCCTTCGGCGGCGGCAGGCGGCCCTCGTAGATGTCGCCCTTGGCGCGCAGGAAATCGATGGTCTCGACGACCTTGTTGTTGCCGGATGTGATCAGCGAGCGCTCGGAGAAGAACACGTCGTGATGGATGTTGAGCGCGGCGAGATCGCCCTTGATCATCTCCATCATCATGGCGATCGCCTTGTCGCGCACGATCGGCAGCCACGCGGCTTCGCTCATGTCGAGCAGCTTCTCGCCGTATTCCTTGGCAAGCGCCTCGCCGACCGGCACGAGGTAGTCGCCGGGATAAAGGCCTTCCGGAATCGCGCCGATATCCTGACCCAACGCTTCGCGGTAACGCAGGAATGCCGAGCGTGCGAGCACGTCGACCTGGGCGCCGGCGTCGTTGATGTAATATTCGCGACAGACGTCGAAGCCCGCGAATTGCAGCAGGCTGCACAGCGCATCGCCGAACACGGCGCCGCGGCAGTGGCCGACATGCATCGGCCCGGTCGGGTTCGCCGAGACGTATTCGACGTTGACCTTCTCGGCCTTGCCGATGTCGCTGCGCCCGTAGGCCGAGCCGGCGGCCAGCACGGCGCGCAGCGCGTCCGCCCAAACCTGCGGCTTCAAGGTCAGGTTGATGAAGCCGGGCCCGGCGACATCGACGGACGCGACCAGCGCGTCGGCGCGCAGCCGCTCGGCGATCTTGTCGGCGAGCTCGCGCGGCTTGGCCTTGGCGTCCTTGGCGAGCACCATCGCGGCATTGGTCGCCATGTCGCCATGGCTGGCATCGCGCGGCGGCTCGACCACGACGCGGGACAGATCGATGCCCGCGGGCCAGTTGTCCTCGGCAGCGACGGCGGCACAGATCGCGTGCACGCGCGCCAGCATGTCGGCAAAAAGGTGTGGTGTAGCAGGGGTGTCGGCCATGGCAGGGCGCTAACGCAAATCCGGGGTCGAGTCAAAAAGCCTTTGGTGCTCGATCAGGGCGAAACGGTCGGTCATTCCGGCAATGAAATTGCCGATCCGCCTGTTCCGCGCGCTGCCAGTCTCCTGCACGCTCCCCTCGATCCATTCCGCCGGCAGGTCGCCTGGCGATTGCCGGTAGCGCTCATAGAGATTGCGGACCACCTGCTCCGCCTCCCGCATGACCAGCATCACCCGCGGGTGGCGATACATCCGCCGGAACAGGAACGCCTTGATCGCCGCCTCCTGCTCGGCCACCTCGGGCGGAAACGCGATCAGCGGCGCATTGTGGTGGCGGACATCCTGGGCCGATTGCGGCTGCGCAACGGCGAGGCGCCGGGTCGCCTCGTTGAAGACCGCGTTGATGAAATGTGAGATCAGCTCACGCACCAGTTCGGCGCCGCGCCGGACCTCGTCGAGCCCGGGGTAATGGCGGTCGATCTCGGAGATGATCTCTGATGTCAGCGGCATCTCCTTGAGGTCGTCGACCGCAAACAGGCCGGCGCGCAGACCGTCGTCGATATCGTGAGCATCATAGGCGATGTCGTCGGCGAAGGCCGCGATCTGCGCCTCGAGCGAGGCATAGCTCCAGAGCTCGAGATCGTAGGTCTTATTGTAGTCGGCGATCCCGACCGGAATGCCGCTTTCCAGGTAGCGCCCGGCCGGCGCGCCATTGCGTTCGGTGAGCGGGCCGTTGTGCTTGACGATACCCTCGAGCGATTCCCAGGTCAGGTTCAGCCCGCCGAACTCTGGATAGCGATGCTCCAGCGAGGTGACGACCCGCAGCGCCTGCGCATTGTGGTCGAAGCCGCCGTCACCCTTGAGGCAGTCGTCGAGCGCCCGCTCCCCGGCATGCCCGAACGGCGGATGGCCGAGGTCGTGCGCCAGGGCCAGCGTCTCGGTCAGATCCTCGTCCACCCCGAGCTGGCGCGCCAGTGCGCGGGCGATCTGGGCGACCTCCAGCGAATGGGTCAGCCTGGTGCGGTAATGATCGCCCTCGTGGAAGACGAAGACTTGGGTCTTGTGCTTGAGGCGGCGGAACGCGGTCGAATGGATCACCCGGTCGCAGTCGCGCCGGAACGGGCTGCGGGTCCGGCTCGGCGGCTCCACGACAAGCCGGCCGCGGCTGCGGTCCGGGTCGCAGGCATAAGGCGCGCGGGGGGCAGCCATTCCGACCGACACGGTATTTTAGTCCTTATCCATTTGATTCCATGGTCCGACGCACTTAACTATGACTGAGGCGGCTGACCAAATGAATTGGGCATGACGCCGAGCATGATCCGATCAAACCATGCTCAAATAGAGTTTCGGAGACCGATATGACTGCTGCCATCACCGTCAGCGAACGGGCCGCCCGCCGGATCGGGCAGATCCTCAGCAAGGAAGGCGACGGCGCCAAGCTGCGCATTTCCGTCGAGGGCGGCGGCTGCTCCGGTTTCCAGTACAAGTTCGACGTCGAGCGCACCCAGGCCGATGACGACCTCGTGATCGAGCGCGACAGCGCCGTGGTGCTGATCGACCCCGCCTCGGTCCCGTTCCTCGCGGGTTCGGAAGTCGACTTCGTCGATGACCTGATCGGCGCCTCGTTCCGCGTCGTCAATCCGAACGCCACCGCGTCCTGCGGCTGCGGCACCAGCTTCTCGATCTAGCGCTTCCTTGCCCGACGCGGCTGCTCCACGCGAACCGGTGACCGGTTCGCCGGAGACGCTACGTTATTCGGCCGCGACCACCTGCGGGCGCTCGACGTCGTCGCCCGCCTCCGCCTGTGGATCGAGCTTGCTGCGCAGCCTGCGGTCGATGCGGTCGAGATAGATGTAGATCACAGGCGTGATGAACAGCGTCAGCAGCTGCGACACGCAGAGGCCGCCGACCACCGCGACGCCGAGCGGCTGACGCAGTTCGGCGCCGGCACCCGCGCCGAGCGCGATCGGCAGCGTGCCGAAGATCGCCGCGAACGTCGTCATCATGATCGGGCGGAAACGCAGCAGCGCCGCCTCGCGGATCGCGTGCTCGGCGCTGAGGCCGACGCGGCGGCGCTCGAGCGCGAAGTCGACCATCATGATCGCGTTCTTCTTGACGATGCCGACCAGCATCACGATGCCGATCATCGCAATCACCGACAGCTCCATCCCGAACAGCATCAGCGTCAGGATCGCGCCAATGCCGGCCGACGGCAGGCCCGAGATAATCGTGATCGGATGGATGAAGCTCTCATAGAGAATGCCGAGGATCACGAAGGCCGCGTCGAGGTTGACCTGCGTGGTCGCGCCCTTGCCGACCAGCCGCCCCGGCCGCAATGCCGAGAACAGCGGCAGTCAGAACCAAATTCCGCTTTTTCATAAGTCTTGCACGTGCGCCGCCCGCTTCCCTTGAAAGCCAGCACGCTTCGTCACTCCCCCCGTCGGCAATTGTTACGCCTTGTTTCCGGAGAGGGTTAGCACAGGCGATCGCCCATGGTATGCCACCTAAGTAAAATCCTGCGGCTTCAATCCGGTCATTCGCATCCGCGCACTCCTGGAAATTCGGCATGCGACGGGGCCGGCATCGCGCTACCCTTTCGCCTCCAGATCGAGTGTTTCGAATCTCCCTGATGCCCATCTCCGTCCGTGTCTACACTTGGGAAGAAGTCCGCGAACGCTCCGGCGCCATCCGCTACAGCGTCTTTGTCGAAGAACAGGGCGTTCCGTCGGAACTTGAATGGGACGAAATGGACGAGTCGAGCTGGCATGCCCTGGCGTTTGCCGAAGACGGCACCGCCGTGGCGACGGGCCGGTTGTTGCCCGACGGCCATATCGGCAGGATGGCGGTGCTCAAGGCAGTGCGCGGCACGGGCATGGGCGCCCGCGTGCTGGATGCGCTGATGGCCAAGGCGGCCGAACTCGGCTATCCGGAGCTGATCCTCAACGCGCAGACACACGCAGAGCAGTTCTACGCACGCGTCGGCTTCGAGCGGATCGGCGTGGAATTCGAGGAGGCCGGCATCCCACACGTCGAGATGCGGAAACGCTTGATCCAAACAGGGCGCTAGTTCACCCGAGCGCTCCCATAAACAGAGGACTTCCGATGGCAGTTCGCATCGCGACGTGGAACGTCAACTCGGTCCGGCAACGGATCGAACTTCTGGTCGCCTGGCTGAAGGAGTGTTCCCCCGACATCGTCTGCCTGCAGGAGATCAAATGCGTCGACGACGCGTTTCCGCGGCTCGAGGTCGAGGCGCTCGGGTATAATGTCGTCACCCACGGCCAGAAGACCTTCAACGGCGTCGCGCTGCTGTCCAAGCTGCCATTCGACGAGACCAAGTCGGGCCTCGCCGGCGACGACGCGGACGCCCACGCCCGTTTCCTCGAAGGCGTCGTCACGCTGAAACAGGGCGTGGTGCGGGTCGCGTGCCTTTACCTGCCCAACGGCAACCCCGCCAATACCGACAAATATCCGTACAAGCTCAAATGGATGTCGCGGCTTCTTGAGTACACGCGGGAACGGCTTAAGGCCGAGGAACCGCTGATCCTGGCCGGCGACTTCAATGTCATTCCGGCGGCCCGCGACGTCTACAATCCGGCCGCCTGGGCCGATGATGCCCTGTTCCGCCCCGCGACCCGCGAGGCTTTCCAGTCGCTGCTCGGCCTCGGCCTCACCGATGCGCTGCGCGCGGTCAATGACGAGCCCGGTCAGTACACCTTCTGGGACTACCAGGCCGGCGCCTGGCAGAAGAACTGGGGCCTGCGCATCGACCATCTGCTGATGTCGCCGCAGGCCAGCGACCGGCTGATCGATGTCGGGATCGACAGCTATGTCCGCGCCTGGGAGAAGCCGTCGGACCATGTGCCGGTATGGGCCGATCTCGATTTCGAGACCGCCTGAGCCCACCCGCCGCGGGAGATATCAATCCCGGCGGCCCTGCACCCAGTGCTCGAGCATCTGCAGCGCCATCGCGCGGTCGTCTTCGGAGGCCTTGGTGATTGCCCGGTTGTAGCTTTCCTTGATCCAGGCCTCGTCGGGCGTGGCGCTGTCACGCGCCAGGGTCAGCCACATCAGGCCGCGTGCCCGCTGTGGCGGCAGCCGGTCGCCGTTGAACAGCATCTGTCCGAGCAGCGCCTGCGCCTGATGCTGGCCCTTCTGGGCGGCCAGACCGAGCCAGCGCGCGCCATAGCGGAAATCGTCCCGCGAGGCATCCGGCGTCTTCAGGTACAGCCGAGCAAGGTCGTACTGGGCGTCGGCATTGCCGAAATAGGACGCCGCATAGGAGAACATCTCCCGCGCCCGCTCGGTGTCCGCCTTCACCTTGGAATTGGGAATGCCGCTCAGATAATAGCGGCCGAGCGCCACGAAGGCGTTGGCCACGATCGAGGCCTGCGGCGCCGACGGCGAATCCTCGGCATGCGCATTGGCGATCCGGCTGAAATACTCAAAGGCGCGCATGTCGTCCTGGATGACGCCGTCGCCCTCGGCGTACATCTTGCCGAGCTTCCACTGCGCCACGGGGTGACCGCCCTCGGCCTGGTACTGCAGCGTGCTGAAGGAGGAGGTCGGCGAGGTCGCCGCAGGGGCAACCGGCGTAGCGGCCCGCTTCAGTGCAGCGGCCGTGCCGGGCTGCGGAGCGACCACCGGAAGAACGGTATCCTGGGGGCTGACTGGGGCGCCGTCGAATCCGAATCCAGGGCCTGCCACCGGGATGGCCCCTAACGCAAACGCCAATATCGCACGCTTAAACGTCCGCATAACACTGTTTCTCGTACGCGCCACCCGGATGGGTGACTGCGCCATCCACCGCCGGCCCCACTTGCTCGGCGTACTTCCACAGCGCACCAGATGTGTGGTTAGTCGCCCGAGGGGCCCATTTGGTCTTACGATTTGCGAGCTCGGCGTCGCTCAATTTTACGTCAAGTGTGCCGGCGACCGCATCGATCTCGATGATGTCGCCGTCCTGCAATAACCCGATCGGCCCGCCGACGGCCGCTTCGGGTCCAATATGTCCGATGCAGAAGCCACGGGTGGCGCCGGAGAACCGGCCATCGGTGATCAGGGCAATCTTGCCGCCCATCCCCTGCCCGGTCAGCGCCGCCGTGGTCGCCAGCATCTCCCGCATCCCGGGACCGCCCTTCGGCCCCTCGTAGCGGATCACAATCACTTCGCCTTCCTTGTAGGTGCGCTTCTGCACCGCCTCGAAGGCGTCTTCCTCGCGGTCGAAGCACCGGGCCGGACCGGTAAACTTCAGGTTGGACATGCCCGCGACCTTCACGATCGCACCCTCCGGAGCGAGATTACCCTTCAGTCCGACAACGCCACCTGTCACGGTGATCGGATTGTCGGCGGGCCGCACCACGTCCTGGTGCGGATTCCATTTCACGCTTTTGAGGTTTTCGGCGATCGTTCGGCCAGTGACGGTCAGGCAATTCCCGTGCAAGTGGCCATTGTCGAGCAGCGTTTTCATCAGCAGCGGAATGCCGCCAACCTCGAACATGTCTTTGGCAACATAACGGCCGCCCGGCTTCAAATCCGCGACGTAAGGAGTCTTTTTGAAGATTTCGGCAACGTCGAACAGATTGAACTTGATGCCGCACTCATGGGCGATCGCCGGCAGGTGCAGCGCAGCATTGGTCGAACCACCTGAGGCTGCAACCACGGCCGCAGCATTTTCAAGGGCTTCCCGGGTGACGATGTCGCGGGGCCGGATGTTCTTCTCGATCAGCTCCATCACCTTCTCGCCGGCAGCGGCACAGAAGGCGTCGCGGATCTCGTAAGGCGCCGGGGCCCCGGCCGAATACGGGAGCGCCAGGCCGATCGCCTCGGAGACGGTCGCCATGGTGTTTGCAGTGAACTGGGCGCCGCAAGCGCCGGCCGAGGGGCACGCCACCCGCTCGATTTCGTCGAGGTCCTCGTCCGACATGGCGCCGACCGAGTGCTTGCCGACTGCCTCGAACATGTCCTGCACGGTGACCGGCTGCCCACGGAAGTTGCCGGGCAAAATCGAGCCGCCATAGATGAAGATCGAGGGCACGTTGAGCCGGACCATCGCCATCATCATACCCGGCAGCGACTTGTCGCAGCCGGCGAGCCCGACCAGCGCATCATAGGAGTGACCGCGAACGGTCAGCTCGACCGAATCGGCGATGCATTCCCGGGACGGCAGCGACGAGCGCATGCCGTCATGGCCCATCGCGATGCCGTCGGTGACGGTGATGGTACAGAACTCGCGCGGCGTGCCGCCGGCGGACGCCACGCCCTTCTTCACCGCCTGCGCCTGGCGCATCAGCGAGATGTTGCAGGGGGCCGCTTCATTCCAACATGAAGCAACGCCGACAAATGGTTGATGAATCTGGGTTGTCGTCAGCCCCATCGCATAGAGATAGGACCGATGCGGTGCGCGCTGGGGCCCTTCCGTCACGTGGCGGCTCGGCAGCCTGCCTTTGATGTTCGTTTTGGCGTCCATCGCGACCCTGTTCCCTTCAACAACGCCGGAACCGAGCAAAAGTCCCGTCGTCGCGAGCGCTGGCTATTCAGCCAGGTGAATATCCTTTCATGTCCGGGTGTGGCCAAAAAGCGGCGCGACTACGGACCGCTTGTGTTTAGGGTTAAATGTCGATTCACTGTTGCGATAAAGCAACAATCGTGGCTCCCGGGCAACCATGTATTATCGGTCCTTATGGGAACCTGACACGTACCTGACCAAATAGCCTTGAAGTTGCCGTCTCGTGGAGAATCTCACCTGGGTTGTGGATTGATTGCCGTCCTCTCCTCAAACGGAGGGCGCAGGGAAAGCGTGCCGATCGCGCACGCACGCGCCTCTCTCCACCCGTCGTCCCGGCGAAGGCCGGGACCTATAACCCCAGAATTGAGTTGGAGAGGAAAGCTGCGGCCCCAGCCTCGCGCAACAATCAGCTTCAGTGGTTGGGTCCCGGCCCCCGTGCGCAATTGCGCACCGGACGGCTCGCGAAGCGAGAGCCCGAAGCCATTCCACCACCAATAATGCGGCACAATGGATTCCGGGCTCGTGCTTCGCACGCCCCGGAATGACGTTGGAGAGACGTTGCTACTCAGCGGCCAATTTCGGTGGCGCCGGAGGCGCCCAGCACTCGACACGATTCCGGCCGCGCTCCTTGGCCTGGTAGAGCGCGGCATCGGCGGCCTTCATCAGCGCCTCGATCCCGGGCATGCTGGTGAGGGCCTCGGCGACGCCGATGCTCACCGTCAATCGCACTGGACGATCATCCGCCCCCAACGCTAACCCTTCCGCCCTCTTGCGAATGCGTTCGGCGACGGTCCGGGCGCGCGACAACGTCGTTTCCGGCAGCAGAACCGCGAACTCCTCGCCTCCGACACGGCCAATAACGTCGGACTTGCGCTTGCCGCGTGTGCAAATCTCGGCGACGGCCTTGATGGCCTCGTCGCCGGCCGCATGACCGAGCCGGTCGTTGATGCTCTTGAAGTAGTCGATGTCGACCATCAGGACGGAGACGGAGCGATAGTAGCGCTGGAACCGGCTCCACTCCGCATCCAGCGTTGTCAGGAAGTGCCTGCGGTTGAACAGTCCGGTGAGCGGATCGGTGGTCGCGAGCACTTCGAGCTGTCGCGCGTTGCCTACAAGATCGGTCACGTCGACAAAGGTCAGCATCCGGCCGCCGTTGGCCATCGTCGAGCAGTGGATCCTGATGTTGCGGCCGTCGGGCATCTGGACGTCGCGCTTGTGATCGCCCGCCTTGATCTCCGCAATCCGCTTCGCCGGAAAGGCTCTGATTTGCTCCGGGGTCGAGCCGGTCGGGACTGCCCGACGACTGCGCGTGAGAAGCGTGACGTATGCCGGATGCCGCGCAACCTCCTCCTCGCTCACCTCCCAGAATTCCCGCATTCTCCGGTTGAGGAAAATCACATTGAGATCGCGATCAAGCAGAACGACGCCGTCCTCCACGTTCTCGAGCGCGCCGGTCAGCACCTTCAACTTGTCCGATGCGCGCACGATGTCGGTCACCGGCGTGTAGCTCACCATCCGGCCGCCGTCGGGCAGCGGCGTACACTGACACCGCACCACATCGCCATTGCTGCGCCTGAGATCGATCGGGTTTGCGTCGCCGGCGCTCACGAGGCGGACGCGTTCGGCAACATAGGCCTGAAGCTGCTCAACCGGCAGCTCATAGGCCATGGTCTTGCAGCCGTGGTGCATGAGATCGGTGAAGCTGGGATTGCGGTCGGCCACCGCGTCCGGAAGCTGCCACATGTTCCGGAACGCGCGGTTGATGAACAGGGCTTTCAGCTCGGCGTCCAAGAGCAGGATGCCGACCGGGATCAGATCGAGCGCTGCGCGCAGCGCCAGCATGTGCCCGCGCAGAATTTCGCCGCTGCGCCGCTCCGGAATGGCTGATGGCGCAGCAGCGGCAAGCACGGCAGCGGCAGGCGCGGGAGCCGCCTGCTGAGCTTCAAACACCAGCCCGAGCTGGCGGTCCGATTGCCACAACCGTTTGCATGGCCTCACCTGATTGGTGCCGACAATCAACAGCTGGACCTGGTCCGGAATGCCGATGACGCTTTCGAGATCCACGGTCGCTCCCGTATCGGTGAGCTGCCGGACCGTGCAATCGAAGGCCGACCGACCGAAATTGAAGACGATCTTTCCGGCCAAAAACGTTCGGCCGCGGGAAGCTGACACCTGTCCGGACATGGCGAGACGCACCTGGAGCAATTGCGAGCCCCCTCACCTCAGCATGTTTGAGTCACCAAGCCATGAACGCTTTCGAGGGGTTTGACCCAGAGCAGAGAACGAAGGCGGTGTGCGCTGCAAAACGGGCTCCATCCGGCGGTTCCTGGAACCCGTGCCCCTACGATCCGCCGAGCCGCTTCCGTTTCGCGTTCAGCGCCGAAGCGACGCGGCTGACCGGCGGACGGCCGAGCAAGCCGGCGACCTCGTTCGTCGCGGCCAGCAGCTTGTCCATGTCGATGCCGGTTTTCACGCCCATGCCTTCGAGCATGTAGACGACATCCTCGGTCGCGACGTTGCCGGTGGCGCCGGGCGCATAGGGGCAGCCGCCGAGGCCGCCGGCGGCGGCATCGATCACGCGCACGCCCTCCTCCATGCCGGCATAGAGGTTGGCGAGCGCCTGGCCATAGGTGTCGTGGAAGTGCATCGCCAGGTTGCCGACCGGCAGCTCGCCGCCGACCGCGCGCAACATCTCCTTGGCCTTGAGCGGCGTGCCGACGCCGATGGTGTCGCCGAGCGAGATTTCGTAGCAGCCGAGATCCCACAGCGTCACGGCGAGATCGGCGACCGCCTTCGGCTTGATCTCGCCGTCGAACGGGCAGCCGAGCACGCAGGAGATATAGCCGCGCACCTTGACGCCATCGGCCTTGGCGCGCGCCAGTACCGGCTTGAAGCGCTCGATCGATTCCGCGATCGAGCAATTGATATTGGCGCGCGAGAAGCCTTCAGAGGCCGCTGCGAACACCGAGACCACCCGGGCACCGGCCGCGCGCGCGGCGTCATAGCCCTTCTCGTTCGGCACCAGCACATGGAATTCGGCGTCCTTGACCTTCTCCTTGATTTGGCTGACGCCGCGCAGCACCTGGTCGGAGCTTGCCATCTGCGGGATCGCCTTCGGCGACACGAAGGCGCCGACCTCGACGGTTTTAAGCCCCGCCGCCACCAGTGCCTCGACGAAGTCGATGCGCGCCTCGACGCTGACCGGCGTTTTCTCGTTTTGCAGGCCGTCGCGCGGCCCCATCTCGACGATGTGGATCTGATCGCTCATGACGCAGCCACGGGCTCGACTTCGGCAAGCTCGACGCCCTCACCGACGATGTCGCCGACCTTGCATTTGAGCTTCTTCAACACGCCGGCATAGGGCGCGCGCAGGGTCTGCTCCATCTTCATCACTTCCAGCGTCAGGATCGGCGCGCCCTTCTCCAGCGTCGCGCCCTCTTCGGCCAGCAACGCGACCACGGTTCCCGGCAAGGGCGCCACGATCTTGTCCTCACCGACCTGCTCCTCGCTCTCGCCGCCGAACGGATCGACCCAGTGCAGGTCGAAACGGCCGTTGCGGGTGCGCAAGTAAAGCTCGTGGCCCTCGATGACCGAGGCGACGCGCGACTTGAGGCCGTCGAGCGTCAGGTCGAAGCCATCCTCGCGGGGGGACGAGATGGCAAAGGCAAGCTCGCGCCCACCGATCGAGAGCGTCGACGGTCCATTGCCATAGTGCAGCGTGATGGTGTGGGCGGGCTCGTGGCCCTGCCGGAATGAAAACAGCCGCTGGCGGCGGCCGACCGGCATCCAGCCGAAGGCCTGCCAGGGCGAGTTCGCCTCGCGCCGCGCCGCCTTCTGCTCATCGTTGACGATCGCGGCCACCGCCGCGCAGAGCTCGAACTCACCGGCGCCGCCGGTGCCTGATGTCAGGTTCTTCAGCTCGCGCTCAATGAAGCCGGTATCGATCGCATTGGCCCTGGTGTCCGGATGCGTCACCAGCGCCGACAGGAACGGGATGTTGGTGACGATGCCGCGAACGTCGGTCTCTTGCAGCCCGCGATTGAGTTTCTCGATCGCGCCCTCGCGCGTCGGCGCCCAGGCGATCACCTTGGCGAGCATCGCGTCGTAATACGGCGAGACGTTATCGCCGCTGCGATAGCCGGCATCGATGCGCAGGCCGTCGCCTTCCGGCGGCGTCCGCCAGGTCTTGATGCGGCCGACCGAAGGCATGAAGTTCTTCTGCGGGTTTTCCGCGTAGACGCGGGCCTCGATGGCGTGCCCGTTCAGCCTGATCTCGTCCTGCTTCAGCGGCAGGGCCTCGCCGAACGCAACGCGCAGCTGCCAATCGACGAGATCGACGCCGGTGATCAGCTCGGTGACGGGATGTTCGACCTGCAGACGCGTGTTCATCTCGATGAAGAACACGTCCTTGCCGTCGGAGACGAACTCGATGGTGCCGGCGCCGACATAGTTGACCGCGCCGGCCGCCTTGCGCGCGGCCTCGCAGACCGTCTCGCGCTGCGCGGTGTTGAGTGTCGGCGACGGCGCTTCCTCGATCACCTTCTGGTGGCGGCGCTGCAGCGTGCATTCGCGCTCCCACAGCGACAGCAGATTGCCGTGGCTGTCGCCGATGATCTGCACCTCGATGTGGCGCGGGTTCTGCACGTACTTCTCGATCAGCATGCGGTCGTCGCCGAACGCCGCCTTGGCCTCGCGCTTGGCGCTCGTGATAGCGGCCGCAAGATCCGCCGCCGCACTGACCACGCGCATGCCACGGCCGCCGCCGCCGGCTGACGCCTTGACCAGCACCGGGAAGCCGATCCGGTTGGCGGCCTCCGCCAGGATCGCCTCGTCCTGCGCCTCGCCGTGATAGCCGGGCACCAGCGGCACGCCGGCCTTCTCCATCAGCGCCTTCGAGCCGGATTTCGAGCCCATCGCGGTCATCATCGCCGCGGTCGGGCCGACGAACACCAAACCGGCATCGAGACAGGCCTGCGCGAACTCGGCATTTTCAGACAGGAAGCCGTAGCCGGGATGCACCGCCTCGGCGCCGGTCTGTTTTGCAGCCGCGATCACGCGCTCGATGTTGAGATAGCTGTCGCGCGCCCGCGCGGGCCCGAGCAGCACCGCCTCGTCGGCGAGTGCGACATGCATCGCGTCGCGGTCGGCCTCGGAATAGACCGCGACCGTGCGCAGCCCCATGGCGCGCGCCGAGCGGATGACGCGGCAGGCGATCTCGCCGCGGTTGGCGATCAGAAGCGTGCGGAAACGCCGGTAGAGTTTTGAGCGGTCCATGATCAGATCCTGGGTCACATCCTGAACAGGCCGAACTTCGTCGGCTCGATCGGCGCGTTGGCGGCGGCCGACAGGCCGAGCCCGAGCACCAGGCGGGTATCGGCGGGATCGATCACGCCGTCGTCCCAGAGCCGCGCGGTCGCGTAGTAGGGATTGCCCTGCTTTTCGTATTGCGCGCGGATCGGCTCGCGGAACTTGTCTTCCTCTTCCGCCGACCAGCTCTCGCCCTTGGCCTCGATGCCGTCACGGCGCACCTGGCTCAACACCATCGAGGCCTGCTCGCCGCCCATCACCGAGATGCGGGCGTTCGGCCACAGCCAGAGGAAGCGCGGACTATAGGCGCGGCCGCACATCCCGTAATTGCCGGCGCCGTAGGAGCCGCCGATCACGACGGTGAATTTCGGCACGCCGGCGGTCGCAACCGCCGTCACCAGCTTGGCGCCGTCGCGCGCGATGCCGCCCGCCTCGTACTTCTTGCCGACCATGAAACCGGTGATGTTCTGCAGGAACACCAGCGGAATGCCGCGCTGGCAGCACAGCTCGATGAAATGCGCGCCCTTCAGCGAACTCTCGCTGAACAGGATGCCGTTGTTGGCGATGATGCCGACCGGATAGCCCCAGATATGGGCGAAGCCGCAGATCAGCGTGGTACCGTACAGCTTCTTGAATTCGTCGAATTCGGAGCCGTCGACGATCCGCGCGATGATGTCGTGCACGTCGAACGGCTTGCGGCCGTCGGCGGAGACCACGCCGTAGATCTCCTCGGCCGGAAACAGCGGCTCCTGGACGGTGCGCATGTTGAGCGGTGCCTTGGCCGGCTGCTTCAGCGTGCCGACGATGCGGCGCGCGATCCCGATCGCGTGCGCATCGTTCTGCGCGTAGTGATCGGTCACGCCCGACTGCCGGGAGTGGACGTCGGCGCCGCCGAGCTCTTCAGCGGTGACGACCTCGCCGGTCGCGGCCTTCACCAGCGGCGGGCCGCCGAGGAAGATCGTGCCTTGATTGCGCACGATGATGCTCTCGTCGGACATGGCAGGCACATAAGCGCCGCCCGCCGTGCAGGAGCCCATCACGATCGCGATCTGCGGGATGCCCTGCGACGACATCTGCGCCTGATTGTAGAAGATGCGGCCGAAATGCCGCTCGTCGGGAAAGATCTCGTCCTGCAACGGCAGGAAGGCGCCGCCGGAATCCACCATGTAGACGCAGGGCAGATTGTTCTGCCGCGCGATGTCCTGGGCACGCAGATGCTTCTTCACCGTCATCGGGTAATAGGTGCCGCCCTTGATGGTGGCGTCGTTGGCAACGATGATGCATTCGCGCCCGGAGATGCGCCCGACGCCGGTGATGACGCTGGCCGAATGCACGTCGCCGCCGTAGAGCCCGTTGGCGGCGAGCGGCGACAGCTCCAGGAACGCGGTGCCGGGATCGACCAGCAGATCGACGCGATCGCGCGCCAGCATCTTGCCGCGCGAGGTGTGCCGCTTGCGCGAGGTCTCACCCCCGCCGCCCGCGACCTGCTTGAGCTTGTCGCGGAGTTCTGAGACCAGGCTGCGCATCACATCGGCGTTGCGGGCGAATTCGGAGGACGTGGGATCGATCGTCGAATGAAGCGGCATCGCTGTTGCACGTTTCGTTGGAGGACACGTTAGAACGACGAACGGAGGCCCTATGTCACCTCGCCCCGCTTGCGGGGAGAGGTCGGATTGCATCGAAGATGCGATCCGGGTGAGGAGGAGCCTCCGCGAACACATCTGTCACCACTAACGCGGTGACAGCCCCTCACCCCAACCCCCTCCCCGCAAGAGCGGGGCGAGGGAGAAGAATCTAGGCCGTCTTCGCGAACAGCTCGCGGCCGATCAGCATGCGGCGGATCTCGCTGGTGCCGGCGCCGATCTCGTAGAGCTTGGCATCGCGCAGCAGCCGGCCGGTCGGATAGTCGTTGATGTAGCCGTTGCCGCCGAGCAGCTGGATCGCATCCAGCGCGCATTGGGTGGCCTTCTCGGCGGCGTAGAGAATGGCGCCGGCGGCGTCCTCGCGCGTGGTCTCGCCGCGGTCGCAGGCCTTCGCCACCGCGTAAACATAGGCGCGCGAGGCGTTCATCGTGGTGTACATGTCGGCGATCTTGCCCTGCACCAGCTGGAACGAGCCGATCGGCTCGCCGAACTGCTTGCGCTCGTGGACGTAAGGCAGCACGACGTCCATGCAGGCCTGCATGATGCCGATCGGTCCCGCCGCCAGCACGGCGCGCTCATAGTCGAGACCAGACATCAAGACGTTGACGCCGCGCCCGACCTCGGAGAGCACGTTCTCTTCGGGCACCTCGCAATCCTCGAATACCAGCTCGCAGGTGTCGGAGCCGCGCATGCCGAGCTTGTCGAGCTTCTGCGCGGTGGAAAATCCCTTCATGCCCTTTTCGATGATGAAGGCGGTGATGCCGCGTGGGCCGGCATTGGCATCGGTCCTGGCATAGACCACCAGCGTCTCGGCATGGGGACCGTTGGTGATCCACATCTTGTTGCCGTTGAGCACGAAGCGGTCGCCCTTCTTCTCGGCGCGGGTCTTCATCGAGACCACATCCGAGCCGGCACCGGGCTCCGACATCGCCAGCGACCCGACATGCTCGCCGGAGATCAGCTTGGGCAGATATTTGCGCTTCTGCGCCTCGTTGCCGTTGCGGCGGATCTGGTTGACGCAGAGGTTGGAATGCGCGCCGTAGGCCAGCCCGACCGAGGCCGAAGCGCGCGAGATCTCCTCGACCGCGATGCAGTGCTCGAGATAGCCGAGGCCAGAGCCGCCGTACTCCTCCTCGACGGTGATGCCGTGCAGGCCGAGCGCGCCGATTTTCGGCCAGAGGTCGCGCGGAAAGGTGTTGGAGCGATCGATCTCGGCGGCGCGCGGCGCGATCTCGTTGGTCGAGAAATCATGCACCGTCTCGCGGATCGCATCCGCGGTCTCGCCAAGGTCGAAATTGAAGATTGCCGCCCGGTTCGAGGCCATGATCCCTCCCATGAGATTCATCTTGCAATTAAACGATCATACGTTTTTTTCTTGGCTTCGCAAGCGACTGTGCTATGGTTCGCGTGCGAAATCCGCAGTTCGTTGAATTTGCTGGGATTTCATGCGATATACATACGGTCGTTTGCTTGTTTCCGGCACTCCCTGACAAGCCAACATCCCTCCGAGGCCCCGATGGCACGCACGATCGGCTCACATGGCCCCACGACGCTGGAGGCGATCCGCAAGGCCGGCGTGCGCCTGATCTTCGAGCGCGGCTACGAGGCGATGAGCCTGCGCCAGCTCGCCGCCGAGGTCGGCATCCAGGCGGGCTCACTCTACAACCATATCTCAACCAAGCAGGATCTGCTGTTCGATCTGGTGCAGGAGCATATCAACGATTTGCTGCGCGAGCTCGATCTCGCGCTGGAGGGCAAGGCCGATCCGGTCGAGCAGCTGCGCGCCTTCGTCGCCTTCCACGTCAGCTATCACATGACCCGCAAGCGCGAGGTCTTCATCGCCAATTCCGAACTCCGCAGCCTCGATGCCAAGAACTACGACGTCGTGGTGGCGTTGCGCGGCGCCTATGAGCAGCGGCTGGCGCAGATCCTCACCGAGGGGGTCGCGGACGGCGTGTTCGAGGTCGGCGATATCCAGGTCGCGACCTTCGCCATCATCGCGCTGCTGACGGGTCTTTGCACCTGGTACCGCCCCGGCGGCCGGCTGACCCGCGACGCCATCATCGCGGCGCATGAGAAGCTGGTGCTGTCGGGCGTCGCACCGCAGGCCGCGCTCGTTCGGGTCGGCAGCGGCAGCAAGAGCCCGCGGACCGCGGTAGCGGGTTCGTGACTGTGACAGAGCGCCCACAGCTCGATGACATCGATCTGCGGATCCTGTCCGAATTGCAGCGGGACGGCCGGATCAGGATCAACGAGCTCGCGGAGCGCGTCGGCATCACCGCCCCGCCCTGCCTGCGCCGGGTCCGCGCCTTGCGCAGTCGCGGCGTGGTGCAGGCGATCCGCGCCACGCTGGACGAACGGCTATTGGGCTATGAGGTGACGACCTTCGTCCTGATCCAGCTCGACAGCCAGAACCTGGTTGCGATCGAGGCGTTCGAGGCGGCGGTCGCCGCCGTGCCGCGCTTCCTGCAATGCTGGCGGATCTCGGGCGATGCCGATTTCATGCTGAGATGTGTCGCGCCCAGCGTCGACGACATGCGTCAGCAGCTGCTGCAGTTCGCCGGCCTGCCCAACGTGCGCAAAATCCGAAGCTTTCCGGTGCTCGGCGTCTCCAAGGATGCGCCGCTGCCGATTCCGGGCGCCCTCGCCGCGCCTACCCCCGCGAGCTGATCGCGGGCTCAGCCCGATCTGGTGGACCCGACCTTAGTGGGTCCAGCCCCTAATGGGTCCACGGCTCCCAGCGGCGGAATGCAAAATTGTCGGCATAGGCGATCTGGCGGTGCGCCGAATCCTTCGGCTCGATCACCTGGTAGGCGATGCCCTTGCGCTCGCAATAGGCGACCGCCTCCTCCTTGGTCTCGAACTGCAGCGTGAGCTGCTGCTTCATGTCAGTGGACGAGGTCCAGCCCATCAAGGGCTCCACGGTGCGCGGCTGCTCCGGCTCGTAGTCCAGTTGCCACTCTTTGGTCTTGGCACGTCCCGATTGCATCGCGTTTTTGGCGGGCTTAAAAATGCGTGCGGTCATGGATGGTCGGCCCCGTGGGATGTGCGATATGGAAGCGATTTGAAGGAAACCGCCGGGATAGTATAGAGACACCGTTCAACGAACTGATCGGTGATTCCTCGATCTCGGAGGGAGCCTTCGCCGGACCGGTATAGTCATTCTACCGCGCTGTGACAATCTGGCCTCGGGGGGCTTCGGTTTGGAGCCCCTTGGGGCCGCGGCGCGGCCTTCTCGACAGCATCATCTCGAGGAAGCGGCGCCCCATGGAAATCCACGCTCACCTGCCCGACAAAGGACGTGACCTCCGGCTCGACCTGTTCCGCGGGATCGCGAACTGGGCGATCTATCTCGATCACATCCCCGACAATATCGTGAACTGGATCACGACCCGGAATTACGGCTTCAGCGATGCCGCGGACCTGTTCGTCTTCATCTCCGGCTACACCGCATCCTTCGTCTATGCGCGCATGATGCTGGAGCGCGGCTTCATCGTCGGCGCCACAAGGCTGACCAAGCGCGTCTGGCAGCTCTATGTCGCCCACATCATCCTGTTCGTGATCTACATCGCCTCGATCAGCTATCTGGCGCTGCGCTTCGGCGATTCCGAGATCATCAACGAGTTCAATGTCGCGGGCCTCGTCGACAACGCCACCGAGACGCTGCGCCAGGGCCTGTTCCTGAAGTTCAAGCCGGTCAATCTCGACGTGCTGCCGCTCTACATCGTGCTGATGGGCCTGTTCCCGCCGGTGCTGTGGTTCATGCTGCGGCAGCCGAACTGGACCATGCTGGCCTCGCTCGCGCTGTGGCTGGTGTCGCGGCACATGGGCTGGAACTTGCCCGCCTACCCGGCCGGGACCTGGTACTTCAATCCGTTCGCCTGGCAGGTGCTGTTCGTATTCGGCTCGTGGTGCGCGATGGGCGGCGCGCGCGCGAACATGCACATCATCAATTCGCGCTACACGCTGTGGTTCTGCATCGCCTATATGATCTTCGCCCTGATCATGACGATGGCCGGCCGCTTCCCGGACTTCGGCGCGATGTTCCCTGACTGGCTGTATTCGACCTTCAACCCGAACGACAAGACCAACCTCGCGCCCTATCGCTTCCTGCACTTCGTGGTGATCACGGTGCTGGTGATCCGCTTCGTCCCGAAGGACTGGTCGGCGCTGGAGTGGAAGGTGTTCGATCCCCTGATCGTCTGCGGCCAGCAGTCGCTCGCGGTGTTCTGCGTCGGCGTGTTCCTGTCCTTTGTCGGACATTTCGAGCTGTCGATGAGTTCGGGCTCGCTGTTCGCGCAGATCTTCGTCAGCATCTCCGGCATCGCGATCATGACGATCGTGGCCTATTACATCTCGTGGTCGAAGCGGCAGGACAAGCCGATCAAGCCGCCTGCGCAGAAACCGGCGGCGCCGGCAAAGGCGGCCTGACAGGCTTCAGGCGCCTCCCCGGCTGCCGTCCTGCGTCGTCGAGGAGACGATGGTGGCGACGTCGCCGATCGTCGTCATCACGGGCGTGACGACCTTGTGCATTGCGGTCTTCGACACCAGCGTGTCGTGCAGCACGAGGTTGTCGATCCCGGTGGTGAGGAAGCAGCTCACCGCATCCTGCGGCGTCTCGATGATCGGTTCGCCCTTGACGTTGAACGAGGTGTTGATCAGCACCGGCACGCCGGTCAGCGCCTCGAACTCCTTCAGCAGGCGATAGAGCACCGGGTTGGTTTCCTCCCGCACGCTCTGCACCCGCGCCGAACCGTCGACATGCACGATCGCCGGGATCTTGTCGCGCCACTCCGGCCGCACCGGCTTGGCGATCAGCATGTAGGGAGAGTCCTCCTCGCCCTCGAAGATCTCCTTCATCCGCTCGGCCAGCACGATCGGCGCGAACGGGCGGAAGGCCTGGCGGTGCTTGACGCGGCTGTTAAGGATGTCCTTCATCTCGGCCTTGCGCGGATCGGCGATCAGGCTGCGGTTGCCCAGCGCGCGCGGACCGAATTCAGAAGGCCCCTGAAACCAGCCGATCACGCGCTGGTCGGCGAGCAGCTTCGCGGTATCGCGGCAGATGTTGTCGCTGCGCTTCGCGTCGACCTGGATGCGGACCAGGAAGCTTTGCAGCGCGGCCGCGACCTCGGCGTCGCTGTAGCGCCGGCCGACATAGGCGTGGTCCATCACGAACGAGCGGCGCTGCTTGAGGATCTCCAGCCAGCCGTAGTAGGCGCAGCCGATGGCGATGCCGTCGTCGCCGGCAGCGGGCTGGATCCAGACGTTGTCGAAGCCGGCCTCGCGCGCGATGCGCCCGTTGGCCACGCAGTTCAGCGCGACGCCGCCGGCGATGCAGAGGTTCTTCGCGCCGGTGGTCTCGCGCAGCCAGCGCGCCCGCGCCAGCAGCACGTTCTCGGTGTCGTCCTGCACCCGCCAGGCGATGTCCTCCCAGTGCCGCATCGCGGGATTCTTCTCCCAGCTGCCGCTGTCGAGCACGAAGGGCTGCCGGTTCTCCTCGCCCCAGAACGGCACGTGCAGCCTGCCGTCCTTCATCTCGAGCAGATGGCCGACTTGCTCATGGCGGCCATAGGGCGCAAGCCCCATCAGCTCGCCGCACTTGTTCCAGTCGCCGAACACATAGGTCGAGATCCGGCTGTACAGCGCCCCTAAACCCGGCATGTTGTAGAACTCGTCCGACAAGAGACCGCGCGCCGGCTCCATAAAGACCTTCTTCAGGCATTCGAGCCTGGTGTCGTCGAACCTGTAGTAACTCTCGGACTCGCGGGCGAGCGGCGACGCCCCATCGGGTGGATAGGTTTCCATCGCGTCGGCCTGGTAGTTGCCGACGCCATCGACGATCATCACGACGCCGTCCCTGCACGGTGACACCGCAAACGCGCTGTAGGCATGCGCTAGGTGATGCGAGATCGACACCACCTTGTCGGACTTCGCGCGAAACAGCGGATGCTTGATCGCCTCGTTGCGCTCGGCGATCGGCAGGAAGCCCGGCATGTCCTGATGGAGCATCCGCTCCTCCATCTCGGGCACCGGCAGGATGTAGCTGTTGCGCACCACGAGATCGACGTCGTCGAGCGTGATGCCCTCGGCGGACAGGCAGTAGTCGATGACTTCCTTGTAGAAGCCGGAGGCGTGCTTCTCGCGGGTAATGCGCTCCTTGGAGATCGCATAGGCGATCGCGCCGTCGCGCAGCAGGCAGGCGCTGACGTCATGGTCGTAGACGTTGAGACCAAGGACGTAGGTGTGTTGTTTCGGCATGGGCACTCTTCAGGGAGGATTCTCAAACGCTCAGAGAACAGGATCGTGTCGACTTCAAGTTCTCGACGGCATTTTCCGCGGCTCGCAAATCGCTGCTTCTGCGCTGCACAAATCACGTCGGCGCAATGCAAGATGAACAGAATGAACGGCGGATGAACGACAAGATGAGCGAAGCAACCACATCATCCTTTGCAGGCGGGACTGTAACTTGACCTTACCTGTTGGCCTCAATAGAGTCGTTAAAGCTAGCAAGAACCTTAGTAAAAATATTGTCTTAGGATGCTCGAACCGAATAGCGGTGTTGCGCGTCTTAAGCGAGACAGCCAGCATCAGTTCAGATGTTTGGAAGTGACTGGAGATCTTCAGAATGACTAAACGCTACAATATCCTGACTCGTTGCCTTGCAGCAGTCGCTTTGTTGTTCGTCTATGTCGCAAGCACCTCTGCCATTCTGG
The DNA here is from genome assembly GCF_056429065.1 of Bradyrhizobium sp. USDA3010. Taxonomy (NCBI): domain Bacteria; kingdom Pseudomonadati; phylum Pseudomonadota; class Alphaproteobacteria; order Hyphomicrobiales; family Nitrobacteraceae; genus Bradyrhizobium; species Bradyrhizobium sp. USDA3010. The sequence goes on from NZ_JBWJZD010000018.1 coordinate 150,282, forward strand.
TCGGCGCCACCACGGCGCCCGCGCAAGCCTGGCGCGGACGTGGCGGTGGCTGGGGCTATCGTGGCGGTGGCTGGGGCCGTGGTCGCGGATGGGGCTATGGCCGTGGCTATGGCTACTACGGCGGTTATGTCGGTCCCCGTTGCTGGTGGACCCCGCGTGGTGTTCGCGTTTGCCGGTGGTAACAACCGGCGACACCCAAGCGATACAGCCGACACAAGCGATATTGAAGACATAGATCAGGTGCGTCGGTTTCCGGCGCACCTGATTTTCTTTTTGGGCATCTGCGGCCAGGCTGACCTGCGGCACGCAAGAAAGAGCCCCGGGAGACGCGCCGGGGCTCTAGTCACGGGAGAGAACGCTTCAGAAATCGGGACGCGAGGCCGAGCCGCCGGCCCGATCACCCAATGCATCTACTGCGTGCATCTAAGCAGATTCGTCTGCCTGAGGCTGTAGCCGTGCCGCAACAACCCACCGGAATGAACGGTCTGTCCACCGGTTCCCGAATTGGCCCGAAACCGCGCGGCTAGCCGTCCAGGATCGCAACCGCCCTCGTCCATCCCGCCGACGCGCGCTCGATCTTCACCGGGAAGCACGACACCATGAACCCGGTCGACGGCAAAAGCTCGAGATTGTGCAGCTTCTCGATGTGGCAGTAGCCGATGTGCCGCCCGGCCTTGTGGCCTTCCCAGATCAGGCTGGCGTCCCTGGTCTCAGCGTATCTCTTAGCAGTGAAGACGAACGGCGCGTCCCAGCTCCAGCCGTCGATGCCGGTCAGCCGCACACCGCGCTCGAGCAGATACATCGTCGCCTCATAGCCCATGCCACAGCCCGAATTGACGTAGTCGGCCTGGCCATATTTCGCGCCGGCGCTGGTGTTGACGACGACGATCTCGAGCGGCGACAGCGTATGGCCGATCCGCTTCAGCTCGGCTTCGACATCGCCTGCGGTCGCGACGTAGCCGTCAGGCAGATGGCGGAAGTCGAGCTTGACGCCCGGCTGAAAGCACCATTCCAGCGGCACCTCATCGATGGTCCACGAGCGTTCGCCGCGGTTCATGGTCGGATGGAAATGCCAGGGCGCATCGAGATGCGTGCCGTTGTGCGTGGAGAGCGAGACCTGCTCGACGGCCCAGCCCTGCCCGTCAGGCAGATCCGCAGCCTTCAGCCCATCGAAGAACTGCAGCATGCGCGGCAGCCCTTGCTGGTGGTCGATATACTGGATGGTCGGGTGATTGCCCGGCGGATCGGCCGGAACGTCGTTCTGCAAGGGAACCGAGATATCGATCAGTCTGCGCGCCATGGTGCTTCCTCGCGGATTGGTCTTGTCAGGCCGAACCAACCTGCCAGTCCGCGCGCACCATCGGCAAGCCACATCCGCTCGAGATCAGGCGCGGTCTGCTCCGGTTGCGACAGCGGCAAGGCGCCGCAACGTTGAACCTATTTCACGCGCGGACGACCCATGGGCACTGGGGATTTCAGGGCCCAGTATTCGGCGACGCCGTCTGGACGATCCATATTCCGTCCAGGCGGCGTTGTTGCGTCAGGCAAGACATCCCGGCCGGAGCGTGGTTACCCGTGCCAGAACGCTGTTCACGCACAGAGAGCCACAGAAACAATCCGTGTCCTCATGTCGGGCGGATTGCTGGTGGTGTTGCCACGGCGATACAGAGATACCCTTACAACGATGCTAACCTATCTGCATCTGAATCAAGACGGGGTTGCGTCGTGTCGGGATATGATCACTGGAACGGTGCAAATAGAGCCTACGCGTCCGCCGAAGCGCCACATCTGCGCGATGAGCAGCAGCAGTTTGACCGCTATCACAAATTCGACGATGCCATCTTGCGACCGTCGGAGAGTGGCTCAAGAACCGTGATCTTGGATCGCTACAACCCGCCGACTCGTTGATCTGGTCAGCGCCCGGGCGGCTGAAGTTGCGAGGAGCGGAGCGCGGGGCTTCAGCAGCAGATCAACAAAGATCGCATCGTCTTGAGCGACCATGACGCCAGCGATTGCTTCTAATCCAGTCGGCATTCGCTTCGTCGGTCGCAGCCGCTCAACAAGTTCGGCGAGTTCGGTGGCCGGATCGGTAAGTTCGACGGACTTGTCCAAGACGCCGCCCTCTTCCTTCCATGCTCTTCCCAGACGCAAAATCTGGGACGTAAAAGGCCTCCAAAAACCTATCAAGTCCTTGAATTAAATGGTCGGGGCAGCTGGATTCGAACCAACGACCTGCAGTACCCAAAACTGCCGCGCTACCAGGCTGCGCTATACCCCGACATTTCCGAGAAGCCCCGTGGATACACGCTTCAGCCAGCGCCAGCAAGGCGCCGGTGCGGGACTTCCGGCTGGGAGATTGGCAACGGTTTCCCGCCCAAAAACCGCTGGAACAGAGAGCTAGCGGCCGCCGAACAGCGGGTGGCCGACCCGGTCGCCGGGCTGGATGCCGTATTTCTGCGCGGTGCCGGCAATCACCTCGAGGACGCCCCTGGCGAGCCCCCGTGACGGAATGATCTTGGTCGACATCGGCTCGGTGTTTTCGGCGATCCGCAGGATGCGGCCGTCGGCGCGGATGAAGATCATGTCGAGCGAGATATAGGTGTTCTTCATCCACATCGACACTTCCTGCTCCGGCGTGAAGTCGAACAGCATGCCTTTGCCGTCCGCGAGCTCCTTCCGGTACATCAGGCCGGTCTCCTTCTCCTGCTCGGTGGTCGCCATTTCGACGGAGAAGACGTGCACGCCTGACTTGGTGACGATCTCGAGCGGCTGGACGCTGGCAGCCTGCGCGGCCGGGGCTAGCAGCGCGCCGAACATCATGATGAGGGAGGCCAACAGCCACGGGCGAAGCCGCCCAACCATGCGATCGAAATCCATCGACAAATACTCACACCGGGGAAGATTTTCCGGCGGACCCTAACCTGATGATTGCGGCAAATGCCAGAGCCCTGGCGGCTCGCCGGCGGCTCACGTTTCCGTCAGGGAGTCCAGCGCGGGGCTCAGTGCGACGACAGCGCCGACGGACCGGTCTCCGGGTGGATCTCGGCGGCCATCATGCCCTTGGAGCCGGGCCCGAACCGGACCAGCACGTACTGGCCCGGGCGCAGCTCGGTCATGCCGAAGCGGCGCAGCGTCTCCATGTGCACGAAGATGTCGGGCGTGCCCTCCCCGCAAGTCACGAAGCCGAAGCCGCGCAGCCGGTTGAACCACTTGACCTGCGCACGCTCGAGCCCGCTGGTCGCGGTCACGGTGACATGGGTTCGCGGCGGCAGCATCTGCGCCGGATGGATCGCGGTCGACTCGTCCATCGAGACGATGCGGAAGGCCTGGTAACCCTTCGCGCGCTGCACGCACTCGACGACGAGCCGCGCGCCCTCATAGGCGGTCTGATGGCCGTCGCGCCGCAGCACCGTCACGTGCAGCAGGATGTCGGGCCAGCCATTGTCGGGGACGATGAAGCCGTAGCCTTTCGAGGCGTCGAACCATTTGATGACGCCGGAGACTTCGACGAGGTTGGCCGCGGCGTCGCCGAGACCGGAGAAGGCATCGATCGCCGGATCGCGCGGCGCGCTGCCGTACTCGCCTTGTGCAATCCTGCTTTGCCCAACTCCGCCTATCGGCGGTCCGCCGAGCTTCTTGGACTCAAATCCGTCCGACCCCATGACCCCGGACCCCACACATCAAATGCAGAGCGCCGACGTTGCGGCGCACCCTGTACACGCTGCTCTCCATGACCAACTCACTCGGACAACTGCGCGAATCTCTCAACCAAAAGATAACACTCCCGCTTGCCGGGCATAGCTAAAAAACGATTCTTGCGGGAACTATGAACAGGCTTGCACAGCCGCGAATCAATCAGGCGTCAATTGCCTACGAATGGACCAAGCGTGTCGCCGATGTCATGCCGGATCACCAGGTCGGCGATGTCGTCCTGATCGGTCGGCTCGTTGTTGATGATCACGAGCCGCGCGCCGCTCTCCTTCGCCATCATCGGAAACCCTGCAGCGGGCCATACCACCAGCGATGAGCCGATCGCCAGGAACAGGTCGCAGTGCCTTGCGAGTTCCGCCGCGAGGCGCATTGCATCCTCGGGCATCGACTGCCCGAACGAGATCGTCGCGGTCTTCACCGGATCGCCGCACTCCGCGCAGTCGGGCGCACCACCGGTCTTGTCGAAGTGCAGCTTCACCCACGCGAGGTCGTAGTCCTTGCCGCAACCGATGCAGCGGGCGTAGGTGGTGTTGCCGTGCAGCTCGATGACGTCATCGGCCTTGAAGCCCGACGCCTGATGCAGATTGTCGATGTTTTGGGTGATGATGCCGGGAACCTTACCGGCCCGGTAGAGTGACGCGAGCGCGCAATGCCCGCGCCCCGGCTTGGCGGCCGCAAATGTCGGTTCCATCGCGAAGCGCCGGCGCCATGACTCGTCGCGCGCCTCCTGACTGGCCACGAACTCGTCGAACGGGATCGGCCGGTTGCGCGTCCACAGCCCGCCAGGCGAGCGGAAGTCGGGAATGCCGCACTCGGTGGAGATGCCCGCCCCGGTGAAAGGCACGATCGACGAAGCCTCGGCAATCATGTTGCCCAGCCGCTCGACGCCGCTACGTAGATCCTTTGCAATCACTGGGAATGATCCGGTTGGCCGGCCGCGACTATAGCATGGTCGGGGCGATTGCGAGTTCAACCATCACGCGAGCGATTGGCGGCGAGGCCTCGGCGATCGGGTTGCGTTGGCGACCTGATCCGCCGGCGCGTCAGCCTCGTCGCTCTTCGGCTGCCTCTTCTGTTGCCTTGGCTTCATCACAATCCTGCAAAGCCTGCTCCGCATTGACGCCCAATTCACTGATGCCAATGCGCGGCGGGGATAGGACCACGACGAAGAGGATGGGCAATGGCCGATCAGAAAGACAGTGCTGCGCGCGAGCGCGAAGAGATCGTCGCACGCGTTGCCAGCTTCCGCGCGACGCAGCAGAAGTTCGAGCGCGATCGCCAGGAATATTACGACAACACGCTCGGCAATGTCTGGAGTGGATTGCAGCGCAAGAGCGCTTGATCTCGCGCCGATCGCGTGCGCCCACCGGAGCACGATCACACGGTGAGCCAATGACCACCCGAACGCACTTCCGCGCGATCACACCATGACGCGCAGTTGAGAAAGCCCGGAGCGCTCTGCTCCGGGCTCGCCGCCATCACCAATAGCGATAGTAGTGGTGCCGATAATACGGGCGATAGTAGGCGTAGGGACCAGGGCCGTAGTAGCCATAGTAGCGCGGGCCGTAATAATAGCCGGGATAGTAGCCGGGCCCGTAGTAGTAGGGACCATACGCGGCGGCAGCGCCCGCGGCGAGTGCGCCGGCAGCCAGACCGAAAGCCAGGCCAGGACCGATATGACGCGCCTGTGCCGGCGCACTGATCATCGTTGCGCCGACCGTCGTGACCGTTGCCAAAACTGCCAATACCTTTCTCATCGCAACCTCCTCACGTAAGTCCGCAAGAGTAACGCCGGCTCAATGGGATGGTTGCAGCAATAGCGGGTCCGGAGCCCGGTGTTCCGGTTCCGCAGCCATGCGCTAGCGCAAAGCTACCATCGATTAGCACTGGAACAAAAACACAACCTCAATGATTAGCTTTCCCGTGAGCGAGGTTGGCATCGATGCCGGCGTGGATGGAACTGCTGCTGAATGTGATGGGCTTTGCCGGCTTTATCGGCATCGCGATGTATCACAAGCATCCCAACGGGAAGCTGCCGGACTGAGCGCCGGGCGCGGCTCAATTTGTCAGTTCTAGTTTGATTTCCGCGCCTCTCCCGCCGTGCGGACCAGCCGGTCCGCCTTCACGAGCGCCTTGCCACTCTCCGGCTGCGGCCGAAGCCAGAAGCTGATCGCGACAAAGGCGGAACAGAGCAGCAAGCCCGCCACCATCACGCGCCGGTGGGTCGGTCTGTCAGCGCTATGGAACGATGGCGTCATGGCTGTCACCTGCAACCATCCCTACCGCAATCACAGGTGGTGACAACGCAATGCTGCTCTTAACCTAACCCGGTAGGGTTAGCGGTGGCCCGGTAAGGCGGCGTCGGAATGCCTCAGGCCGTCGCGACATCCACAACGATATCCCGCGTTTGTCCGCAGCAAATCCACAGCCGCGACAGGTCGATTTGCCAAACAGAATTCGAAGCTTGCTGCGCACTCGTCCACAGCCTTGCCGCGATCAGGCGTCGGCCAGCCTTTTCAGGGTTGCCTGGAAGCTCAGGCTGCGGGTTCCAACCAGCACGGTTCCGAACACTTCGGCCCGGTCACCGCTGAAGGTGCCGGAAAATCCGCTCGTCACCTCCTGGCCGGCGAACAGCGGCCGGGTGAACGGATCGGAAAACGGGGAATGCTGGTTGGTCCTGAGATGCCCCTTCCAGGTGCCCTCGCCGGCCGTGTAGGCCCCGATCGACCAGAAATGCGGCCCGCCGCCGATCAGCAGACCATCGCGCAGAATCAGGACGCCGCTGTCGCGGCCCCGCACGCCGTCCATCATATGGATATGGATCGAATAGAGCCCGTTCCTCATCGATCGCGCCGTTCGGTCCCAAAGGCCCGCAGTATGGCGCCAAGCAGGCTGGCAGGCGAGCGGGCCGATACCGCCCCGGCCGCCCGATTCGAACCGAAAGCGCTGATCCAGATGCTTACAAATCGTTAAGAAAGCCCTGACAGGGTTCGACAGCCGGAGGAGAGAGAGCCATGCTCATTTACCCCGTACCTGTCGAAGTGACGCAAGCCAGAGTGCAACTCGTCGTCGATCAAACGGCGAAGCAGCAGCCGCGCATCATCAGCGACGATGTGCTCGACGTCTTCGCCGCCAAGAACAAGGCCGACCGCGATGCCGTCGAGACCATTCTCGACATCAAGGTGTGAGATCGTAACCGGCCAACGACGTTTGCATTGCACACGCGGCGGCGCGCGCGCCGCATGTCGCGCGGGATCCGGGGACCATCGCCAGGCCGGCGCTGAAGGCCACCGCAAATCCACCTCGCCGGGCTTTTCCTTTGAACCTTTTGCGCAGCGCCAACACAAAACTGCGCTGGGGATTTCAGGGCCCAGTGTCTGGCGCAGCGCTGTGGGACGAGGATATTCCGTCTACGCGGCGCTGTTGCATTTTATAAATTCAACCTTAAGTTTGGTCCCCAACAGTTGACGGCTCACGCCCTGAGAGATCCCCAGTCCGTCAACTGGGAAAGCCCCGCATCCAGCCTGCGGGGCTTTCTATTTTCGGGATGCTGGAACCTGCCGCCGCGCGCACCGTTAGATGATCGGTTGCCGGCACGATCTCCCCAAGGCCCGCCGGCATCAGACCTCGCGAGCCCACTCGCGGGGTTTTGCTTTTTAGAGGAGGTCCAACCTCGCACGTCCTTGATTGGCGGTGATGGGCATTCGATGAGATAGAGGGCCGTGCCTCCAAGGCTCGACCACGAAAGCCCCGTTCCAGAATTTTCCTGGGCGGGGCTTTCCCGTATCGCGCACCGCATGAGCGTGTCGCAGGTCGCTCAGAGCGACGGCTCGCGAAAGCTTGAGAACGCAGCCGCCCGGAGCGGTCGCAAAAGTCGTACAGGCCCCTGCCCCGCGCCGCGTTTTGCTGCTATTTCTTGGCGCGTCTCCCCGAGCCAAAACAAAATCTCTGAATTCCCAGGAGGACAAGAAAATGCGCTATCTGCACACCATGCTGCGCGTCCGCAATCTCGATGTCGCGATGAAATTCTATCAGGATGCGCTGGGGCTGAAGGAAGTGCGCCGCATCGACAATGACAAGGGCCGCTTCACGCTGGTGTTTCTCTGCGCGGAGGAAGATCTCCATCTGCTCAAGTCGCTGCCGCAAGGCCGCGGCGCGCCGCTGGTCGAATTGACCTACAATTGGGACGAGGAGAAATACGGCGAGGACCGCCATTTCGGCCATCTCGCCTACGAGGTCGACGACATCTACGCGACCTGCGAGAAGCTGATGAAGATGGGCGTCACCATCAATCGTCCGCCGCGCGACGGCAACATGGCGTTCGTGCGCTCGCCCGACCTGCACTCGATCGAGCTCCTGCAGAAGGGCGATCCGAAGGCGCCGGCCGAACCATGGGCCTCGATGCCGAACACCGGGCATTGGTAAACGCCGCGCCGGCACTCACGTTCCTATCCGCGTTTCTCCATCGGCGAAGCGCGGAGCGATCGCGAGGAACATGACACAGCAGTTGACGTTGCCTCCTCACACGAATGCGAGGAGGCGAGGAGATGGGAAAAGGACTTTTGCTTTGGCTGTTGGGTGTGCCGATCCCGGTGATCATCGTGCTGTGGTTGCTGTTCGGTCACTGACTGCGCTTTGACTGTTATTGACGAGGCTCTGCCGCATCTCGGCGGAGCCTCTTTTTTTTCGCTCGGTACAATTCACCCCGCGCTTTTCCCTGACGGTTCGGCTAAGAACGCGCGCAAAGCGCAACAGCGGAAAGAAAACGCGTGATGGACAGCAAGCCGCAACTGACGATCTGGGGCCGGGCCAATTCGGTCAATGTGCAAAAGGTGCTCTGGTGTCTGGCCGAGCTCGACCTGCCCTATCAGCGCATCGATGCCGGCATGCAGTTCGGCAAGAACGATCAGGCGGATTATCTCGCGATGAATCCGAATGGCCGCGTCCCGACGCTGGTCGACGGCGACTATGTGCTGTGGGAATCCAATTCGGTGATGCGCTATCTCTGCATGGCCTACGGCCAGAGCTCGCCGGTCTATCCGCAGGCGCCGAAGGCGCGCGCCGCCGTTGACCGCTGGCTCGACTGGACGCTGTCGACGCTGCAACCGGTCGAGCGCCCGCTGTTCTGGGGGCTGGTGCGCACGGCGCCGGACGAGCGCGACATGGTGCAGATTCAGAAGGACGCCGATGCCGCGGGCGCGGTGTGGCGCGTCGTCGAGGCGCAGCTTGCAAGCCGCCGCTATGTCGAGGGCGATCAGTTCACGATCGCCGACATCGCGCTCGGCGCCTTTGCGCGGCGCTGGTTCGGTGTCGAGGGCGTCACGAAGCCGAAGCTGCCCCATCTCGAGCGCTGGTTCGGCGAGATCGCGCAGCGGCCGGCCTTCGTGCACATCGTCGCGCCGCCGATGTCGTGAGCGGCAAGCCGCTCAGCGTCCGCTGGACACCCCTGCACCGACACTGATGGCGCCACCCAACCTCACGCAGGTGTCGGAGCCCTCGACCTTGACGAAGCCCGGTCCGTACGAGGAGCAGGGATTGCTCCGCGTCGCGGATTTCGACGGCAGGGTCCTGCCGGCATCGGGAGGCGTCTGGAAATTGCGGCGGTCGCCGGCTTGCGCGAACGCAGCGGCGGGAAGCAGGACGGCGATGACAGCGTAGCAGGTCTTGCGCATCCGGCCTTTTATCGCGCGGGGTCGGATCAGGCTAGCGCACGAATCTGACGCCGAACGTCTTGCCCTCGCGCCAGACCACTTCGCAGGCGCGCCCGGTGCGGGCGTCGCGCGAAAACGCCAGCCGCAGCTTGGCCGGCAGCGTGTTGTTGTCCTGCACGGTGATCTTTGCGCCCGACGAGGACATGTCCTCGACCACGCACGGCCGCGCGGCGAATCCGCCGTCGAGCGTGATCCAGCCGGATTGGCGCAGCGATTTGCGCGTTTCGCGCTTCTTGGATCCTAAAACCATCACATCATCCCCGGCCCAGCCGTATCGCCGCTGGCTTTACAAAGGGTTGCGAAAAACCGGCGGATTGCAGTGATCGTGCCTTTGTTCACAGTGAGCGGAACCGCACGACAAGGCGTTCGCCTGCGCGATAATTCGTTGAGTCTGCTGGATTTCCGGTTTGGCGCCGATGGCGCTCCCTAGCGGAATCGAACCGCTCTCTCCACCGTGAAAGGGTGGCGTCCTAACCGATAGACGAAGGGAGCAAAACTCCCGGCAAATCAATACGTTAGACGTGAGATGTGCCGTACTGGCCGCTACCGGCGAACGGCCGCGACGGGCGAACGTATAGTGGCGATTGGCCGGACGGGCAAGCGTCGAGACACGCTTTTCCCGGACTGCCGCCGGGGCCTCCGGCGGGAGATTACCTGCACGACAATCCGGCCTCGATCGAGGTCCAGAAGCCGCAATGCGACGGCGCATGCGCATGGGCCCACGAACCGCCCCCGTGAATCAGGATCGCCGCGGCAAGCGCGACGACGACGGCGGGAACAATGAGTTTTCGGAACGACATTCTTCGGAACGGCATGGGCCTGCGCATCGAACGACATCGTGGCCTAACTAAGGCCTGCAGGCCGGATCGAAGTCTGGCGACAGCGCGCTAGTGATTGGTCACGCTCGCGACGTCCTGACGATTGGTCGGCTGCGCTGCGGCCGCCGCCACCGGCGTCTGCTTGATGCAGGTGCTGCAGATCACGAGCTTGCGCGCCAGCCGGTCGTCGGCATCCGCTTCCGACAGTTGCGTCTCCGCCACCGCCGGCGACACATTCCGCGCTTGGCGTCGGGGATGCGGCTGATTGGGATCCTGCCCCGCGCCGTCCCAGGCCAGCGGACCTGTTCCCGGCGGCGGGGTCGTCATGCTGTATTGCTGCGAGTATTGCGCGCAGGCGCCGAGCGCGATCGGAAGAAACAGCACAGCGGCCTTGCGAGCCCAGTTCCTGAATGCAGACATGATCACACTCACACGCTATTCGTACCGCGACATCAGTCCTGCGACCTAAGAGCAGAACCGCTAAGAAATCGTTCACCCTGATTGTTCGGTCGCATCCAACCGCGACGGCATCAAGACGGGATTGAGGCACCAAGACGCTCATCCGGAGTCCAACCATGCCAGGCATCAACGGTCGCTTCGACGGCAAGCGCGTGCTCGCCGATCTCAATGCACTGCGCGCGATCGGCGCCTACAAGACCGGCGTGCACAAGCCGACATTCTCGGAGCCGCATCTGCGCTCGCTGGACTGGCTGGCGGCGCACCTGCCCGATGCCGACCTCACCGCGACAATCGACGGCATCGGCAATGTGTTCGGCACCAGTGCGAAAGCAGGACCGAAGCTGCTCGCGGGCTCGCATCTCGAAAGCCAGAACCATGCCGGCTGGCTCGATGGGCCGCTCGGCGTGATCTATGCGCTCGAAGCCGCGCGCGTCATCAACGGTGATCCCGGCGTCAACGGCGCGGTCGAGGTCGCGGCATGGTGCGACGAGGAAGGGCATTTCGGCAGCTTCCTCGGCAGCCGGTCGTTCACCGGCGCCGTGACCGAAGCCGACATCGATGCGGCGCGCGACCGCTCCAGCGATCGCACCATGCGACAGGCGCTGCACGATGCAGGCTTTGCCGGCCGGGCGCGCCTCACCGCCGAAGCTGGCCGCCATATCGGCTATCTCGAAGCGCATATCGAGCAAGGCGACACGCTGGAAGCTGGCCGGCTCAAGATCGGCGTCGTCACCTCCATCGTCGGCATCTGGCAATATCGCATCACGTTCACCGGCGAGCAGAACCATGCCGGCACCACGCGGATGGCGGTGCGCAAGGATGCCGGCCTGGCGCTGGCGCGGTTCTGCGTCGCGATCGACGACAGCTTCCCTGCCCGGTGCGGACCGCGCACGGTCTGGACCACCGGCCGCATCGCGCTCGACCCGGGCGCGCCGAGCATCATCCCAGGCCACGCCGAGATGCTGTTCCAGATCCGCGACGACAATCCCGAGGTGATCGCACGTCTCGAAGAACACCTGCATCGCATGGCCGCCGAGGCGACCGCACAGGGCCGCTGTGGCGTGAACGTCGAGCGGATCCGCACCGGCGTTCCCGCGATGATGACGCCTGCCTTCCAGGATGCGATCGAAGCCGCGAGCGCCGCCTGCGCCGGCGGCAAATCAATCCGCATGCCGAGCGGTGCCGGCCATGACGCCCAGGTCCTCGCCACCATCATGCCGGCGGCCATGCTGTTCGTGCCGTCGATCGGCGGCATCAGCCATCACTGGAGCGAGAACACCGACGACGCCGATATCGTCACGGGCGGCGAGGTGTTCGTCGAAACCTGCCGGCGCCTGCTGACGCAATGATCGGTTCGGGTGGCTCAAGCCCGAGCCACCACAAATAGGAACATCGCATCTGCGCACGGGTTGGGATCGCGAAATCAACCTTTGCGATGGAGAAAGTCGATGCCGGAAAAAGACCTCAGCGCCCTGTTCCTCGACACCTTGAAGGACATCTACTACGCCGAGAAGCAGATCTATAAGGCGCTGCCGAAGATGGCCAAGGCAGCGTCATCGGATAAATTGCGCGCAGCCTTCGAGAAGCATCACGAGGAGACGGAAGGCCAGATCGACCGGCTCGAGAAGATCTTCGAGCTGTTGGGAAAACCGGCGCGCGGCAAGAAATGCGACGCGATCGAGGGGATCATCGACGAGGGCGAGGAGATCATGGACGAATACGCCGACACGCCGGCGCTCGATCCTGGACTGCTGGCCGCGGCGCAGGCGGTCGAGCATTACGAAATCTCCCGCTATGGCACGCTCAAGGCATGGGCCAACAAGCTGAGCATGAACGACGCGGTCAAGCTTCTCGATCAGACCCTGGCTGAGGAGAAGAAAACCGACGACGCGCTGACTAAACTGGCCGTCGCAGCCATCAACGCTGAAGCAGCCTGAGATGGGCCTCGGCCCGCGCGGAGATTGTTCCCATTGCAGGAACATATTGCCGCGCGGGCCGTTGGTCATCGTCATCGCCCCGCACGCGGCATCTATCGGTGACGAGAACGCTAGCCCGTCTTATTCATCAGCGGCTTGTTGAGAGGCTGGCGAGCGTGGCGTAAGCCGCTGAGGTGGCGTAGGATTCGGTTGCTGACACCCACCCTCCGCGCATCCGGGCCGCCACACTCGCCATG
>NZ_JBWJZD010000019.1:0-158443 GCF_056429065.1 Bradyrhizobium sp. USDA3010
GCAACTGTTCAGGTTGATAGATGGAACGGGCGGGGGACCGAGCCGGCTCACGGCGTCAAGCGCCAAGGACCCAACGGCTTCCCGCCCACCGCCATCATGACAGACTTTCCAGACACAGGGACCCATAACCACGAATGCATGTGATGGCGAAGGCTGTGGCCCCAGCGCGGCGTCGCAATGACGCCCTGTGGTTGGGTCCCGGCCTTCGCCGGGACGACACCGTGAATGCGGAGAGACCGTCGCTACTCCGGCAGATCTGCGCGACGCCGGCGTTGTTTACGCGTGCCCGGCGTCGTTCGACAGCATGCCGGCCTCGATGCCGATCTTGCGCAGGGCGCGTGCATATTTCTCGTCGACATCGGTGCCGAAGATCAGCTCCGGATCGGCGTCGCAATGCAGCCAGCCATTGTGCTGGATCTCGTTCTCGAGTTGGCCCGGCGCCCAGCCGGCATAGCCGAGCGCGAGGATCGCGTGCTTGGGGCCGGAGCCCTTGGCAATCGCCTTGAGGATGTCGACGGTCGCGGTGAGCGAGATGCCGTCGTCGATGTTCAGCGTCGCATCCTGAATGTAGAAGTCGCTGGAGTGCAGCACGAAGCCGCGGCCGGTGTCGACCGGGCCGCCCTTCATCACCTTCATCATCTCGGCATTTTCCGGCAGCGTGATCTGGTCCGACTTCTCGATGATGTCGAGCTGCACCAGCAGCCCCGGGAAATCGATGCTGCCGGCCGGGCGATTGACGATGATCCCCATCGCGCCCTCGGAGGAATGCGCGCACATGTAGATCACGGAGCGTTCGAAGCGCGGGTCGTTCATGACAGGCATCGCGATCAGCATCTGGCCATCGAGATAGCCATCTTCGGTGGCATGGGGACCGACGGCCGGGCTTCTGCCGGCGGCGGTCTTGCGAGTCTTGCCTGTTTTGCCTGTTTTGCCTTCAGGGCGCATCCGCAAAGGCCTCTCCTGCTGATTTGGCATCCTGATATTGGGTCGCGGTTCTGTCAATCAACCTTCGACCGCAGTGCGGCGGTGCATCACAAGCAATTCAATGGTTTGCAACGAAAGTTGCAGGTAAAGACGTCTCATGATCGTCACAGTTCCCATGCGTGCCGCATTTGCCGTCGCCGCCATATTTTCCGTCGCATCCGTGGCAACGGAGGTTCGCGCCGACGACGCCTCGCCGTGGCAGCAGGACACGCATTCGGCGGTCAGGCTGCTGGCGGGATCGCGCAGCGGCGCGGTGCTGCTCGGCGGCATCGCCTTCCAGTTGCAGGACGGCTGGAAAACCTACTGGCGCACGCCAGGCGATTCCGGCGTGCCGCCGCGGTTCGATTTCTCCAGGTCGGACAATGTCGATGCGGTCACGGTGATGTGGCCGGCGCCGCGGCAGTTCGACGACGGCGCCGGAGGTACCTCGCTCGGCTACAAGCACCAGGTGGTGCTGCCGCTGCGCATCGTCGCGAAGAATCCCGACAAGCCGCTGGTGCTGCGCGCCGATATCAACTACGCGGTGTGCGAAAAGCTGTGCGTGCCGGTGGAGGCGAAGGCCGAGCTCGCATTCGCCAGCGTCGCCTCGACCGAGGACGCCGCGCTGTCGGAAGCGCTCAACGCGGTGCCGAAGCCCGCCAATATCGGCGACCCCACCCCGTTCACGATCCGCGATGTCAAGCGCGACGGCAACAATGTGCTGGTCGATGTCACGGCGCCCGAAACCAAGGACCTCAGCCTGTTCGTCGAGGGGCCGACACCCGACTGGGCGCTGCCCGTGCCCAAGCTCGTCGAGCACGCGCCGCCGGGCGTGAAGCGCTTCTCGTTCGAGCTCGACGGCTTGCCGCCGGGTGCCAAAGCGGACGGCGCCGCGCTGAAGCTGACGCTGGTCGGCGGCGACAAAAGCTACGAATTCAATACCAATTTGAACTGACGCCAAAAGTCGTTCCAATAGGTCGTTCCGGCCTGGTGCGCAATTGCGCACGGGAGCCGGGACCCGTCCTCGCGGCTGCAGTCTGAGGCACGCAGTGGATCAAGCTGTATGCACCAACTGTTCCCTCTGGTTATGGATCCCGGCTCCCGTGCGCAATCGCGCACTAGGCCGGGATGACGCAAGATGGGAACATCCGTCACCCAACTCAATCTTAACGTTTCGTTGATAGATCGGGGGCCATTGCCGGCTTGCGGCGCTTTAGGAATTTTCCGCCTTGGCTGTGATGGAGACACAATCCGCAACCTCCGCGCCATCGGGGCCGGCCGCACGCCTGCGCGGCCTCGCCGCGCGCCTGCTCGGCGGCACCAAGGAAGCGTCGGTCACCAAGCGCCTCGCCGGCACGATCTTCGTCATCCGCGTCATCAGCGCCGCCATCGCCTATCTCGCGCAGATCCTGCTGGCGCGCTGGATGAGCGGCTCGGACTACGGCATCTATGTCTATGTCTGGACTTGGGTGCTGCTGCTCGGCAGCACGATGGATTTCGGCATCGCGCCATCCTCCCAGAAGATCATTCCGGAATATCGCGCGCGCGGCGACCTCGCGGCACTGCGCGGCTTCCTCTCCGGCGGCCGCTGGGTGGTGCTTGCCGCGTCGAGCACGGTGGCGCTGCTGCTCGCGGGCGTGATCCACCTCGCCTCGCCCTGGATCGATCCCAATGCGGTCGTGCCGCTCTATATCGGCTGCCTGACATTGCCGCCCTTCGTGGTCGCCAACACCCAGGACGGCATCTCGCGCGCGCATGACTGGATGCAGCTCGGCCTGATGCCGCAGTTCATCGTGCGGCAGGGATTGATCATCGCGTTGACCGCCGGCGCTCTGGCGCTCGGCCTCAATCTCGGCGCGACGGCCGCGATGATCGCGAGCGCGGCTGCGGTCTACATCGCCGCGCTCGGCCAGATGATCGTGCTGAACCGCCGCCTCAAAGCCCATGTCGGGCCGGGTGAGAAGACCCACGACGTCAGGGGCTGGTTCGCGATCTCGCTGCCGATCATGCTGGTCGAGAGCTTCTATCTCTTGCTCGGCTACACCGACGTGCTGATGCTGCAGCAATTCCGCTCCTCCGAGGAGGTCGGCATCTATTTCGCCGTGGTGAAGACGCTGGCGCTGGTGTCGTTCGTCCACTACGCGATGTCGGCAACGACGGCGCATCGCTTCGCGGAATACAACGCGCTCGGCGACAAGGAGCGGCTGTCGGCCTATGTCGCACACGCCATCAGTTGGACGTTCTGGCCCTCGCTGCTCGCGACCATCGCCTTGCTCGCCTTCGGCAAGCCGCTGCTGTGGCTGTTCGGCCCGAAATTCGTCGACGGCTACAGCATCATGTTCGTCGCGGCGATCGGGCTCGTGGTGCGCTCGGCGATCGGGCCGGTGGAGCGGCTGTTGAACATGCTGGGACACCAGAGCATCTGCGCCACCGCCTATGCGGTGTCGTTCTTCATGAATGCCGGGCTCTGCATGACGCTGGTGCCGCGCTACGGCGGCATGGGCGCGGCCGCTTCGACCTCGTTGTCGCTGACCTTCGAGACCATCCTGCTGTTCGTCGTGGTGCGCTCGCGCCTCGGGTTGCACGTGCTGGCGT
Organism: Bradyrhizobium sp. USDA3010; assembly: GCF_056429065.1. Taxonomy (NCBI): domain Bacteria; kingdom Pseudomonadati; phylum Pseudomonadota; class Alphaproteobacteria; order Hyphomicrobiales; family Nitrobacteraceae; genus Bradyrhizobium; species Bradyrhizobium sp. USDA3010. Next base: position 3,559 of record NZ_JBWJZD010000019.1, read on the forward strand.
TCGGGAAACGGCGGTCGGCGCCGTAGCATTGAGGCGGGCCGGATGACTCACCGCCGGCGGCGATCATCAGATCGAAAGCAAAAGCCGGCCCTGATCGGATCAGGGCCGGCTCATTCTTCGGCAAAAATCCCGCCGGAAAACTACTCCGCGGTCCAGCCGCCGTCGATCGAGAGATTGGCGCCGGTGATTTGCGCGGCGTCGTCGCCGCACAGGAACAGCGCGAGTGCTGCGACCTGCTCCGAGGTGACGAACTCCTTGGTCGGCTGGGCGGCGAGCAGAACGTCCTTGATGACCTGCTCCTTGGTCATGTTGCGCGCCTTCATGGTCTCCGGAATCTGGTGCTCGACCAGCGGCGTCCAGACATAGCCCGGGCTGATGCAGTTGCAGGTGATCTTGAACTGCGCGAGCTCGAGCGCCGCGGTCTTGGTAAGGCCGGCAATGCCGTGCTTGGCCGAGACATAGGCCGACTTGAACGGCGATGCGACCAGCGAGTGCGCCGAGGCGGTGTTGATGATGCGGCCCCAGCCGCGCTTCTTCATGCCGGGCACCGCGGCGCGGATGCCGTAGAACGCCGACGACAAGTTGATTGCGATGATCGCTTCCCACTTCTCTGGCGGGAATTCCTCGATCGGCGAGACGAACTGGATGCCGGCATTGTTGACGAGGATGTCGACCGAGCCGAAGGTCTTCTCACCGAGCGCGATCATGTCGGCGATCTCGGCCGGCTTGGTCATGTCGGCCGGCGAATGCACGGCCTTGACCTTGAAGTCGGTCTCGATGCCGGAACGCTCCTTCTCGATGTCGGCCGGCACACCCATGCCGTTGAGCACGATATTGGCGCCGGCGCCGGCGAAGGCGCGCGCATAAGCCAATCCGATGCCGCTGGTCGAGCCGGTCACAACGGCGGTCTTGCCTGTCAACGTACCCATTGTTCTTCGCTCCTATTTGCTTGCAGGGGACTTCGTTTCAGGGGGCGTGGGTTCGTCCCCCGTGAGGTCGTAAGTCACCATGGTTTCGCCGGACTGTGGCCGTTCTAGCCATTCTTTGTGACGCATCGACAAATGCACGTCGCGGACGCCCGCGCCCCAGTGCTCGACCATCGCAACATGGGAGAAGTCGTAGTCCTTCGACGAGCTCTCGTAGTTCTTGCTCTTGTAGATCAGGTGAACCACCGTGACGGTGTTCTCCTTGGACGCCTTGCGCAACAGTTCGACTGACGGATCGTTCTTCAAATAATCTGGCAGCTTGCCGATCAGGTCGCGCACCGCCATGCGGGCGTTGTGAATCTGCCTGTTCTTGTCGGTGTTCATCCGCGTCCGGCTGGAAAAGCGGATGTCCTTTTCGCGCTCGGCGGCTTCCAGCAGCGTCTCCGGCACCGGCCCGCGCGCACTGAACAGGTCGACCTGGAAGATCAGAAGATCGCGGCTGGTCTCCTCATCGAGCACGAAGTCGAGCGGGGTGTTGGAGGCGATGCCGCCGTCCCAGTAATGCTCGCCTTCGATCACGACGGCGGGAAAGCCCGGCGGCAGGGCGCCCGAGGCCATGATGTGCTCGGGGCCGATCTTCTTGCCGAGCTTCTTGAACTCGTAATTGTCGAAATAGCGGAAATTGCCCGAGGTGACGCCGACCGCGCCGACCGAGAGCCGCGTCTTCAGATCGTTGATGCGATCGAAGTCGACCAGGCGCTCCAGCGTCTTCTTCAGCGGCGCGGTGTCGTAATAGCTCAGCGATTGCGAGCTGCCGGGCGGCCACAGCGGCGCCGGCGGAATCCGCGGCGTGAAGAAGCCCGGCACGCCGAAGGTCGCGATGATGGCGGCGCTGGTCTCGTTGAACAGCGAGCGGGCGCGCTCATGCTTGGAGACCGGATTCCACGGCACCGGCGCCGACACCATCTCCCAGAATTCCTTGAGCCGCGGCACACGCTTGTCCGGCTCGTTGCCGGCGATGATCGCGGCATTGATGGCGCCGATCGAGATGCCGGCGATCCATTCAGGCTCGAAGCCTGCATGACAGAGCGCCTGAAAGGCGCCGGCCTGATAGGAGCCGAGCGCACCGCCGCCCTGAAGAACCAGCACACGCTGCCCTTGCGCCGGCGTCGAGCCGGGCGCGGAATCCGAAGTATCCATTCGTAACCGTTCGGTTCAAATGACTTGAAGGCTCACCGTGGCGGCAGTTCGCAGCCGCGTCAATCAACGAGATGGAGGGCGCTCTGTTTGAGCATGATCTTCTCGGAAAACCGCTTCACACTTTTCCGGATCATGCTCTAGATCACGCGGAATTTATCGAGATCAGGTTGCCGCCAAAATGAGCGTCCAGAACACCTTGTATTTGGTATTCGGAGCATAAACGGCCGCGATGCCCATTTTTGTGACACCGCTCTTGAGCATATTGGCCTTGTGCGGCGGTGAATCGCGCCAGCCAGAAAATGCCTCCGCCAGCGTGTGATAGCCGGCCGAGATGTTCTCGACCGCCACGGTCGCCGGATAGCCGCCGGCCTCCAGCCGCTTGCCGAGGGGGGCCTTGACGTCATGGTCCATCTTGTTGCGGGCGGCCATCGCCTGCGACTGCTGCTCGGCGAGCCTGGTCAGGTCCGGGTCCACCACCACGGTGCCGAGACCATTGTTCTGGCGGTACTGCGAAAACATGATCGCGGCGGCCTGGCTGTCCAGCACTGCACCGGGCTGCGCCATGTTGAGATACATGGCCGGTTCTTCCGGGATTTTGGTCTCTGTGCCGCAGCCGGCAAGCACCAGAAGCCCGAACAGGGCGACCGTCGTCCGTTTCACTACTGAAAACCCCCAAGGTTGGCCTGCCGTTGTTGCATACCAACCGTGGCTGAATGGTGAACAGGGGCTAACTTTTGGCCATCAATAGCCACCGATATCCTGGGACGCGCGTAGCCCCGTAGCCCACGCGGAGGCTACGGCCCTACTCCTGGGCGGCAAAGATCCGGTAGCGGCGGGGCTGCAGCGAGACAATTTCGCCGGCCTGCAGCTCGCGGTCGCGGGGGGCGTCGATCTCGATCACGGTCTTGCCCTCGCTCCCCGCGAGAGCCACCTCGGCGCGCTGGATCGGACCGAACGAGCGGACATGCCGGATGGCGCCCTCCAGCGCCCCGGTTCCCGCCGGGCCGACCGCCATGTCGTGGCGGCGGACGAACAGCTTGGCCGCGCCGGACGCCGCACCCAGCGCCGGAATGTTCAGGGGGCGGCCGTCGAGCCGGACGGCATCGCCGGCCACATCGACCGGCAGCACGATGGATTCGCCGATGAAGCCATGAACGAAGGCGGTCGCCGGATTGTCATAGACCTCGCCGGGCGAGCCGATCTGCTCGATCTTGCCCTTGTCCATGACCACGACGCGGTTGGCGACTTCGAGCGCCTCCTCCTGGTCGTGGGTGACGAAGATCGAGGTGACGTGGATCTCGTTGTGCAGCGAGCGCAGCCATTGCCGGAGCTCCTTGCGTACCTTGGCATCGAGCGCGCCGAACGGCTCGTCGAGCAGCAGTATCCGCGGCTCGATCGCAAGCGCGCGGGCCAGCGCAATGCGCTGACGCTGACCGCCGGACAACTGGCTCGGATAGCGATTGGCGAGCCAGTCGAGCTGCACCAGATCGAGCAGGTTCTTGACGCGGGCGCGGATCGTGGCCTCGTCCTTGCGGATCGCGCGCGGCTGCACACGCAGGCCGAACGCGACGTTCTCGAACACCGTCATGTGGCGGAACAGCGCGTAGTGCTGGAACACGAAGCCGACCTGACGCTCGCTGGCGCCGCGCGAGAGCGCGTTCTCGCCGTCGATCGCGACCTCGCCCGAGTCAGGCCAATCGAGCCCTGCGATGATCCGCAGCAGCGTGGTCTTGCCGGAGCCGGACGGGCCGAGCAACGCCAGCAGCTCGCCGTCGGCGACCTTGAGATCGACATTGTCGAGCGCGGCAAAGCTGCCGAACTTCTTTACGATATTCTTGACTTCAATCGCCATCGGGCACCTCTGCCTCGTCGAGCCGCCGCTCGAGAACGGTTTTCGCCACCAGCGTGATCAGCGCCAGCATCGCCAGCAGCGACGCGATCGCGAACGAGGCGACGAACTGATATTCGTTGTAGAGAATCTCGACCAGGAGCGGCATCGTGTTGGTCTCGCCCCGGATGTGGCCGGAGACGACGGACACCGCACCGAACTCGCCCATCGCGCGCGCGTTGCAGAGCAGGACGCCGTAGAGCAGTCCCCATTTGATGTTGGGCAGCGTGACGCGGAAGAAGGTCTGCAGGCCGGAGGCGCCGAGCGAGATCGCCGCCTCCTCTTCCTGGGTACCCTGCTCCTGCATCAACGGGATCAGCGCGCGCGCCACGAAGGGGAAGGTGACGAAGATCGTCGCCAGCGCGATGCCGGGCACCGCGAACAGGATGTGGACGTTGTGCGCCTGCAGCCACGGCCCGAAATAGCCCTGCGCGCCGAACAGCAGCACGAAGACCAGGCCCGAGATCACGGGCGAGACCGAGAACGGCAGGTCGATCAGCGTGATCAGGAAGGTCTTGCCGGTGAATTCGAATTTCGAGATCGCCCAGGCCGCGACCACGCCGAACACGAGGTTGAGCGTGACCGAGATCGCCGCGATCAGCAGCGTCAGCTTGATCGCGGCGAGCGCCTCAGGCTCGGCCAGGGCCGCGAAATAGGCGACGATGCCTTTCGAGAAGGCCGACGCGAACACGACGACCAGCGGCAGCACGACGAAGATGCTGAGGAAGGCGATCGCCAGCGCGATGATGATGAGGCGGATAGGGCCCGGCTCGGTGCGCAAGTTGCGCTGCGCCGTGCCTGGCTCGGCGCGCGCGATCTCGAGCCGCGGCGCTGGCGCCGCAACGCCGACATCGGTCGCCGGCGCGTAGGTCCGCAGCTGCGTGGTCGAGGTCGCCAATCCCGTCTGCATCGACATCTCGAACCTCAATGCACGGGAATGCGGGCTTGCGCCCAGCGCTGCAGCCGGTTGATCAGGAAGATGATCAGGAACGAGGCCACCAGCATCACCACCGCGATCGCGGTGGCGTCGGCGTAGCGGAATTCGGACAGCCGGATCACGATCAACAGCGGCGCGATCTCGGAGACGTTGGGCAGATTGCCGGCGATGAAGATCACCGAGCCGTATTCACCGATGGCGCGGGCAAAGGCCAGCGCAAAGCCGGTGAGCAGCGCCGGGATCAGGCTCGGCAGGATGACGCGAAACACCGTGTGCCAGCGATTGGCACCGAGGCTTGCCGCCGCTTCCTCGATCTCGGGATCGAGATCGATCAGCACCGGCTGCACCGTGCGCACCACGAACGGAATGCCGATGAAGATCATCGCGATGAAGATACCGATCGGCGTGAACGCGACCTTGATGCCGAGCTCGGCGAGCGGCGCGCCGAGCCAGCCCTTCTGGGCGAACAGCTGCGTCAGCGCCACGCCTGCGACCGCGGTCGGTAAGGCAAACGGAATATCGACGATGGCGTCGAACAGCCGCCGGCCCGGAAAACGGTAGCGCACCAGCGCCCAGACGATGATGGTGCCCATCACCAGATTGACGCAGGCGGCCGCAAACGAAAGCCCGAACGAAATCTTCAGGGCGTTCAGGGTGCGGCGGCTGGTGACGATGCCCCAGAACTGATCGAGGCTGAGCTCGAACGTCTTGAGGAACAGCGCAGCCAGCGGAATCAGGATGATCACGGAGAGCCATGTCAGGGTCAGTCCCATGGTGAGACCGAACCCCGGCAGCGTGCTGCGTCGTGCGACAGCTGTGCTCACTATTCCCCCTGTTCAACACAAAGCGCGATCATCGCGCTTTGTGTTGTTGTTTGCGCATGATCTCTTTCGGAAAACCGCTTCACACTTTTCCGGATCATGCGCGAATCAGTTCTTGTAGATCTGATCGAAGATGCCGCCCTCGGCGAAGTGCTCCTTCTGCGCCTTGGTCCAACCACCGAAAACGTCGTCGATGGTGAAAAGTTCAACCTTGGCGAAGGATTTTTCGTACTCCTTGGCGATCTCGGGATCGCGCGGCCGGTAGGAGTTGCGCGCGGCGATCTCCTGGCCTTCCTTCGTATACCAGTACTTCAGATAGGCCTCGGCGACCGCGCGGGTGCCCTTCTTGTCGGCAACCGTGTCGACAACCGCGACCGGCGGCTCGGCCAGGATCGACTGCGCCGGGGCCACGATCTCGAACTTGTCCTGGCCGAATTCGCGCAGCGCCAGAAAGGCTTCGTTCTCCCATGCGAGCAGCACGTCGCCGACGCCGCGCTCGACGAAGGTGACGGTCGACCCACGCGCGCCGGTGTCGAGCACCGGGACATTCTGATAGAGGTCGGCGACGAATTTCTTCGCCTTGTCGGCCGAGCCGAACTTCTTCTGCGCATAGCCCCAGGCGGCGAGGTAGTTCCAGCGCGCGCCGCCCGAGGTCTTCGGGTTCGGCGTGATCACGGCAACACCGGGCTTGATCAAATCGTCCCAATCCTTGATGCCCTTGGGATTGCCCTTGCGAACCAGGAACACGATGGTCGAGGTATAGGGCGAGGCGTTGAGCGGCAGTCGCTGCTGCCAGTCGGTGGCAATGAGACCCTTGCCCGCGATCGCATCGATGTCATAGGCCAGCGCCAGGGTGACGATATCCGCCTGCAATCCGTCGATCACCGAGCGCGCCTGCGAGCCCGAGCCGCCATGCGACTGCTTGATCTCGACGCTCTTGCCGGTCTCCTTCTGATAGGTCGCGGCGAACGCCTTGTTGAAATCGACATAGAGCTCGCGCGTCGGATCGTAGGACACATTGAGCAGCGAATAGTCGGCCGCGAAGGCCGAGCTCGCCCACAACAATCCCGCGACCAGCGGCAGCATACGACGGATCATTTCTGTCTCCATTCAACCTGAGAATGTCAGGGAGCACGCCAGACATCACTCACGGTGAAGCGGCCTTAAGTCAACGAAACCGGTTTTCTTTGTTTTCAGCGGCGCAGCGCGCTTGTGCTACGAACTCGCCGCACTGCGAAGGCTTTGTCACGTCGCCAATCGCGATGGAGCGTCATCGCGACTAGCTTGGCGCTCTACGACATCTTCGTTGTGTGGATGCCGCATTCCGTCTTCGCCCGGCCACGCCAGCGGCCGTCGCGTGCATCCTCGCCGGCCGCAGCCCGGCTCGAGCAAGGCATACACCCGACCGACTGATATCCCGATGCGACAAGTGGATGCGGCGGCAGTCTGCCGAGCCTGTAGATCGCCTCAATCTCCTCGCGCGACACGTTGGCGAACGGATTGAATTTCAGCCTGACGCCGTCGTCCTCGACGACCGGGATGTCGGCGCGGGCACCGCCCTGGAAACGCTTGCGGCCGTTGATCCAGCCGGCGAACGGCTTCAGCGCGCGCGCCAAAGGCTCCACTTTGCGGACGCGGCAGCAGGCGTCGGGATCGGTAAACCACAATTCGCGGTCCGGGTCCTGGCGCAACAGCGCCTGCTCATCGGGCTCGATCGAGCGCACATCGGTGAGGCCGAGTGTCTTGATCAGCGTATCACGATAGACCAGCGTCTCCTCGAACAGCCAGCCGGTGTCGAGAAAGACCACCGGGATTGCCGGATCGACGTCCGCCATCACCTTAAGTAGCGCGGCCGACTCGGTGCCGAACGACGACACCAGCGCCAGCCTCTCGCGGCCGACCGTCTGCAATGCGGCCGCGATCACCTCGGCGGGCGATGCTTTACGCAGCGCGCGATCGAGCGCATCGGCCGGAGGCAATGCGACTGATGCCACTGCAAGCTCTGGTGCAAGCGCGCTCACTGGCCGGCGCTCTCCGAGTGACGCAGCTGCATGCGGCGATTGAGCGCGGTGACGCGGCCGTCGCCGGTCGGCTGATAGAACACCGAATAGCGCTTCATGGTCTGGGCGAACGCGTCGGCGTCGGCATCCTTCTTCACCTCGAAGGCGTCGAAGCCGGCGCGCGTCATGAACACGAACTGGTCGCGCAGGATCTGACCGGTGGCGCGCAGCTCGCCGTCATAGCCGTAGCGTTCGCGCAGCAGGCGGGCCTGGCTGTAGGCGCGGCCGTCGCGGAACGTCGGGAACACCAGCGCGACCGAGGCCAGCCGATCGAGATGCGGCACCAGTTCGTCGAGGTTGCGGTTGTTCGGCCAGATCACGCCCAGCTTGCCGGGGCGGCGCAGCAGCGCCTCCGGATCGGCGAGAAAGCGCTCGGCCGTCACCAGCACCGCGCCGTCGCCCGGCAGCTCGGCGCCGTCGGTGACATGCACGAACAGATCGGTGGTCAGTCTTCCCTGCTTAACGAGTGGCATAAACGCGCTCCCTGAAAGGCTCGACGCCCAGACGCTTCACCGTGTCGACGAACAATTCCTCGGGACGGTCGCGCAGCGCGAGATAGGCTTCGACAATGTCTTCGATCACGTCGGCGACTTCCGCATAGGGAACGGCCGGGCCGATCAGGGTGCCCATCTGCGCGTTCTCGTCGGCGCGGCCGCCGATCGTGATCTGGTAGAACTCCTCACCGTTCTTCTCGACGCCGAGAATGCCGATGTGGCCGACATGGTGATGGCCGCAGGCATTGATGCAGCCGGAGATGTTGATGTGCAGCCGGCCGATCAGGTCGGCGGTGTCGTGGTTGGCGAAGCGCCGGGTCAGCTCCTGCGCGATCGGGATCGAGCGCGCGTTGGCCAGCGAGCAGTAATCCAACCCCGGGCAGGCGATGATGTCGGTGACCAAATTGACGTTCGGCGTCGCGAGGCCCAGCCGATCGAGCGCCTTGAACAGCGCGGGAAGGTCGCGCTTGGCGACGTGCGGCAGCGCCAGGTTCTGCTCGTGGCCGACCCGGATCTCGCCGAACGAATATTTGTCGGCGAGGTCGGCGACCGCGTCCATCTGCTCGGCGGTGGCGTCGCCGGGCGGACCACCGACCGGCTTCAGCGACAGCGTCACGATCGAATAGCCCTGCACCTTGTGCGCCGACACCGAATTCTTGCGCCAACGCTCGAACAGCTTGTCATGCGCGGCCTGCTTCAGCTCGTCCGGCATGTGCGGCAGCTTTTCGTAAGCCGGATAGGTGAAGCGCGAGCGGACCTCCTCGACGGCGGCGTGATCGAGCGTCAGCCCGACATCGCCCATCGCCTTCCACTCCTCCTCGACTTCCTTGGCGAACTTCTCAATGCCGAGCTCGTGCACCAGGATCTTGATGCGCGCCTTGTAGATGTTGTCGCGGCGGCCGTACTGGTTGTAGACCCGCAGGATCGCCTCGATGTAGCTGAGGATATCGCGGCCGGGAACGAACGGCTTGATGGTCTTGGCGATGAACGGGGTGCGGCCGAGGCCGCCGCCGACCAGCACCTCGAAGCCGGTCTCGCCGTCGGCGTTCTTGTGCAGGCGCAGCCCGATGTCGTGGATCTTGATCGCGGCGCGATCATGCTCGGCGGCGGTGATCGCGATCTTGAACTTGCGCGGCAGGAACGAGAATTCCGGATGCAGCGTGGTGTGCTGGCGGATCAGCTCCGACCAGATGCGCGGATCCTCGATCTCACCGGGCGCAACACCGGCCCATTGGTCCGAGGTGACGTTACGCATGTTGTTGCCGGAGGTCTGCATCGCATGGATGCCGACCTCGGCGAGCTCGGCCAGCGCGTCGGGCAGCTCTGCGAGCTTGATCCAGTTGAACTGGATGTTCTGCCGCGTGGTAAAGTGGCCATAGCCGCGGTCGTAGCGGCGCGCGACATGGGCGAGCCGGCGCAGCTGCTTCGACGACAGCGTGCCGTAGGGGATCGCGACGCGGAACATGTAGGCGTGCAGCTGCAGGTACACGCCGTTCTGCAGACGCAGGATCTTGAATTCGTCCTCGGTGAGCTCGCCGGAGAGGCGGCGCTTCACCTGATCGCGGAATTCCGAAACACGCTCGTTGATCAGCGTGCGGTCGAGTTCGTCATAAGCATACATGTTCGATGAGCCTTACGCCGGGGCGCCTTACGCGGGGACCTGGAGATCGATGGTGACGCCCTTGGCGCGGATATGTTCGCGGAGATTGCCCGGCTTGACCTTGCCGCCGTCCTTGAGCTCGACCGGCGCGATATAGGGGCCGACCGCGCCGACGTCGTCGGCGGTGGCTTCAGCCAGCAGCGCGCGGGCATCGTCGGAAGTGCTGACGACGGCGGAATCGGCGAGTTCGGTGGACCAGCCTTGTTTGGCGGTTCGGTACACGACGGCGCCGTCCCAGGTACGGTTGGCGGTCACCACCGAGGGGCCAGCGATCCTGATTTTCTTCTGTTCGAGCGGAGAGGTCATTCGGCAGCTTTCAGCAGTTCGGAGAACATCTGGTTGGAGAACAATTGGGTGACGTTGGATCGGCTCCACGGTGCGGAATGCGCGACCACGTCGCCGATGATGAGAATGGCCGGACCGCCATCGACCTGTTTGACCAGCTCGGGCAGCCGCGCCAGCGTGCCGACCGCGGCCTTGGCGTCCGGCCGCGTCACCCGCGCGAACACGCCGACCGGCGTCTCCGGCGAGCGGCCCGCAGCGAGCAGGCCTTCACGGATCGAGGGCGCCGCGGTCATGCCCATGTAGACGACGACGGTCATCCTGGTGTCGGTCAGCACCGACCAGTCGACGACTTCGGCATCGCGCGCCTTGTGCGCGGTCAGGAAGGTGATGCGCAGCGCCTCGTGCCGGAAGGTCAGTGGCACCTCGAATTGCGCGGCCGCGCCGAGACCGGCGGAGATGCCGGGAATAATGGAGTAGGCGATGCCGGCGTCGCGCAGCGCCTCGATTTCCTCGCCGCCGCGGCCGAACACAAAGGGATCGCCGCCCTTCAGCCGCACCGCGCGCTGGCCGGACTGCGCGGCCTCGATCATCAGGCGGTTGATGGCGTCCTGGCCGATGCCGGGTTTGCCGATGCGGCGGCCGACCGGAATCCGCGTGGCATCGCGCCGGATGCGGTCGAGAATTTCAGGTGACACCAATTCGTCATAGAACACGACGTCAGCGTCCTGCAGCGCGCGCAGCGCCTTCACGGTGAGCAGATCCGGATCGCCCGGACCGGCGCCGACCAGTGTCACATGACCAACAGCCTTGCCTTCCGTATCAGCGCCGGCGAACGCGGCGGGATCGCCGATCGCGTTCAGCGCGTGCTCGGCTTCGTCGTTGCGGCCGGCCAGCACCAGCGCGCCGATCGGGCCGTCGACAATGCGCTCCCAGAAGCGGCGGCGCAGCGGAAATTCTTCAATCCGCGCATGCATCGGCTTGCGGAAGCGGCCGATGAAACCGGCGAGATCGCCGATCCGCGCCGGCAGCACCGCCTCGATCTTCTCGCGGATGCGACGCGCCACGACCGGCGACGTGCCGCCGGTTCCGACCGCGACCACGACGTCGCCGCGATCGACGATCGCAGGCATGATGAAGGTAGAGTGCACGAGGTCGTCCATCACGTTGACCGGCAGGCCAATCGCCTTGGCGCGCACCGACATCGCAACACCGACCTCGCCTGCACCGGCACAGAGAATGGCGATGACGTCGGAGAGATCGGCCGCGAGCGGATCGCCCTCGGCGCGCTCGATGCGGGCGGCGTCCTCCGCCGCGATGCCGGCGAGCTCATGATCGCCGTCGGTCGCGTACCAGCGAACTGCGGCGCCGGCAGCTGCGAGCAGCCGCAACTTGGCGCGCACGAGCTCGCCCGCTCCAACGAGCAGCACCTTGCCGCTTTGCAGATCCAGAAACACCGGCAGATATCGCATCAGACACTCGCTTCCCCAATTTGGGGGTTGACTGAAATTATTTTCTATTTATCTCTCGATCAAGCCCGGCAAAGAGAAAATTATTTCTTCTCTATTGCAGTGCAACTTTAGAATTTTCAACTCCACAGGCCAAGGCCAAGAGATGCATCTTCTCGACAACGAATCCGCCGCTGCCGGAACGCGGTCCACAACCCTTCGCAATGCATCTTCCGTGCCGGGGATTCCTGCCAATCAGGCCCCCCCGTCCATGGATCATCTCGATGAGCTGGAGGCCCAGAGCATCTACATTTTGCGCGAGGCGTTTGCCCGGCTGAAAAAGCTCGCGCTGCTGTGGTCGCTCGGCAAAGACTCCAACGTGATGATCTGGCTGGCGCGCAAGGCGTTCTTCGGCCGCGTCCCGTTCCCGGCGCTGCATGTCGACACCGGCAAGAAGTTTCCGGAGATGTATGCGTTCCGCGACCGCTTCGGCAAGGAATGGGATCTCGATCTGCGCGTCGAGCCCTGCCCGCCGATCGACGCCGTTGATCCCACCTTGCCTCCAGCCGCGCGTTCGGCCGCCCGCAAGACCGAGGGACTCAAATGGGCGCTCAACAAATACGGCTTTGACGGCTTGATCGCCGGCATCCGCCGCGACGAAGAGGCGACGCGCGCCAAGGAGCGCGTGTTCTCGCCGCGCGGCCTCGAAGGCGAATGGGACGTGCGCGACCAGCCGCCGGAGTTCTGGGATCACTTCAACGCCTCGCCGCCGCAGGGCGCGCACTTGCGCATCCATCCGATCCTGCATTGGACCGAAGCCGACATCTGGGCCTACACCAAGCGCGAAGGCATTCCGATCATCCCGCTCTATCTCGCCAAGGACGGCAAGCGCTATCGCTCGCTGGGGGATCAGGACATCACCAACCCGGTCGCTTCGGCCGCGTCCAACATCGACGAGATCCTGGCCGAACTCGACGCCACCAAGATCCCCGAGCGCGCCGGCCGCGCACTCGACCACGAGACCGAGGATGCGTTCGAGCGGCTGCGTGTCGCCGGCTATCTCTGATCAACTGGCTTCTCAACATTTTGGCTTCCCACTTCGCGCGAGCGTTCCGATGAACATGATCCTTCCCACTGCCTCGATCTCGGCAACGCCCAACGGCACGACGCGGCCGCAAGTGCGCATCGTCATCGTCGGCCATGTCGATCACGGCAAGTCGACGCTGGTCGGGCGCCTGCTGCATGAGACCGGCAGCCTGCCGGACGGCAAGCTGGAGATGCTGAAGGCGGTCAGCGCGCGGCGCGGCATGCCGTTCGAATGGTCGTTCCTGCTCGACGCGCTGCAGACCGAGCGCGACCAGGGCATCACCATCGACACCACCCAGATCCGCTTCCGCACCCGCTCGCGCGATGTCGTGCTGATCGACGCGCCCGGCCACGCAGAGTTTCTGCGCAACATGATCACCGGCGCCTCGCAGGCCGACGGCGCGGTGCTGATCATCGACGCGCTCGAAGGCGTCCGCTCGCAGACGCGGCGGCACGGCTATCTCCTGCATCTGCTCGGCGTGAAGCAGGTTGCGGTCGTCGTCAACAAGATGGACCGGGTCGATTTCAGTGCCGATCGCTTCAAGGAGATCAGCGACGAGATTTCCGCGCATCTGATCGGCCTCGGCGTAACACCGACCGCGGTGGTCCCGATCTCCGCGCGCGACGGCGACGGCGTTGCCGAACACACGCCACGGATCGGATGGTACAAGGGACCGACCGTGGTCGAGGCGCTCGATGCGCTCGAGCCGGCACCGCCGCTGGCGGAGCTGCCGCTGCGGCTGCCGGTGCAGGCGATCTACAAGTTCGACGACCGCCGCATCGTGGCGGGCCGCATCGAGTCCGGCAGCCTGAAGGCCGGCGACGAGATCGTCATCATGCCCACGGGCAAGATCGCGAAGATCAAGACGGTCGAGAGCTGGCCGGTGACGCCGGTCAACGGTCCGCGGGGCGCCGGGCGCTCGGTCGGCATCACGCTCGACCGCGAGCTGTTCCTCGAGCGCGGCGACATCATCGGACATAGCGGGCAGAGCCCGCGCGACACCCGCCGCATCCGCGCGCGGATCTTCTGGCTGCACGACAAGCCGCTGACCACGGGCGAGCAGATCCTGATCCGGCTCGGCACCAAGGAAAGCCGCGCCACCGTGGTCACGATCGAAAAGGCGATCGATCCCGGCGCGCTGTCCAACGAAGAGAACACCGCGATCGCGCGCAACCATGTCGGCGAGATCGACATCTCGCTGGCGCAGCCGGTTGCGACCGATCCCTACACCGACAATCCGCGCACCGGCCGCCTCGTGATCGAGGTCAACGGGCGCATCGCCGGCGGCGGCCTCGTGCTGTCGGTCGATGCCGGCCGGCCCGCGGTGCCGATCGACATCGTGCCGGTGGAATCCGCGCTGCGGCCGGACGAGCGCTCTGCGCGCTACCATCACAATGGCGCAGTGGTCTGGCTGACCGGCCTGCCCGGCTCCGGCAAGTCGACGCTGGCGCGCGCGCTGGAGCGGCGGCTGTTCAGCAATGGCGGTTCGCCGATCCTGCTCGACGGCGACACCTTCCGCGCCGGGCTGAACAGCGACCTCGGCTTCTCGCCGCAGGATCGCACCGAGAACATTCGCCGCCTCGCCGAGGTCGCGACCCATCTGGCGCGCAACGGCCATATCGCGATCGTCGCCGCGGTGTCGCCGGCGGCCGCCGATCGCGCGGCAGCCCGCCGCATCGCCGACAGCGCATTCCGCGAGGTCTATGTCGCGACACCTGCCGAGGTCTGCGAGACCCGCGACCCCAAGGGCCACTACGCCAAGGCGCGCTCGGGTGGATTGCCGTCCTTTACCGGCATCACCAATGACTACCAGCCGCCGACCGGCAACGAACTGACCATCGACACCTCGAACCGCTCGGTCAGCGATGCCACCGACGCGATCGAGCGGATGCTGGCCACGACCGGCATCCTGTTCGACGAACTGACCGACCTCGCGGCGAACATCTGAAGCTAAACTCGATCTGTCGTCGTCCGGCTCGACCGGACGACCCTGTAAGAGACGTCGGTGCTTAAGCGGAGAGGCTGCGGCACACCGGATGCCCCGCTTGAAGCGGGGCGTGACGGCGGTGTCAAAAACCGGTTCGGTTGAGGCCTATTCGGCGGCCGCGCGGCGGCTTCCAGCCGGTTGCCGCACCATTCCCGGCGATTGCCCGGTGATACGCTTGAACGCGCGGCTGAAGGCCGCCTGCGACGCATAGCCCAGCCGTTGCGCGATCACGTCGATCGGCTGGCGTTCATGCTCGATCCACTGTGTCGCAAGGCGCATGCGCAACTCGGCAAGATAGCGCAGCGGCGATTGCCCGGTCATTGACTGGAAGCGCTCGGCGAACAGCGACCGCGAGCAACCCGCCTCCGCCGCCAGTTCAGCAACGGTCCAGTTGCGGCCGGGAGCGCGATGCAGCGCGCCGATGGCGCGGCCGAGACGCGGATCGCGCAAGGCCTCGAACCAGCCCATGGCGTTGGCGCCGCCACATTCGACCCAGCCGCGCACGATCGACGCGGCGAGAACATCGGCGAGCCGCGCCATCACGCCGACGGAACCGGCCCGCGGCGTGCAGGTCTCCCGCTCCATCGCCTTCAGCATCGGTTCGATTTCCGGCTGGCGCACAAGCAACGTGTCGGCCCGCATCACCTCCGGCATCAGGGCGATGAGCGGGCGCATGCCGCCGAGATCGAAATTCATGCAGGCGCTGAAGACCAGGACCGACTCGTCCTGCGGGCATCCGTCAGGGCAGGCCGATGTCACATCGACATTGCCGCACAGCGTCTCGGTCTCGAAACGCTCGACGTCGCAACTCGGCTCGTCCGGGGCCGAGACGAGATCATGCGCGCCGCCGCGCGGCAGGAAGATTGCGTCACCGCACCCGAGGGGAAGCAGCGCCGCATCGGCGTAGCGCAGCAGCGCCGTGCCATGCGCAACGAAGTGGAATTGCGCGCGTCCGTACGGCGTCTCGAAGCGAAAACCGAACGGCGCCCGCGTCTGGACCCGACGATAGTGAACGCCCTCAAGCCGCATCCCGAGCAACAATTCGCTCACCAGATCGACGGCGGCATCGGTCGTATCGGCGGGCGATTTGGACGAGCGATCAAACATTCGGGTGTTTATGGCATAGATTGTCCAGACCGTCCAATCTATGTCTGCGGCAGCGCAGCATAAGATGGAAGTTTCGGTCAATGGATCAAGAAGTGAACCCCGATTTGGCGCAGGCCGATGCCGTTGCGCTGATGCCGGGTGAGATCGCTCTCAAGCTTGGTGACAAGCCGGCCGCATCGGAGCAGCCCGCCTGGGGCGCCGTCGTCGCCATGATGCTGGGTGTCACCGCACTTCTGACCGCCGAGTTCCTGCCGTCCGGCCTGTTGACGCCGATGGCGAGAGACCTCGGTGTGAGCCCGGGCCTTGCCGGTCAGGCGGTGACGGCGACCTCGCTGGCCGGCCTGGTCGGGGCGTTGTTCACGCCGAGACTGACGCGCAGCTTCAATCGAAAGCCGGTGCTGCTCAGCTTCTCGATTCTTCTGGTCATCTCCAACCTGCTGGTGGCGCTGGCGCCGAGCATCACGTTCCTCTTGGCGGCGCGCATCGTGCTTGGCCTCGCCATTGGCGGCTTTTGGGCGATGGCGGCAGCCACGACGATCAGGCTGGTGCCGCCGTCGCTGGTTGCACGGGCCTTGTCGATCGTGATGAGCGGCATTCCCGCCGCCATGATCATCGCCGTGCCGCTCGGCAGCTACCTCGGCGAGGTGGCGGGCTGGCGCTCCGTGTTCCTGCTCGCGACGGCATTGGGCGCGGCGGTGTTCGTCGTCCAGGCGCTGGCCTTGCCGCGCTTGGCCCCGAAGGGAGAAGCCGGGCTCGGCACCCTGGTCGACATCCTGACACGGCCGGGGATCGGTGCCGGCATCTTCGCGGCGACGTTGGTCTTCACCGGACACTTCGGCTATTTCGGCTATATCCGTCCCTTCCTTGAAAGCGTGACCGGGCTTGGCGCGGCCGGGGTCGCGGCAACCTTGCTTGCCTTCGGCGTTGCCAACTATATAGGCTCCTTCGCGAGCGGGCTGATGGCCGAGCGCAATCTCAAGCTCACGCTGATCGCGATGCCGCTGGCGATCAGCGTGCTCGGTCTGTTGCTCTCGGTCTATGGCAAGGACGTCATTCCGGCACTGGTGCTGGTCGCACTGTGGGGATTTGCCTTCAGCGGCGTGCCGGTCGCGACGACGACCTGGATCACCCGCATGGTACCCGATGAGACCGAAAGCGGCACCGGACTGACGGTGGCCTCGATTTTCCTCGGCATCACCATGGGTGCGGCGGGCGGCGGGCTGGTGCTCGATTTGATGGGCGCGGCAGCGGTGTTCGTGGCGGGCGCAATTCCCTTGTTGCTCGCCGCATTGCTGATCGCCACCAAGGTACGGACCAGGGGGCCGTAACGGCGTCCTTACGAGACTGGATCGGGCTTTAGAAATGCACGGCGGCTGCCGGTGCAGCGCCTCGGGGAAAGGGGGCCTTCTCAGAGCCGTGGCTTTAGGGCAAAAAGGGCGTGAACGCCGCCTTTGGCGCGTTTTTTGCTGATTTCTTTCGAAAACAGCCCCTAAACGCCCCATTTCTTTGAGAAAGCCCATCATGACTCGTGTCGATGCCCATGGATTGAAGATCGCCCCTGTCCTGTTCGATTTCATCGCCAAGGAGGCGACGCCGAAAACCGGGATCGCGCCTGACGCGTTCTGGGCAGGACTCGCCGCCATCATCCAGAAGCTCGGCCCGAAGAACCGCGAGCTGCTCGCGGTCCGCGACACGCTGCAGGCCAAGATCGACGACTGGCATCACGCCAACAAGGGCAAGGCGTTCGACATCAACGCCTACACCGCGTTCCTCAAGGACATCGGCTATCTGCTGCCCGAGCCCGCGACCCACAAGGTCGAGACTGCCAACGTCGATGACGAGATCGGCAAGATCTGCGGCCCGCAGCTCGTGGTGCCGCTGACCAACGCCCGCTACGCGCTGAACGCCGCCAACGCGCGCTGGGGTTCGCTGTACGACGCCTTCTACGGCACCGACGCGATCCCGCATGATCCGAGCGAGAGTGGCAAGGGTTACAACAAGGCCCGCGGCGACAAGGTGATCGCGAAGGCCAAGGCGTTCCTCGACGCCGCTGTGCCGCTCGCGACCGGAAGCCATACCGACGTGACCTCCTACAGCGTGATCGCGGGCCAGCTCTCGGTCAAGCTGAAGAGCGGCAACTCGACCGCGCTGAAGGACGCCGCCCAGTTCGCCGGCTATCTGGGCGACGCTGCGTCGCCCAGCGCGATCCTGCTCGTCAACAACGGCATGCATGTCGAGGTCAAGATCGACCGCAGCAACGTCATCGGCAAGGACGATCCGGCCGGCGTCGCCGACATGATCCTGGAGTCGGCAGTCTCGACCATTCTCGACATGGAAGACTCGGTCGCCGCCGTCGACGCCGAGGACAAGGTGCTGGTCTATCGCAACACGCTCGGCCTGATGAACGGCACGCTGTCGGCCGATTTCGACAAGGGCGGCAAGACGCTGACGCGTTCGCTCAATGCCGACCGCGTCTACAAGAAGCCCGACGGCGGCGAGCTGAAGCTGCACGGCCGCAGCCTGCTCCTGATGCGCAATGTCGGCCACCACATGTTCACCGACGCGGTGCTCGACGCCAAGGGCGAGGAGATCCCGGAAGGCCTGCTCGACGCTGCGGTCGCCGGCCTGCTCGCGATCCACGACCTCAAGGGCAATTCCAAGGTCAGGAACAGCCGCACCGGCTCGGCCTATATCGTCAAGCCGAAGATGCACGGCCCCGACGAGGTGACGCTGACCTGCGACCTGTTCGCCGAGGTCGAGAAGATGCTCGGCCTGCCCGAGAACACGCTGAAGGTCGGCATCATGGACGAGGAGCGCCGCACCACGGTCAACCTCAAGGCCTGCATCCAGCGCGCCTCCAAGCGCATCATGTTCATCAACACCGGCTTCCTCGACCGCACCGGCGACGAGATCCACACCTCGATGGAAGCGGGTCCGATGATCCGCAAGAACGACATGAAGGCGCAGCCCTGGATCAAGGCCTATGAGGACTGGAACGTCGACAACGGCCTGATCGACGGCCTGCCCGGCCATGCCCAGATCGGCAAGGGCATGTGGGCGGCACCCGACAAGATGGCCGACATGCTGGCGCAGAAAGTCGGCCATCCGCAGGCCGGCGCCACCACCGCCTGGGTGCCGTCGCCGACCGCGGCCACGCTGCACGCCCTGCACTATCACCAGGTCAACGTGATCGCCCGCCAGCAGGAACTCGCCAAGGGCGGGCCGCGTGCAAAACTCTCCGACATCCTCACCATTCCGGTGTCGCAGTCGAACTGGGCGCCCGACGACGTGAAGCAGGAGATCGACAACAACTGCCAGGGCATCCTCGGCTACGTTGTGCGCTGGATCGACCAGGGCGTCGGCTGCTCCAAGGTGCCCGACATCCACGATGTCGGCCTGATGGAAGACCGCGCGACGCTGCGCATCTCGAGCCAGCATCTGGCGAACTGGCTGCATCAGGGCGTCATCACCAGAGATCAGGTGATGGAGTCGCTGAAGCGCATGGCCGTCGTCGTCGACAAGCAGAACGCCGGGGATGCCCTGTACAAGCCGATGGCGCCGGCGTTCGATGGCGTCGCCTTCAAGGCGGCCTGCGACCTCATCTTCGAGGGACGTACGCAGCCGAACGGCTACACCGAATACATCCTCACCGCACGCCGCCGCGAGGCCAAGGCCGCCGGCTGATCCGCGAGCGATCCCAACCACAAGCAAAAGCCCCGGCGATGAGCCGGGGCTTTTTTGTTGGCGCCGCAGGTGGCGCTAGAGGAGCCGGATGCGATGGCCTGCCGTCGCAGGGGCGCACTGCCAAAATATCGAAAACAACCCCATGCAAAGGAGCCGGCGGCTGCCGGCAACTTGACTCGTCGGGCAAATCAGCGATATTCTTCTATTATTCAGAAATCCTGCGGACACCCCTCGCAGCGTCATCACCCGCGCATGCGGGTGATCCAGTATTCCAGAGACGTCTGTGCTTGAATCGAGGAGCCGCAGCGTACTGGATCGCCCGGTCGAGCCGGGCGATGACAGCGGTGGACGAGGATATGCGCCTTGTTTCGCGGCTGAACTGTAGACCCTCATGGTGCTGCATCGACGTCGTTGCGAGGAGTGAAGCGACGAAGCAATCCATTGCTCCACTCGCGCGGTGAGATGGATTGCTTCGCTTCACTCGCAATGACGAAGCTAGAAGACCGCCAGATATTTCAGCAGCGAGACGATGCCGATGATGATGACGACGACGCGCGCGATCTGCTTGGCGCGGCCGTCGAGCGGCAGCATGTTGATGAGATAGAGAACCAGAATAACGACAAGGAAAGTGACGAGTACGCCGACGAGCATGCGGGGCCCCCTAATGGCATCGGTGAATGTGATGTTCGCCCGTTGCTAACGTGCGATGAGGAATCCGGTTCCGGACCAAGGAACCGAAAGCGGCGGCCTCGCGTGAGCGACCCTATTCGCGCGCCAGCACGGGCGCGCGCTGATACTTGGCGCGGATGCGATCCGGCGCCGGCGTGAAATTGAGAGATGCCCCGCGGCGGTCCGGGCGGCCGACCGACATCAGCCCGTCCTTGCCGGCGACGATGTCGCCCTTGCGCAAGGTCGGATCGTCCTCGATCTTCACCGCGGCGAGCCCGACGGGGTCCTTGCCGTTGCAGGTGCAGCCCGAGACGATCTCGTCGCGATAGCGGAATGCGTTCGGCAGTTCGGAATACGGCTTGCCGTCTTCGGTCGCGGCGTTGTCGATATTGCCGCCATAGACCACTTCGGTCGCGCTCGCCGGGCAGAAGCTGTTGCAGCTTTCCGCCTTGCTCTGGTTGCCGGTCGCAGCCAGCGGGAAATAGCGGCCGTCGCAGGTGCGCACGCAATAGGCCTGGCCGGCGTCATAGCGCGCGCGACGCTCGGCCCGCGGCACTGGCGCCGGGCCGTCATCGAACGGCATCCGGATCACTGGCGGGCGGCCCTGCATGAAGCCGCCGAACAGTTGCGAGAAGAAATCCTGGGCTTGCGCCGCAGGCGCAAGGGACAGGCCGAGTGCTGCCGCCATCCCGAACGCCCACCGCCTCACGTGCCGCCTTGCCATCATCGACCCTCAGTACGATGCAGATCCCTGAAGCCCCGTTCCGATTGAATCGGAACGCGGCTCTAGATTCTTGTTCTGACGCGCTTTCTTCACGCGAACCGGTATCTACCTCGCTCGAAAGCGCTCTAGTACAACGAGGAAGTCGCCGGGATGTTCAACGCCTGACGGCCGGACGGCAGCGTCATCACCGCGGGGCGCGGTTGCGCCGGAGCCGGCCGGACCGAGATCTGCGTCGTGGTCGGGCCGAGCTCGCGGGCGGCGATATGCGGCCCGTTCTTCGGCAGCACCACGACCTTGGTGCCGACATTGACGCGGTTGAACAGGTCTGTGACGTCTTCGTTCGTCAGGCGGATGCAGCCCGACGACACGAACTTGCCGATCGTCGACGGATCGTTGGTGCCGTGGATGCGGTACTCGCTGGAGCCGAGATACATCGCGCGGGCACCGAGCGGATTGCCGGGGCCGCCGGCCATGAAGCGCGGCAGATAGGGCTGGCGCTTGATCATCTCGGCCGGCGGATGCCAGTCCGGCCATTCCGCCTTGTTGCTGATGGTCTGGGTGCCCGCCCAGGTGAAGCCTTCGCGGCCGACGCCGACGCCGTAGCGGATCGCGCGGCCGCCGCCGAGCACGTAATAGAGTGCGGTATTGCCGGTATCGATAATGATGGTGCCGGGCGCCTCAGACGTGTTGAGCGCGACGGTGGTGCGGCGCAGCCGCTCCGGCAGTGCACCGTCCTCGGTCGAGGGATCGTTCATCACCTCGTCGGAGGGGAATCCGCCCGGCTGCGTCGACGCATAGCCGAGCGCGGACGAGCGAACCTGAGCGCTGGCCGAATTGGTGATCATGAACGGCGTCGCGAACAGGACGCTGGCGAAGGCAAAAGTGCGGACATGAGTGCGCGCGGCGCGCGACGCAAGCCGGCGGCTGGAGAGAGACTGCTGTGTCATGTGCTGCCCCTGGACGGGATGCGCATCATGGTGATGCGATGACCACCCAACGCGCGTAACCATCAGACGGTTCCGCTGCGAATCGTCGCGAAGTCGCGATTGTCAACCCGCCAACTCTCACGAGAGCGCGATGGAACCTTTGCCGGGACAAGGCGGTTGTCGTGCGCAATTTGACGCGAAATTCATTTGTCCCCATTCGGGAGGAGTCTGGTGCGCGCCTTTCCGGGTGAACGTATGCTTGGCAATGCGCCCGAAGGCACGCCCGTCCCCGACAGCACAGCCGAAACGCCGCCGGTGATCAGCCGCGCCGAGGTTGTCGCCTTCGCGCTGGTCGGCCTGCTGGTGATTGTCATCGTCGGGGTGCTCTATCTGGCGCGTGCCTTCTTCCTCCCGATCACCATGGCCTTCATCGTCGGCACCATGCTGTCGCCGGCGGCGAGCCTGCTCGAGCGCTACCGGATTCCGCGCGCGCTCGGCGCGGTGCTGATCGTGGTCGCGGTCGGCGCCGCCGTCAGCTTCATGGTCGGGCTGATTGCCTCGCCCGTGATGGAATGGAGCTCGCGGCTGCCCGAACTCGGGGCGATCCTGAAGGAGAAGCTGCATGTGTTCGACCGGCTGCTTATGCTGTGGCAGGAGTTGCAGAGCATGGTCGGCGGGCCCGACACGCTCGCCAGCCTCCAGCTGCCGAAATTCGAATGGGTGCAGCCAACGCTGGAATTCGTGTCGCCGACCTTCGCCGAATTCCTGCTGTTCATCGCAACCCTGATCCTGTTCATCGCGAGCTGGAAGGATCTGCGCCGCGGGCTGGTGATGACCTTCAGCGACCGCGCGGCACGATTGCGCACGTTGCGTATCCTCAACGAGGTCGAGACCCATCTCGGCAATTATCTGCTGACGGTGACGATGATCAACGTCGGCGTCGGCATCGTCACCGGCGCGATCTGCGCGGCGACGGGGATGCCGAACCCGGCGGGGCTCGGCGCGCTCGCCGCGACGCTGAACTTCATTCCGATCATCGGCCCGGTCGCGATGTTCGTGGTGCTGGTCGTGGTCGGCATCATCTCCGCGCCGACCATCGGCGCCGGGCTGCTCGCGCCGGCGTGTTTTGCCGTCGTAACCTTCATGGAAGGGCATTTCGTGACGCCGACGATCGTCGGCCGCAGGCTGTCGCTGAACGCGCTCGCAGTCTTTCTCGCGCTCGCATTCTGGACCTGGCTGTGGGGCCCGATGGGCGCCTTCCTGTCGTCGCCGCTGCTGATCGTGGCGTTGATCGTCAAGGAGCATTTGATGCCGGTCAATTCGCCGCAGCTGCCTGAGGACTAACAAAGCGTTTTCAAGCGAAGTGGGCACCGGTTCGCGTGAAGAAAACGCGTCGAACAACAAAGCCCGGTTTCGCATCTGGAACCTTGCGAGCTGCGAAGCGTTTTTCTCCAGACACACACGCTCTCCGGGAGCTTTCGATGTCGAGCACGGACAGCGCATTTGGGATCAGGACCATGACGGATAACGCGACCTACGAACGCCTCGAAAAGGATGTCACCGCCGTGAAGAACGATATCGCAGCCCTCACCGAACAGATCACCGACGCGCTCAACTCGTTTGCCAACAACGCAGGCAAGCAGGCCCGCCGCCGCTACAAGGATGTGCGCGCCAACGCCGAATCGACGCTCGACGACATGTCGGAGCGCGGCAGCGCGATGATGGGCGCGGCGCAGGATGCGGCATCCTCGATCGAGGAATCGCTGGAAGAGGTGATCACGCAGCGGCCGCTGGCGACCGTCGGCCTTGCGCTCGGCCTCGGCTTTTTGATCGGCGTCACCTGGCGGCGCTAGGTCATGCGCAAGCCACCGTTCTGGACGCGATGGCAGCGCTGGCGCGCCGCCGCCTCGTTCGTCGATGCGCTTTTCAAGGCAAGGTTCAAGGCAAGGCTCTTCAGGACAAGGCTGGTCAATGCTTCAGCGGCTGATCGATGACGTCAAGCAATCCACCGGCAGCGCGCTGCGGCTGACCTCGCTCGCGGCCGCCGCCGCGATCGCGCTGTTCATCACCATCGCCTTCCTGTGCGCGGCGGCCTTCGTCTATGTGCTGCAGCACTATGGTCCGGTGGAGGCGTGCCTGTCCGGCGCCGCGGTGTTCCTGGTCGTCACGCTGATCGCCATCGGCGTCTACATGGCACGCAAGCGCGAGATGCAGAGGCGTGCCGAGAAGGCGGCAAAGGCCGCGAAGTCGGCCGCAGCGACAATGCTCGCCGACCCCGCGCTGATCGCCACCGGCCTGCAGATCGTGCGAGCGATCGGCGTGAAGCGGCTGATCCCGATCCTGGCGGTCGGCGGTC
Source organism: Bradyrhizobium sp. USDA3010 (assembly GCF_056429065.1). Lineage (NCBI taxonomy): Bacteria > Pseudomonadati > Pseudomonadota > Alphaproteobacteria > Hyphomicrobiales > Nitrobacteraceae > Bradyrhizobium > Bradyrhizobium sp. USDA3010. The sequence continues at coordinate 27,815 of NZ_JBWJZD010000019.1, forward strand.
TCGCACTCGGCCTGATGGCAAGCCGCAGCGCCGCCGGCAGCAGCGAGCCGGACGAAGGGGAATAGCCACCAACAAGCACTGCTGTCATCGCCCGGCTCGATGTTTAGACCGGACGATCCAAGTACGCCGCGGCCCATCGGCTCAACAATGACTGTCTCTGGAATACTGGATCGCCCGGACAAGCCGGGCGATGGCACTGTTCAAGGTTCAAGGGGGGCTCAGGTCACACAGCGACCGGGCTGCAGCAGCTTGGCCACTTCGGTCAGGACACTGACCACTGGCTCGCAGGCCACCTTGCGGATGTCGCCGGGGCGTGCACGCGCCGGCGCCGCGGGGTGATTGCGGGCCTCTTCCCGCGCCACGGGGACACGGACCAGGACCGACGTATCGGGAAGCCGATCGACCTTCAGCGCAACCGTCCGGCTCGGCAGGCTGGTCATCGGAACCGCGGCACGGTCGGTCTTGGCGGCCCGATTGACTGCGCTCTCCGGCGCCAATTGGGTGGTGACCTGCTGTCCGCCAATGAGATCGTGGCCGGACGCCAGCTGGACCGCGCCAAGCGTCAATCCAGCCGCCAACGCAGCGAAAATTCCCTTTTGAATCTTTGACATGGTGATGTCCCTCGCCCCATGGAAATTCCCGTTGGCGATCACGGACACAACGCGAGGGAAACCTGTGGGGTTCTCGCGTCCAGCCATCACTTAACCGTGTACGAAAAAAATTTGGATTCGCGCGGAACGAGTCCGGGGGTCTGCGAGTCATTGGAGGAGCCGGTTATTCCCCCTGCCCCATTGACCGGCGACGTAGGGCGCGACCGTGGTGATGCCGGTCGCGCCCTGCTCTTTTTTCGGCCGCGCCGCGAACGATGCGTCAGCCGGCCTGTCGCTCAGCCGTCGCAATCGAAGCCCGGCGCTGAAGGAGCGGTCCCTCCGCCAAGCGAGAGGACTGTCTGCATCAGGCATTATCGTTTGGTGGCATGTCCTGGGATCGAACGACCGTCACTTCACGGCAGGACGCGCAACGACCGACATGAAACTTGATTCCAGTCGTCTGATCGTCGACGAGCATCAATTCGCTCAAGGGCTCGCCGCATTTGCAAGTGACCGTTTTCTTATCGGAAAAATACATCTGAGATCCTCCATGAGCCTGGAGATTTCATCGCGTCATTCGGACGAACTCGCTTGCGCTCGCCCCTCGCTTTCGCTCCTTCTCGGTCCGGGAAATCCCGATGGTTGGTGTGGCTCTCGGCGCTTATTTCTTGGCGGATGGCTTCCGTGATTCCGCGGCTTCACGCGCCTGCCGCTCGGCCTTGAGGCGGTGGAAGTTGTCGTAGAACGCCTTCTCGTGGGCGAGGTGCTCCTTCATCGCCTGCGATGCGTCCTGCTGACGCTGCTCGTTACGAATCTTGCGCTGCTGGGGAGTAAGATTCATACGACCTCCGACTAAGCTCTTGAATCAACGCTGGATTCAACTCACGAGGCTGGAAAAGGTTGCACCCCCGGAAGGAGCTGGATCTATTTGCGCAGGCTCGCCCAGACGCCGCCAAGGATCAGCAAGCCGCCAACCAGGTGGATCAGCTTCGGCGGCTCGCCGAGAATGATCCAGGACAGCAATGCGCTTGCGATCGGCGCGACATAGAGCACGAGCGACGTCCGTACCGAGCCGAACCTCGCGCCGAGCCAGGCGAAGCCGGCATACGCGATCAGGCCGGGGACGAGGCCGGCGAACACATAGGCCTCGAACGCGCGGGCGTTGAAGACCGCAGCCGGCGTCGTCCACATCTCCTGGAGCGCCGGCGGCAGCGAGCACAGCGCGCCGGCCGCCGAGAACAGGCTGACCCGCGCCAGCAGCGAGGCGCGCGGCGCGACGCGCGACTGCACCAGCGTGTAGCCGGACCAGCCGAGCATCGCGCACACCACCAGAAGATCGCCCCAGGCCGCGCTCGATTGCGTCAGCGTTTCCAGATGCCCGCCCGAGACGATCAAAAGCGCACCGGCGAGCGCCAGCGCCGTGCCGAGCCATTGCAGCGGACCGATATGCTCGATGCCGAGCGCGGCCGAAATCAACAGCACCATGATCGGCGACAGCGCGAAGATCAGCGCGATATGGATCGCGGTGGTGGTGATGCCGGCGATGTAGACCGGGCCGCCGCACAGGAACATGCCGAGGAAGCCCGCGGCGAGGATCGGCCAGAAGTTCTGCGCCAGCGGGATCTTGCCGTCCCTCACGGCTGCGATCGCAAACGGCGCGAGGCCGATGGCGATGATGCTCCAGCGGAAGAAGGCCAGCGAGTACGGCGGCACCGAGCCGGCCAGGCCGCGCGCCAGCACCTGGTTGGAGGCCTGCCCGACCGCGACCAGGATGAACCCGGTCAGCGCGACCGCGTCTTCCCAGCCCGTGGCCGGGCGGCCGACCTGACCTTTCGGCAGCTCCGCATCCATGACACCGCCCCCTCAGCCGGCGCACGTTCAGCCAGGACGGCATCCGACAGCGCACAACGTTCGCAGCGCGCTCGCGCTATTGCTCCGCCGCCTCGCGCTCCATGTCGCGGCCGGACATGTCCTCGCCCTGCATGTTGGCGTATTCGCGCGCCATCTCGCGCATCAGGAATTTGGCCGGGACGTCGTGATAGGTGCCGTGGTCATTGACATACTGCATGTAGGCGCGCCCCGCACCGTCGAACGGGTGCAGCAGCGCATCCGAATGGCCGTCGAAATCGAGCGGCTTGACGCCGAGCTTGGCGCACAGCGTGTCGTTGAAGGTCGGGGTCGCCTTGCGCCAGGCGCCGTCGACGAACACTTCGGTGAAGCCGTGCCACGTGAACAGGTCCGAGCCCATGCTCTGGCGCAGCTTCTCGGTGGTGAGATGGTTGCGGACGTCGGCGAAGCCGACCCGGGCCGGGATGCCGTGGACGCGGCAGGCGGCGGCATAGAGCGCCGCCTTGCCGACGCAGTAGCCATTGCCGGCGGCGAGCACGCTGGAGGCCCGGTAGCTCTCGGGCGAGCGCATGCTGACATAGGGGCTGTAGCGGATGCCGTCGCGCACCGCGGTGTAGAGCCGGCTGGCCTTGTCGCGCGCGCTGGCATCGGGTGAGACGGCGGCGCGGGCGAACGCCTCGACGGCGGGATGGTCGCTGTCGACATACTCGCCGGGGTCGGTGTAGAGGCGGCTGATCGTATCGGGGAGGCGCTCGGTCATGGCGCAACCTTAGCAAGCCAAGTGCGCAGTTCAATGCAGCCTTCTTGCAGCCCTGCCCCGCTTAGTTCCTGAAGCGTTCGTCCCACTGCGGCGGCCGGTAGCTGCGCCGCTTTGCCTTGAAATATTCGCGTGCGAAATGGATGCCGATCCCGATCAGGAACGGCGGCGCGAGCGCGGCGGCGATCATCAGCGCGGTGATCGACTTCGGCGTCAGGATGTCCAGCACCATCGACGCCAGCAACCACAGCGTGGCAGCAATCACCGCGACGTCGACATGCTTCATTCCCCAGTCTTCCCTTGGTCCCTGACCACGATCCGGGTTCCATCCTACCGGCTGGCTCCGGGCGCGCCAAGGATTCCGGGCGGCAGACGATACCTCCGCCCTTCACTTTTTCGGAACGCCCTTATTTGGAACGACGCTCGCGCTGGCCACGTTGATCCGGATCAAATCTTGATCCGGAAGCAACCGAACGTGGAGGCCGCGATGGGCAATTCCAGTGACATTCACAGCGGCGTCGACCACCCCGCGAGCCAGAACGGCGTCAACGATCCGGTTGACGGCGTCGACGTGAAGCGGACGTTCAACGACAACCAGACAGCGCACGAACGCGCGCAATGGGCCGCCGACGTGCGTGCCGACGCCTCGTCCAGGAGCGGCGAAGCTTTCCTGCCCGAGGCGCTGCGGCGGCCGCCTACGTCGCCGATCAATCCGCGCACCGGCCGCCACCCCACCGACTAGCTCGTGCAGCATGAAGTGCCGGGGCCGCCGCAGGGGACGCTGCCAAAACATAGAAACAACCAATGCAAAGCAGCCGGCCGCGGCCGGCGTTCGACCAAACGCTTGAGACGTCGGGCAACTCAGGTATATATTTCTAATATTCCGAAATTGCGCAGAGATGAGGCGCGCGCTGCGGCGGGAGCACGTGGGCGTCCCGTCGCTGCCGGGTGTCGGCTCATTCGCTCATCGACAGCATCGCGTTCAGCTCGGCCGCTGTCCGCAGCTGCTCGAGGCGCGCGGCAAGCTGCTCGCGTTCGGCGCCGCTCGGCGCTTGCGCGAGCCGGTTCTCAAGCCGCACGCGATGCTCTTCGAGCCGCTGCTCGAAGGTGTGGGGTTCAGATCGCTTCCGCTTCCGAATCGTCTTCTGCATCACTCACCCTTGGCGGTTGCAGACCGGGACTATTGGCCCAGCGGTCCAGTTGATCGATCACCCGTGCGTGGCTCGGGCGCCGCGGTTCCGGCGCTTCCGGCTCCTCGGATAGCTTGCGGGGCAGCTTGACGTGATTGGTCATGGCGTCACTCCCGCCAGACAACGGAGAGGCAGCCGGATCGTTCCCTTAGTTTTTCTTCTAAGCTATTGATTTTATTTGATTAACTTACTCAATCGACGTTATTATCTCAAGCTGCGGAACCCACCGCGAATTGGTTCGTTTAGCAAATTACTCAACTAACTAATTCTGGGCGATTTGCGATGAACGAGCTTCGCGCTGAACGTCTTCAAGTCATGCTTTCCCCCCAAGAATTATCGGCTCTCGACGATTTCCGCTTCAGGCACCGCATGCCGACCCGTGCCGCGGCAGTGCGCGAGCTGCTCAGGCTCGGCCTGGCCAGCAACGGCGTCGATGGAGGGGCCGGGGTGAAGTCGAGCGAGTATGGGGTGTTTAACCGCGGGCCGGATGGGCACACCCAAGCGGACGCGCCGCAAGAGGAATGACGGCGCGTTGGCGCTGATGCGGCGGTTCAGCCGGCGACGAAGAGGTCCACGACCGCTTTCAGCGTGCACACCACAAGCGCCGAGGTGAACATCGCCGTACCGAGATCTGCGAGATAAAGCAGCTGCGCCTTCTGCTCCGCATCAAGCCGCGCGATCGCCTTGCGCATGGCCAAGCTCCCTTTTCAGGAGAACGCGTCGCGTGAACGTCGGTTCCATGGGCGGCCTCAAAGCCCATCCAATATTGGTGAAGGAGGCGAACAACAGCCGCGGCAGCGCCTCGCGCGGCACCGCGAGCGACTGGCCGCGGGCCAGCGCCAGCGTGCCCAGGATCACCGCCGCGCAGGTGCCGGCCAGCCCGCGGGCGAACAGCGGCGGCCATTGCTGCAGCAACAGCTTCATCAGCGGCCAGTTCAGGGCCCAGCCGAACGCCGTCACCACCAGGCAGAGAAAGCCGATCGTTCGGTCGCGTTGCGTCTTATCCATCGGCCGCGCTTAGCAGGCGGAGGCAGGCGATTCCACTTCGCGGCGCGCACGCCGCATCGGCGTGTACCTTCGGATACCATTCCGTCAGGCAAAGGTGCCGATCGAGACCCGCGGCCAGCCCTCGCTTTTCCGCGCGGCGGCAAGCTTGCTGGTCCAGGCATCGATCAGGCTTGCGATCAGCAGACGGCCGGTGCCGCGCATGTCCGGCAGTTTCATGGTCGGCGTGCCGAGCGCGAGCGCGACCACGCCGTGCACGGCCGCAAGCAGCGCGGTTGCGAGCCGCGGCGGCAGGCCGGACGCCGGCTCGGCGCCCTGTGCCGCGAGATACTCCCGCACCGAGATCACGAACAGCTCGTAGCTGCGGCGCGCGATCTCGGTCTCGCCGAAATAGACGCCGTCGGGAAAACGGCGGTCCTCGACCGTGCCGGACATCGAGAACAGCGAACGGAAGTGATCGGGATTGTCGGCCCAATAGTCGAGATAGGTTTCCATCACCCGCCGCAGCCGCGCATCGCTGTCGGCGGTCTGCGCGCGGACCCGTTCGAGCTGTTCGGCAACCGCCTCGAGATTCTGCTGCTTCACCGCGAGCAGCAGCAGCAGCTTGGTCGGATAATATTTGAGGACGGTGCCCTTCGAATAGCCGATCGCATCGGCGATCTTCTGGATCGAGACGGTCTCGAGCGTGCCGGCGGCGAACTCCTTGCGCGCGGTCTCGAGGATCAACGCCTTCAGCGCCTCCTTGTCGGCCTCCTGACGCGCCCTGCGCTGAAAGCGCCGCGCACCCTTGCTGGATCGCTCCTCGATCGACATGGCCGTGTCCTAGAGGGTTTTCCGCTCCGATGGAATCGAAACGAGGCCCCCTTGTCATACTCCAGTTAATTGACTATGGTCAATTAACTGATCATAAGACGGGAGGATGCAATGAGCGCCCTTGCGAGCCCCCTCGCCGGCGAAATTGTCCGCAGCGATTTCGATCCGTTCAGCCCTGCGACGCGGGCCGATCCCTACGGCACCTACGCTGCGCTGCGTGCCGCGGCGCCAGTCGTTCGCCTGACCAGATATGACATCTGGGCGGTGCCGCGCTTTGCCGAGGTCAAGGCGATCTTCGGAGACCATGTCAATTTCAGCAACGCCGGCGGCGCCGGGCTTGCGAACCACTTCAAGGAAACGCCGTGGCGGCCGCCGAGCATCGTTCTGGAAGCCGATCCGCCGCTGCACACCCGAACCCGCGCGGTGCTGGCGCGGATCCTCTCGCCCGGCGCGATGCGGCGGCTCGCGGATGATTTCAAGGCCACGGCAACACGGCTGATCGACGGGCTGGTCGAGCGCGGATCGTTCGATGCGATCAAGGACGTTGCGGAGGTGTTTCCGGTCAGCGTGTTTCCCGACGCGCTCGGCATCGACCAGGAGGGCCGCGAGAACTTCCTGACCTATGGCGCGATGGTGTTCGCCGGCTTCGGGCCCGAGAACGACTATTTCCGCGACCTGATGAAAGAGGCGCCGCGCGTGCTGCCCTGGGTCGCGGCGCGCTGCCAGCGCGAGGCGCTGCTTCCCGGCAGTTTTGGCGCGCAGGTCTACGAGGCGGCCGACACCGGCGAGATCAGCGCGGAGGAAGCGCCGCTGCTGGTGCGTTCGCTGCTCTCGGCCGGGCTCGACACCACGATCAGCGCGATCGGCATGGCGCTGTACACGCTTGCGCGCCATCCGGAGCAATGGGCATTGCTCGCGGCCGACCCGTCGCTGGCGCGCGCGGCGTTCGACGAGACGCTGCGCTTCGATTCACCGGCGCCGTTCGTATTCCGCACCACGCCGCATGACACCGAGATCGCAGGCATCCGGATCGGCAAGCACGAGAAGGTGCTGCTGCTGCTCGCCTCCGCCAACCGCGACGCGACGCGCTGGGAGCATCCCGACCAGTTCGACATCAGGCGGCGGCTGTCCGGACACATGGGCTTCGGCGTCGGCATCCACGGCTGTGTCGGGCAGATGGTAGCGCGGCTGGAGGCGGAGGCCGTGATCGCAGCGCTCGCCAGCCGCGTGAAGCAGTTCGACATTGCAGGTCCCACAACCTTCCGCGACAGCTCCGGCCTGCGCGCGCTCAGCACGATGCCGGTGCAGGTCACCCGCAAATAGCTTCGACATCGCGCGCCACGCAGCCTAGCCCAAGAAAAAGCCGGCGTACCTTTCGGCACACCGGCTTGCATTGTGCCTCTTGCGTAAGTTCAGCTCATGCCGACGCCGCGCGCGGCGTGCGGTTGCGCGAGTTGCGCTGGAAGAACAGCGCCTGACTCGCCACCGCCGACACCATCGCGGGCTGGAACGGCTTCGAGATCAGGAACGCCGGCTCCGGCCGTTCGCCGGTCAGGAAGCGCTCGGGATAGGCCGTGATGAACACCACCGGCACCTCGAACGTGCGCAGCAGCTCATTCACCGCATCGAGGCCCGACGAGCCGTCGGCGAGCTGGATGTCGGCGAGGATCAGGCCGGGCTTCTTGTTCTTGGCGAGCGCCACCGCATCGGAATGCGTGCGCGCAACGCCGATGACATTGTGGCCGAGATTCTTCACCAGGCTCTCGAGGTCCATGGCGATGAAGGTCTCGTCCTCGATGATCAGGACATCGGTGGCGATCTCGGCGGCCATCTCGCGGCCGGCGGCATCGGTCAGCTTGCGGGTCTCGGCAATGTCGGTGCCGAGAATGTAGCCGACCTCCTCCTCCGAGAAGCCTTCCAGCGACAACAGCAGGAAGGCCTGCCGAGGCAGCGGCGTTATATTGGAGAGCCGGCGCTCCGGCGGCAACGAGAGCGTCGCCACATCGGCATTGTCATTGTTGTTCACCGACACCGAATTCCAGATCTGGGTGAACAGCCGAAACAGGCCGGCGCGCGGACCGTGGCTCTGGTCCAGCAACGATCCGTCCTGCAACAGGGCCTCGAGCATGGCCCCGACATAGGCGTCCCCGGACGCCTGGTTTCCGGTCAGTGCGCGCGCATAACGGCGCAGCAGCGGAAGGTGTTCGGCAACGATCTGTGATCGGGACATTCCCACTCCATCCTTGTTCGTGAGGCCAACCGGCCTGAAACCCGTACTCTGGGGCGGCGTACCATTTTGGGGCGCCCCAGGTTCCCCTGCATGCCCGACTACGCGCGAGCGCCGAAAAAGTTCCACGAAATAGTTCCAGTCTTCCGGAACTTTCTGCGCAACTTTGCATTAGCTCCTGACCGACGAGGCAACGCGGCCAGCCTCTTTTTTCGAGGAATCGACTTGAAAATCAGAGACTTCACTCCCGGGGAAGCGTGGATCACATCATGAAGGAAGTAAAGAAGCAGGGCGGTCTCAACGCCGAGATTCAATCGAGAATCGGCCACCAGCTTCGCGCCATGTACGACGACGTGGTGCGGCAGGGGGTGCCCGACCGCTTTGCGGAGCTGATCCGCAAACTCGACGGACCCGAGGCTGCCGCGGCGGCCGTGGCCGGGGGCGACACTGACAAGAACAATGGAGGGGACTAATGCCTCTCACCAATGAACTTCGCGACGACATCCTGGCGTCGGTCCCGAGCCTGCGCGCGTTCGCGATCTCGCTGTCCGGTAATGGTGACCGTGCCGACGATCTGGTGCAGGAGACCCTGCTGCGCGCGATCGCCAATATCGACTCGTTCCAGCCCGGCTCGAACCTGCCCGCGTGGTTGTTCACGATCCTGCGCAACCTGTTTCGCTCCGACTACCGGAAGCGGCGGCGCGAGGTGGAGGATGCCGAGGGCAATTATGCCAAGACGCTGAAGAGCCAGCCGTCGCAGACAGCGCATCTGGAGTTCGAGGAATTCCGCGCTGCGCTCGAGAAGCTGCCGCAGGACCAGCGCGAGGCGCTGATCCTGGTTGGCGCCTCCGGCTTCTCCTACGAGGATGCCGCGGCGATCTGCGGCTGCGCGGTCGGCACCATCAAGAGCCGCGTCAACCGCGCGCGATCGAAGCTCTCCGCGCTGCTCTACGTCGACAGCGCCGAGGATTTCGGTCCCGACAACACCGTGCGCGCCGTGATCGGCGGCAATGGCGGCTAGCCAGGCGCGATGCTGGAATGGAAGGGCGGCCCGCTGGGCCGCCTTTTTTTCATTCGGCGATCGTCCACAACGGTATCGCGCAGCATGACCAGGAAGACGTTTGAAGCCACCATCATCCTGGAGGGCAGCGCCTGCTTCATACCGGTGACGTTCGATCCGAAGGTTGTTTTCGGGAAGGTTCGCGCTCCGGTTCTGGTCACGCTGAACGGCTACACCTATCGAAGCACCATCGCCTCGATGGGCGGGCAGGTCTGCATTCCCTTGCGAAAGAGCAACCGCGAGGCGGCGGGCCTAAAGGGCGGCGAGACATTACGGGTCACGCTCGAACTCGATGCCGAAAAACGCACTGTCGACGTCCCACCCGACCTGGACAAGGCGCTCACCCCCGCTGCGCGGGCCCGCTGGGATCAGCTCAGCTACTCGCGCCAGCGAGAATACGTTGAGGCAATCACCGAAGCCAAAAAGCCGGAGACGCGCGCACGCCGGATCGAGCAGACCATCGCCCGTCTCGATCGATCATCGTCAGACTAGAGCGTTTTTCGCTGGCGCTCGCTGCTGCGTGATCTGCCGCGTTGCGCGACGGTCGCGCCATCAGCCCGCCATCGCCTGCCTGACGGCAGTCGGCTTGAAGCCGTTTCTCAATTCGAGAATCTTGCCCGCGATCTCGGTCACCGGAACCGGATGGCTGAACAGGAAGCCCTGGGCCTCGTTGCAGCCCTCGGCCCGCATGTAGTCCAGCTGCTCGACGGTCTCGATGCCTTCGGCGATCGTGGTCATGCCAAGGCTCCGGCCAAGGCTGATGACGGCGCGCACGATCGATTTCGATCCATGCGCCGCGGTCGCGTCGCCCACGAAGGATTTGTCGATCTTGAGCTTGTCGAACGGAAAACTGCGCAGATAGCTGAGCGACGAATAACCGGTGCCGAAATCGTCCAGCGCGATGCGCAGTCCTAACGCCTTCAGCTTGTGCAGCGTTGCAAGCGTCTCGCTGCTGTTCGCGAGGAAGACGGACTCGGTGATTTCAAGCTCCAGCCGGCGCGGCGACAATTTCGACGCCGCCAGCCCGTTGACGACGACGTCGATGAAGTCGGGATCGCGAAACTGGACCGCGGAGACGTTGACCGCGAGCTTCATCTCGCTGGGCCAGGTGACGGCCTGCTCGCAGGCGCGATTGAGGACCCATTCTCCCAACGGGCCGATCAGGCCGATCTCTTCGGCGATCGGGATGAACTGGTCCGGCGCCACCATTCCCCGCTTCGGGTGATGCCAGCGCAGCAGCGCCTCGAAGCCGCAGATGCGGTCGAGATGGAGATCGTAAAGCGGCTGGTAGTACAACGAGAACTCGTCCTTGGCCATCGCCTCGCGGAGATCGAGCTCGATCGCCCGGCGCCGCTGCAGGCTGGCGTCCATCGCGGGCTCGAAGAAGCGCCAGGTACCCCGGCCTTCCATCTTGGCGCGGTACAGAGCGACGTCGGCGTTCTTCAGGAGCTTCTCTCCGGTGCTGCCGTCGACCGGCGACATCGAGATGCCGACGCTGCATCCGACCACGACGCGATGCCCGTTCAGCTCGTACGGAGCGCCGACGCATTCCACGATGCGGCGGGCGAGGCGCTCGGCCTCCTCTCCGCCCTGGACGCCACACTGGATGACCGCGAACTCGTCGCCGCCCAGGCGCGCGACGGTGTCGACCTCGCGGACGCAGGCGTTGAGGCGGTCGGCGACCGCACACAGCAGTTCGTCGCCGACCGGATGCCCGAGCGTATCGTTGACCTGCTTGAAATTATCGAGATCGAGGCAGAACACCGCGAAGCCGGATCCGCGGCCGACCTGAGCGACCGCCAGCTCGATCCGTTCGGCCAGCAGCGTCCGGTTCGGCAGCCTGGTCAGGGCATCGTGCCGGGCCATGAACGCGATCTGCGACTCGGCGCGCTGCTGTTCGGTGACATCCTCGCAGGTGACGAGCCAGCCGCCGTCGGATGTCGGCCGTTGCGCGATGGCAATGATCCGTCCATCGCTGAGATGCTGCAGATAGTTGCCCTCGTGCTGGGCCATCGATCGCTCGCGTTCCGCCAGCAGGTCGGCGACGGTCTGGTCACCGTGATTGTCGGCGGCGACGCTGAGGCCGAGCACGTCCTCCATGGTCATTCCGGGAACGACGAGCTCCGGCGAAATGTCGAAGATCTCGCAGAACCTGCGGTTGGCGACCTGCAGCCGCGCCTCGCTGTTGTAGAGGCACAGCCCTTGCGACATGTGCGTGAGCGCCGCGTCGAGCCGCAGATTGGTTTCATGCAGCTCGGCCTTCTGCTGCTTCAACGCGGAGATGTCGCTGTAGACGAGAACGACGCCGCCCTCCTGCGTCTCGCTGCGGCTGACACGCAGCCAGCGCCCGTCGGAAAGCTGCGCCTCACTCGCGAAGCCATCGAAGTCACTGTCGGCCAATGCCAGGCTGGGGGCATCGAGCCGATCCGACTGCAGAAGCTGCGGCGAGAGACGGATGAATTCGCTGGCGCGCGAATTGGCCAGCGCGATCTGGCCATCCGCATCGAGCAGCACGACGCCTTCGTGCGACGTTTCGAGCGCATCGGAAAGCCGCGCCTGCGCGGAGCGGCGTTGCGACACCTCCTGATCGACCATCCGCCTGATGTTGTCGCGCATGGTTTCCATGGCGGTCAGCAGCGTGCCGAGCTCGTCGGTGCCGCCCTTGGGGACGGTCGCGTCGAGGTCGCCGCCGGCGATGCTCCGCGCAGCCCGCGATGCAATGGCGACGGGCCCGATGATCCGGCGCGCCAATACCCACGAGAACAGCGCCGACAGGAACAGCGCGACGGTCAGCCCGGCGACGTTGAGCTGCAGATCCCGCTTGATCGTCGAGAGCGCCTTCTGCCTGAACAGAAAGCCGTCGCCGGCCGTATAGTTGACCAGCAGCTCAACCTGCTGGCTGACGATCTTGGAGTAGCGATCGACGTCGCCGACCGTGGTGCCCGAGGACTGCGGATCGGCCGCCGGGCTTCCCTCGATCGACGATCCGATGGCGCGGCGATGCAGCGCCATCCAGGCGTCGGCGGCTTCCTGAACCTTTGCCGCGGCTTGCGCGGCCCGCGAGGACTGCGAGCGGTCGGCAGCGATGGTCAGGTCTTCCGAGAGCGTCTTGGCGAGCTTTTCGATCTGGCTGTCGAGGCTGGCGCGAATTTCCAGATCCGTGGTCAGCAGACGCTGCGACGACGCGACCCGCATCGAGGCGAAGTCCGCCCCGGCCGCGCGGGCGTAATTGATCGACATCAGGGATTCGTCGAACGTCTTGGCCACCAGATCGCCGGCATGGCGGATGCCGAGGATGGAGTATCCGCCGAGCGCGACGGCAACGGCGCTCATCGCGAGGCAGAAAATCAGAATCTGGGTGCGGATCGAACCCGTGGTCAGGGCAAGACGCGACAGGCCGCCGGTTGCGAACCGAATGGCTGCACCGGTCTTCACCTTGAGGCTGCCCAATAGGCTATCCATACCCGCGTTTCGCCGTAGTGCTCGATGTTCAAGCCACGCAGAAACGCGTAGCGCTTGCGGAAAAATGACTGTCTGCTCAAAATTGCTTTAGTAGTGACTGGAACTGATGCTGAAATCGTTAAGATCAGCCAGCGATAATCACCCTTACAGGTAAATGCGAGACGCATCATTTGCACGTTAGATTGGCCGGCGTCGGAATTCCAAGCGGGGGTCTCATGCAGTCAGGCTTGTTGCGCATCCTGCGCCTCGGCCGGTCCGGAGGCGTGCCTTTAGTGGCCGCGATTGTCACGGGAGCGCTAGCCGGCGCCGCTCTGGGTGCGGCGCCATACGTCATTTCGCAGAAGGATCGCGAATTCAAGCCCGCAGAGATATCAATCAAGCGCGGCGAGATTTTACGATTCATTAACGATGACGGCGAACTGCTGCATCACGCTTATTTGAGCACCGATGCGTTCAGTTTCGACTCGGGCGACCAGCAACCGGGCAGCAAGTTCGACGTCACATTTTCCGTACCCGGCGACTACACCGTGCTGTGCGGCATTCATCCGAAGATGAAGCTCGCGGTCCACGTCGCCAAATAGTCCCCCTCGGGGATTAACGATCTACAGGACCGAGGTCTTGAAGATCGCGGCGTGGCCGAAATAGTAGACGAACAGCGTCAGCGACAGCGCGGCACAGAGCGCAACCGGGGCAAGCCACGGCGCGCGACGATCGCGCGGCAACACCTTGTTGTCGGCGAGAATCGCAAACAGCACGGCGATGATCGCCGAGTGTCCGATGGTGTCGATCTTACCGAACTCGAAGCACGCGCTGATGAACATCCCCGTCAGCACGGCGGCGGCGCAGCGCCGGATCAGCGGCGTCCAGATCAGGGCAAAGGCGAGCGTGAATTCCACCATGCCCGCGGCGCGCATGTAGAACTCATTGTCGAAGCCGAGGCTCATCCCGGTATGCTCGATCAGGAGCGGAAAGCTCCATTCCGGATAGGCCCATTTTTCGATCGATGCCCACATCAGCGTCACCGCCGCGGCGTACCGCATCACGTCGATCGGCCGGATTCCGAACAGATCCTTGTTCAGCCCGATCAGCGCAAAATAGGCGGCAACGCCGAGAAAAATCGGGTAGTCGGCAAGATGGAAGACGCCGTAACCGCGAACCCCGATGCCGAACAGGATCGCCATCCCCACGGCCGACAGCGGCAGCGTGCGCCGCGACAGCATGCCGGCGGCGATGGCGAGCTGCAACGCGCCCACCAGCGGTGACGACGTCTTCAACTCGGGGGTCAGCAGGATCCCGCCCACGGCCCAGATCGAGATGAAGAAGAACGCGCAGACGGCGCGCATCATCAGTTCGGTGTGCAGCCGAAGTCCCTCGGTAATGCGGTCCAGCACGCGAATGGTCGCATCGCCGAGCGACGTCGGCTCGATCAGGCAGCCCGCAAACAGCCAGAAGACGGCGACACCGAGCAGCAGTTCAAAATCGAGGCAAAGGACATTCTCGAGTCCGCGGGGCTGACCGGCGACATCGTAAGCGCAAAACCATTTGACGTGTGCCTCGGCACTGCGCGCGGCTACGACGCAAAACAAAACCGCTGCAAGGCACGTGGCAAAAAAGGAGCGCACAGCCGACGCGGCATCTCGCTCCCGCCCATTAAACATTGAACCAACCGCCCACACACACACATACGCTTAAGGACTTGTTTAACTTATATCAAATTTTACGCTTTGCGCCTGCCTCTGGACATCCGCTGGTTGCATTGTGGTTAATTGCGGCAGGCAGGCCCCAACCCGTCCCTCATTGCATCTTTTCCGGGCGGTTCCATCGAATTTTAGCTAATTCCGGCACAGGGGCTCAATTCAACTGTCGTAGTGAAACCCGGACAAATCGGATCGGGAGGCCGGTTAAATGTTCGGAGTGTTGAGCGTCGTGAGTATCGGGGTGGGGTCAGCCCTTGCCTATGTGACAAAATCGTCCCCGTCGCGCACGGCGGCCCTCGAGACCTGCGCGGGCGCGTTCCTGATCGTCGGGCTCGGCCTGCTTGGGGCCGCGCTGCCGCACCTCGCCTGACGAGCCCCCGTTCCAGACGCTCTGCTGCGCTCAGCGCGGCAATTTGGGGATCCCCGCCACCGGCGGGGCCGTGGCGGTCAGGGATTGCAGGAAGGCGATGAGGTCCTTCTTCTCGCCTGCCGTCAGAGACAACGGCTTGATGTCGGGCGACCGGCTCGGCCGCTCGATCCCGCCCTTGTTGTAGAGCTCGATGACATCTTCCAGCGTCGCGACCGATCCGTCGTGCATGTAGGGCGCACGGCGCGCGACATCGCGCAATGTCGGGGTCTTGAACGCATATTTCAGCTTCGCCGAGGTCGGAAAGTAACGTCCGCGCCCGATGTCGTGGCCCTTGGCGGTGCCGATATCCTGGAAGGACCCGTCGGAGAAGGATGGGCCGCTGTGGCAGGACGAACAACGTCCCTTGCCATTGAAAAGCTCAAAGCCGCGCTGGGCCGTTGCGCTGATCGCGCTCTCGTCGCCCTTGATCCAGCGGTCGAACGGGGCTTCGCCTGCGACGATGGAGCGCTCGAAGGTCGCCAGCGACTGCTCGATCCTCGGCCGCGTGATCGCGCCGTCGCCGAACGCGTGGGTGAATGCATCGACATAGCCGGGGATCGCCGCGAGACGCGCGATCAATTCCGGCTCGGTCATGTTGAGATTCATCGGGCTCAGAATTGGCCCGAATGCAACGGATTCGAGATCCTTGAACTTGCCGTCCCATCCCAGCGGCTCGAAGAAGGCCACATCGATCAGCGTCGGCGAACGGATCGGCAAGCCTTTCGGATCCTCACCGATGGCGCGCGGAAGGCCGTCGGCCCATGACAGGCTCGGCTTGTGGCAGCTCGCGCAGGAATGGGTCTTGGACCGCGACAGCAGCGGATCGAAGAACAGCATCTGCCCCAGCGCGGATTTCGCCTCCGAATAGGGATTGCTGCTCGGGAAAGGAACGACGTCGGGCCGGCGATAGCTGGCACGAATTGTCGCAGGGTCGCGCGGCGCCGTCGCCGAGGTCAAGGCAAGCGACAGCCCGACAGGCAAGACTGCCGCGAGCAAGGTCAGGCTGACCCAAAGCCTCATCGGGGTCCTCAGACGGTATCCTGCTCGGTATATGCCTAAGCATGTTCAACGAAGTTTTAACGCTCGGCTGCGGGCTATTGCGGATGCCGGATTCCGTCACAGATCATTTGAGCGTCGTCCGGCCCTCCTGATTTCGATCAATCCGCGCAATACCATAGCTACTCAACCTGAGGCGGCCACGGCGCTCTACTTCGTGGGGCGCTCTACTTCTTCGCCGGACGGACCGGCGCGGAGAGCTGCTCGGTGCGGTCGCGCTCGGTCATATCGACCACGGTGTCCATCGGCGCGGTGAGCTCATAGACATAGGAGACGTCGGTGAAGTAGCGCTTCGCGGTGCCGCCGAGCGCCTCCGGCGCGACGCGGTCGAGCAGGATCAGGCCGAAATCGCTGTCGGCCCGCCGCGTCGCCAGGCTGGTGTTGAACTCCTCCCAGCGGAAATGGAACATCGAGTCCGCATCCTCGCCGGCGACCTCCCAGTTCGCGACGATGTGCGGATGCTTGCCGACCAGCGACAGCCCTTCGTCGGAGTGCGAGGCGAGCTCAAAAAACAGCAGCGACAGCGATTGCGCGGCGCGGGCGCTGACGGTGATGTCGGGACCGTTCACCGCGATCCGGTCGGCATGCGGAATCGCGCGCGATTCGAACAGGCCCTTCAGCTTGACGCCCTGCCACTGGCTCTCGCTGAGCAGCGTGACGACATTCGACATCGCGTGGATGCGCCCGATCAACAGTTCGCGCGCGACGTCGATGTCGGCGCCGTGCCGCAGCGTGCGGGTCACGATCGACTGGATCACCGCGAGGATGTTCTTGACCCGATGGTTGAGCTCGTCGATGACTGCAGTCAGCCGGCGCTCGAAGCCGATCCGAACCTCGATCTCGCGGCTCAGGCGCAAATTGTTGTAGGCGACATAGCCGAACAGGCCGCAGACGATGCCGGTCAGCGCGAGGCCGATCGCCGCGACGATGGTCGCGGTCTGCTGCGCACGCACCGTGGCGTTGCTCTTGGCGTAATAGTCGAGCGACCAGTCCCGGCCGCCGAACGTCACCGTGCGGACCATCGACGGCAGCGGGCCGTCCTGGCGCACCGCGCGCGAGGTGACGATACCCTGCTCGTTGGCGGTGAACTCGTCGTTGGAATCACGCGGGTCCTTCAACGCCACCGCGAACAGCGAGGAATCGTCATTGGTCAGCATCAGCGACGACAGCTCGTAGGAGAAGGTGATGAAGCCGGCCGGCTCGGACCCGCCCTCCTGGAACACCGGCGCGGCGAGCACGACCCCGACCGGGCCGTTCTGCCGCAGCAGCGGCACCGGATCCGAGGCCACGGGCTTGGCGTTCTCCATTGCCCGCGCCAGCATCGGACCGACCACCGAGTGGCGGTCGAAGGCGCGGCCCGGGATGCTCAGGGTTTCCGGATTGCGCGGCTCGACGTCCATCAGCACGTTGATCGGCTTGTCGAGCGCCTTGATGTCGAGCGCCTGGTCGTCGAAATCGCGGATCGAGGGATTGGTGAAGCCGGCGGCCTTCAGCTCCGCCTCGGCCGCGGTCAGCTCGTTCGGCTTGAGCCGCGCGATCCAGGCGGCGACGACGAAATCGGTCTTGAAGGCGTAGATCGCCGAGCGCAGCGGCTGCAGCATATTGGCCTTCACCATCGACGGGGTTCGGAACAGTCCCGAGGCCACCCGCGCCAGCAGCTCGCGCTCGGTCAGGCGGTCCTGCACCAGGCTGGCATGGACGTCGATCGCCCGCGCCAGCGCGATACCGTCGATCGCGAGCTCCTGATCGTGCACCCGATAGGCGGCAAGACCGGAGAGCAGAACTCCGATCAGCGCAATCAATGCAACGATGAAGCCCAGTCGAACCACACGCTTACTCGGCAATCAGGGGGTGGCGAAAGGGGACGGTAGGCATCTGGCTTCTGCGGGGGCGGCGACAAATCAGGGTGCGATGAACGCCAGCCGCAAGGGAATATGGAATAGCGATCATCGGTACGCAACAGGAGCCGGTCGGCAACATTAACGACGACGCCATCCGGCGGTCTTTGGCGGCACCAAAGGTTGCTAATCGTCAAAGTTGGAAATTGTTCCGGCGATTGCGCAGCTTTTTTGCGGCGGAGTGCGCTCCCCTCTCGTCGTCCGTCACCCTGAGGAGCGCGAAGCGCGTCTCGAAGGGCGAACGGCCCGGACAGTGGGGCCGTACACACCCTTCGAGGCTCGCTACGCGAGCGCCTCAGGGTGACGGTGAAGCGCACCACGGTCCGCCACAATGATTAACGGCCAGCCGCCTTGCCCGCGCCCTGCGACCGAAGGCCACCCTTGGTCTCGATGAAGCTGATGATGCGGTCGAGGCCCTCGCTCTTCTTCAGATTGGTCATCACGAAGGGGCGTTCGCCGCGCATCCGCCTGGCGTCGGTGTCCATCTTCTCCAAGGACGCACCGACATGGGGCGCGAGGTCGATCTTGTTGATCACCAGAAGGTCGGATCGCGTGATGCCGGGGCCGCCCTTGGAGGGGATCTTGTCGCCGGCGGCGACGTCTATGACGTAGATGGTCAGATCCGCCAATTCCGGCGAGAAGGTCGCCGCCAGATTGTCGCCGCCGGACTCGATCAGCACCAGGTCGAGGTCGGGGAATTTCGCCCGCATATCGGCGACCGCAGCGAGGTTCATCGAGGCGTCCTCGCGGATCGCGGTGTGCGGGCAGCCGCCGGTCTCGACGCCGGCGATGCGGTCCGGCGTCAGCGAACCGGAGCGCACCAGAAACTCGGCGTCCCATTTGGTGTAGATGTCGTTGGTGATCGCGGCGATGTCGTAACGCTCGCGCATCGCCTTGCAGAGCAGGTCCATCAGCGCGGTCTTGCCGGAGCCGACCGGACCGCCGACGCCGACGCGCAACGGGCCATGAGAAGTTGCCATATCAATCCATCCATCGTCGTCCCGGCCGAGTGCGCAGTTGCGCACGGAGCCGGGACCCATAACCACCGAATTGAGTTGTTGCGCGAAGCTGGGGCCGCAAACTCGCATAACCACGAAGGCCGGTGGTTATGGGTCCCTGCTTTCGCAGGGACGACCCGTCAGTGTAGCGCATCATGACCGGAACAGCCTCGTATATTGCGCTTCATGACGCAGGCTTGCGAGGTCGGCCCGGAAGGTCGCGCTGCCGAGATCGTCGAGCGAAGCTGCGTTGGCCCGCGCCGCGGTCGCGGCAACGACCGGCTCGAGACCGGCCAGCACGCGCTGGCTGTCGGTCTGCCCGAGCGGGATCAACCGGCTGCCTGCGGAAATCCAGTTGGAGAGCACGGCATGCAGGAAGGCATGCAGCGATGGCGCCAGCCGGATGCCATGCGCAGCGCTGACGATACCGACCGCGACCGGGTACACGATCGGCCCGTCGCAAGCCGCAGTCATCGCGTCGAGGCCGGACGAACTCCAGGCTGCGCGGGCGATCTCGATGAAAGCGCGTCCCTGCGTCATGGTCTCGAGCTGCCGCTCGCGCGACGGCACGAAGGCAGCAGCAAGCTCGGCGATCTCCTTCAGTCCGGCGTGGCCGGGCTCCGACGCCGCGCGATGGCTCTGTGCGAGGAACACGGCGTCGCAAAAGCCGCTGCCGTCGGTGAGCATCGCCGCGAGCCAGCCGCGCAGGGTCGCGGCATCGGTGACGTCGCCGGCCTCGACCGCCCATTCGATGCCGCTGGAATAGGCGAACGCCCCGACCGGAAAGGACGGCGACAGCCACGTCATCAACCGGTACAGCGCGGCCGCCTCGTCCTCCGCCATCCCGCCGCGCACCGCAGCGGGATCAGGCTCATTTGTGGTCATGAGCATGGGAGTGGTCGTGGTGATGATGGGCATGGTCGCAATGCTCATCATGATGATGGTGGTGGTCGTGGTCATGCCCATGGTCATGGTGATGTCCGTCACCGAGGTGGTGACCATGATCGTGCGCGTCGCCATGGGCATGATCGTGCCCGGCGTGACCATGCGCGTGCTCGTCGGCATGTGCGTGCTCGGCATAGGCGCCGCCTTCGGGATCGAACGGCGCCTCGATCTCGATGACGCGGGCCCCTAACCCCTTCACCATCGCCTCGATCACGTGATCGCGCCGAATGCGCAGGCCTTTCGGCATGATCTGCGTCGGCAGATGGCGGTTGCCAAGATGCCAGGCGACCCGGATCAGATGATGCGGATCGCTGCCGCGAATTTCCGCCAGCGGCTCCGGAGCTGCGACCACCTCGATGAGGCGGCCGTCCTCCAGCACCAATGCGTCGCCGCCGCGCAGCGCGACGGCGTTCTCGAGATCGAGCAGGAATTTGAGCCCGCGCGTCCCGGTCATTGCCATCCGCCGCCGGTGCCGGTCGTCGAAATCGAGCACGACGGTGTCGGCGGCCGCTTCTGTCCAGCGATGCTGTCCCAGGACTTTGGTTGCGCGGATCATCGATTGCCTCAGAGCTTCTGAACCTTGGCGTCGCTGATGATCTCGATCACCGTCGGGCCCGTCTTCATTTCGGCGGAATATTCGCGCCACACCTTCATGTGCGGGGCCTTGCTGTGCGCGGTCAGGTCGTCGCGGGTCTCCCAGCGCTCGACGACCACATACAGATTGGGATCGTTGACGCTGACATGGCCCTCGTAGGAGAGACAGCCCTTCTCCTTGTGGGTCTCGGCGATACAGGCCTTGTGTCCCCTGATGAAGTCGTCCTTGTTCTCCGGCTTCATCGGCGTCGTTGCGATGACATAGATCATGGTGTTTCTCCCGTTCTTGCTCTTGTTAGCGAACGTCGACCTTCTCGGGCGTGATCACCTCGATCTTCGGCGGCGCGGCCATGCACTTCACCGCGACCCGGCCGAACGTCTTCATGTGCTCGGCGGTGCGATGCGGCACCAGCGCCTCGGCGTTCTCCCACTGCTCGACGAACACCATCTTGCTGTGGTCGGTGACGCTCTCGTGCAAATCGTAGGCGATGTTGCCGGGCTCCTTGCGGGTTTCCTTGATGCAGGCCGTCGCCGCAGCGATGAATTCGGCGCGGGTCTCGGGCTTGATGGTCAGCGTGGCTACGACGTAAATCACGGAAATTCCTCCCGATTTTCTCTTTGGCTTTAGATACCGGGACGGGTTTTAGAACATAAAGTAGCGCTGTGCCATGGGCAGCACCTCGGCCGGCGCGCAGGTCAGGAGTTCGCCATCTGCGCGTACCTCATAGGTCTCCGGGTCGACCTCGATCTCGGGCGTCGCGTCGTTATGGATCATGCTCTTCTTGGAGATCTTTCCGCGGGTGTTGTGCACCGCGTAGAGCTTCTTGCCGATCCCGAGCTTGCGGGCGAGGCCGCCGGTGACCGCAGCCTTCGAGGTGAACACCACCGAGGAGGCGGTCAGCGCCTTGCCGAAGGCGGCGAACATCGGCCGGTAGTGCACCGGCTGCGGCGTCGGGATCGATGCGTTGGGATCGCCCATCGGCGCCGCGACGATCGAGCCGCCCTTGATGATGCAATCCGGCTTGACGCCGAAGAACGCCGGCGACCACAGCACCAGATCGGCCATCTTGCCCTTCTCCACCGAACCGATCAGCTTCGACACGCCATGCGCGATCGCCGGGTTGATGGTGTATTTGGCGATGTAGCGCTTGACGCGGAAATTGTCGTTGTCGTTGCCTTTATCCTGCGGCAGGGCCCCGCGCTGCTTCTTCATCTTGTCGGCGGTCTGCCAGGTGCGGATGATGACTTCACCGAGCCGGCCCATCGCCTGCGAGTCCGACGACATCATCGAGAGCGCGCCGAGATCGTGCAGGATGTCCTCGGCCGCGATGGTCTCCTTGCGGATCCGGCTTTCGGCGAAGGCGAGGTCCTCGGCGATCGACGGATCGAGGTGATGGCACACCATCAGCATGTCGAGATGCTCGTCGATGGTATTGCGGGTGAACGGCCGGGTCGGATTGGTCGAGGACGGCAGCACGTTCTTCAGACCGGCAATTTTAATGATATCCGGCGCGTGGCCACCGCCGGCGCCCTCGGTGTGGAAAGCATGGATGGTGCGACCCTTGAAGGCCTTCACGGTATCCTCGACAAAGCCGGACTCGTTCAGCGTGTCGGAATGCAGCATCACCTGGACGTCGTAATCGTCGGCCACCGACAGACAGGTGTCGATCGCCGACGGCGTGGTGCCCCAATCCTCGTGCAGTTTCAGCGCGCAGGCGCCGCCCTTGATCATCTCGACCAACGCCGCCGGGCGCGAGGCGTTGCCCTTGCCCGAGATGCCGAGATTGACCGGGAAGGCGTCGAACGACTGGATCATCCGCCCCATGTGCCACGGGCCGGGCGTGCAGGTGGTGGCGAAGGTGCCGTGCGAGGGGCCGGTGCCGCCTCCCAACATCGAGGTGACGCCACTCATCAGCGCGTGCTCGATCTGCTGCGGGCAGATGAAGTGGATGTGGCTGTCGAATCCGCCCGCGGTGAGGATCTTGCCCTCACCCGCGATCACGTCGGTGCCGGGGCCGATGATGATGGTGACGTTGGGCTGGATGTCGGGATTGCCGGCCTTGCCGATCGCGGCGATCATGCCCTCCTTGATCGCGACATCGGCCTTCACGATGCCCCAGTGATCGACGATCAGCGCATTGCTGATGACGGTATCGGCCGCGCCCTGCGCGTTGGTCACCTGCGACTGCCCCATGCCGTCGCGGATCACCTTGCCGCCGCCGAACTTCACCTCCTCGCCATAGGTGGTGAGATCCTTCTCGACCTCGATGATCAGATCGGTGTCGGCGAGCCGCACCTTGTCGCCGGTGGTCGGCCCGAACATGTCGGCATAGACGGAACGCTTGATCTTCACGGACATGTCAGCCCCCAGTTTCAGCCAGCGCGGCCTTGGCGCGCGCGATAGTGTCATCGAAAATGCGGTCGAGCCGCGGATTGATCCCCCGGCAACCGGCAACGACCTTGTCGGCCCAGGCCGCATAATCGGCGAGATCGTCGCGCTCGTCCTTGCCTGGATGCGGCACGATCCGGGCGCCGATATTGCTGATCTTGTCGGCGGTCTTGATCAGCTTGGCGCCGGGCGATTTGTGCGGAGCATCCTCGATCTGCTTTTGCCGACGCACAGCCTTTGGCAGGCTCATGTCGTCGGTGCATTCGACCACCAGCGCGGCAACGCGTTCGCTGAACTTTTGCGCGAGCTCCTCTCGCGTGGTCTCGGTGTCCTCGATGGTGTCGTGCAGCCAGCCGGCCGCCACCAGCTCGGCATCGGCGCCGTCAGTCACCTGCGCCAGCAGGTTCGCGACCTCGGCCAGATGGTTGATGTAAGGCTCATTCCCCCGCCCCTTGCGCGCCATGCCGTTGTGACGGCGCGCGGCAAGCTCGGCGGCTTCGGAGACCATGCAAAGCGCGGGAAGCATCAGGTTGCGGCGCTCCCGTCGCAATTGCGATTGGTATGGCATCGAGAAATAATTTCTGCCGGCGCCTGGGGCTTACCCCTCTCACCAACCCTCCCCCGCAAGGGGGGAGGGAGCCTGACCGGAGTGCTCACCTCACTAACGACCATCACCATCACACTCGTCGCTTAGATTACAATCAAAGCTTCCCCTTCACCTCGGCGCGGAAGCCGTAGATCACGCGCTTGCCGGCGAGTGCCACGAGGTGGACGTCGCGGGTCTGGCCGGGTTCGAAGCGGACGGCGGTGCCGGCGGCGATGTCGAGGCGCATGCCGCGGGCTTTCTTGCGGTCGAACTTCAGCGCCGGGTTGGTCTCGAAGAAATGATAGTGCGAGCCGACCTGGATCGGGCGGTCGCCGGTGTTGGCGACCGACAGCGTCACGGTCTTGCGGCCGGCATTGAGCTCGATCTCGCCGTCCTTGATGAAGAGTTCGCCGGGGATCATGTCGCGCTCCTATCGGATCGGCTCGTGCACGGTGACGAGCTTGGTGCCGTCGGGAAATGTCGCCTCGACCTGGATGTCGTGGATCATCTCCGGGATGCCGTCCATCACCTGCGCGCGGGTCAAGACCTTGGCGCCCGCCTGCATCAGTTCGGCGACGGTGCGGCCGTCGCGCGCGCCCTCGACGATGTAATCGGTGATCAGCGCCACCGCTTCGGGATGGTTCAGCTTGACGCCACGTTCGAGCCGGCGGCGCGCCACCATGGCGGCCATCGATACCAGGAGCTTGTCCTTTTCGCGGGGAGACAAATTCATGCGAGCACTCTGATCGTTCTTGAAAGGTCTAGTTGAGCCACAGCCGCGGCAGCGGCACCAAGGAGGCGCGGCCGAGCACCGCCATCATGTCGGCGCGCAACCGGGCCGCATCTTGGGCACAGAAGCGCGCCATTGCAAAGCCATTCCAGGCGGAGATGCCGACCTCGGCGCCGAAGCTGTCAGACGCCGCGCGGATGCGCTCGACCAGCGCCCCGTCGCCCGGCACGATCAGCGCGGTGCCGATCGCGCAGCCGCCCCCTGCGATTGCAGGCCGTGCCAGCTTCTCGCCGATCTCGCCGTCGAGGCGGATGGTCTCGGCAAACACCAGCCTGCCGCCGCGCCGCATCCGCCAGCGGTCGACGAACTCGCCATGGCGCATGGTCTCGCCCATCGCGGCACGGCCAAACACCACGATCTCGCACAGCAAAAGCGAAGCGCCTTCAGCCAGGTCGATGTCGAAGCGGCGATGAATACGGGCGCGGTCGAACAGGATGGTCTCCTGCGGCAGCCAGGAGAGATGCGCGCCATCAGCGACCTTCAGCGCGATGTCAAGCCGCGCCGCGGCTGCCGGGCCTGGTGCGATCCGGTTGGATCGCTCCAGGCCCTCATTTTGTTTGGACGCGTTTTCTTCACGCGAACCGGCATCCACTTCGCTCGAAAACGCTGCCGGAGCACGATAGACCTTTTCGGCGGCCGCCGTGGTCAGGGTCAGGCGGGCGCCCTCTCCGGCCGCGATCGCAATCTCGAAGCGGTCGCCGCCGGCAATGCCGCCGGCGGTGTTGACGAACATCGCCGACAGACCGTCGTCCTCCGGCGACGGGAAACGGACGCGCAACGAGCCTGACTCATGCAGGTCGCCGCGGCGGGTGGCCCCATCCTTGCGATGCACGCCGAACCTGACCGCGCCTTGAGCGCGGTTTGCCGCAAACGTTGCCGCTGCCGCGCCTGCGATCCCGGTCCGCATTCCCCCGACGCTCCCTTAACCCACGACGCGCGCGGCGGCGTCACATCAACTTCACAGCGCCATCTGGCGGCTGATCTCGGCGGGATCGAGGCTTGCACGATCGCAGGCATATTTCACCGCGCCCCGGTCCATCACGGCAAAACTGTCGCCGAGTTCGCAGGCAAAGTCGAGATATTGTTCGACCAGCACGATTGCGATGTTGCCGAGGTTGCGCAGATAGGAAATCGCGCGGCCGATGTCCTTGATGATCGAGGGCT
This sequence comes from Bradyrhizobium sp. USDA3010, assembly GCF_056429065.1. Classification (NCBI taxonomy): domain Bacteria; kingdom Pseudomonadati; phylum Pseudomonadota; class Alphaproteobacteria; order Hyphomicrobiales; family Nitrobacteraceae; genus Bradyrhizobium; species Bradyrhizobium sp. USDA3010. The sequence goes on from NZ_JBWJZD010000019.1 coordinate 53,293, forward strand.
GGATGCCCTCGGTGGGCTCGTCGAGCAGCAGGAGCTTCGGCCGCATCACCAGCGCGCGGCCGATCGCAAGCTGCTGCTGCTGGCCGCCGGAGAGATCGCCGCCGCGGCGGCCCAGCATGGTCTGCAGCACCGGAAACAGCGAGAACACGTCGTCGGGGATGTTGCGGTCCTCGCGCTTCAGCGGGCCGAATCCGGTCTTGAGGTTTTCCTCCACCGTCAGCAACGGGAAGATCTCGCGGCCCTGCGGCACGAAGCCGATGCCGCGCCGCGCCCGCTCATAGGGTTTTAGCGCGGTGATGTCCTCGCCGTCGAAATTGATCGCGCCGGAGGCGATCGGATACTGGCCGACCATGGCGCGCAGCAGCGAGGTCTTGCCGACGCCGTTGCGGCCGAGCACGCAGGTGACCTTGCCCGGCTCGGCGGTCAGCGACACGCCGCGCAGCGCCTGCGCCGCGCCGTAATAGAGATTGATGTTGTCGACCTTCAGCATCGCCTAGCGCCCCAGATACACTTCGACCACCCGCTCGTTCGACGACACCTGGTCGATCGAACCTTCGGCGAGCACCGTGCCTTCATGCAGGCAGGTCACCTTGACGCCGAGCTCGCGCACGAAGGTCATGTCGTGCTCGACCACCATGATGGTGTGGTTCTTGTTGATCTCTTTGAGCAGCTCCGCGGTCAGATGGGTCTCGACATCGGTCATCCCGGCGACCGGCTCGTCGACCAGCAGCACCTTGGGATCCTGCGCCAGCAGCATGCCGATCTCGAGCCACTGCTTCTGGCCGTGCGACAGGCTGCCGGCGAGGCGGTTGCGCGCATCGGTCAGGCGGATGGTCTCCAGCACCTTGTCGATGCGCTCGGACTCGGCCTTGCTGCCGCGCCAGAACAGCGTGCCACGCACGGAATGATCGACATTGAGCGCGAGCAGCAGATTGTCCTGCACGGTCTGGCTCTCGAACACCGTCGGTTTCTGGAATTTGCGGCCGATGCCGAGCTCGGCGATCCGGGTCTCGTCGAGCCGGGTCAGGTCGACGGTGCCGTCGAACAGCACGGTGCCCTCGTCCGGCTTGGTCTTGCCGGTGATGATGTCCATCATCGTGGTCTTGCCGGCGCCGTTCGGACCGATGATGGCGCGCATCTCGCCGGGCGCGAGCGTCAGCGACAGATTGTTGATGGCGTGAAAGCCGTCGAACGAGACGTGCACGCCGTCGAGATAGAGCATGGCCGAAGTGGCGCGGGTATCCATGACGTTCATCAGCCTACTCCGCCGGGTTCGGTGCGCCGACGCCGTCTTCGCGCGCGGCGCTCTCGGCGTCAGGAGAGCCGTTCTTTGCCTTTGACGTCTCCCACCAGCTGTTGAAGGTGCCGACGATGCCCTTCGGCAGCAGCAGCGTGACCAGGATGAACAGCGCTCCCAGCATGAACAGCCAGTACGGCGCGAGCGGCCCCGAGGTGAAGAACGTCTTGGCGTAATTGACAACGACGGCGCCGAGCGCGGCGCCGATCAGCGTGCCGCGACCGCCGACCGCGACCCAGATCACCGCCTCGATCGAATTGCCGGGCGCGAACTCGCTCGGATTGATGATGCCGACCTGTGGCACATAGAGCGCGCCGGCGACACCGGCCATGCAGGCCGACAGCGTGAACACGAACAGCTTGTAGGATTCGACGCGATAGCCGAGGAAACGGGTCCGGCTTTCGGCGTCGCGCACCGCGATCAGGACCTTGCCGAGCTTCGAGGTCACGATCGCGCGGCAGATCAGGAAAGCGATGATCAGCGCCAGGCAGCTCAGCAGGAACAGCGCGGCGCGGGTGCCTTCGGCCTGCACGTTGAAGCCGATGATGTCCTTGAAGTCGGTCAGGCCGTTGTTGCCGCCGAAGCCGAAATCATTGCGGAAGAACGCCAGCAGCAGCGCATAGGTCATCGCCTGCGTGATGATCGACAGATAGACGCCGGTGACCCGCGAGCGGAAGGCGAGCCAGCCGAAGCAGAAGGCGAGCAGGCCCGGCACCAGCAGCACCATCAACGCGGCAACCCAGAACTTGTCGAAGCCGTACCAGTACCAGGGCAGCTTGTCCCAGTTCAGGAACACCATGAAGTCGGGCAGGATCGGGTTGCCGTAGACGCCGCGGCTGCCGATCTGCCGCATCAGGTACATGCCCATCGCGTAGCCGCCGAGCGCGAAGAACGCGCCGTGGCCGAGCGAGAGGATGCCGCAATAGCCCCAGATCAGATCGATCGAGAGCGCGAGGATGGCGTAGCAGACATATTTGCCCCACAGCGCCACCAGATAGGTCGGCACCTGGAACATCGAGCCCTGCGGCAGCAGCAGGTTGGACAGCGGGATCAGCACGCCGACCGCGGCAACGAGCAGCACGAACGCGGTCGCGGCGCGGTCGAGCGAACGGGTGAGGATGTGCGGCGTCATGCTTCCACCGCCCGGCCCTTGAGCGCGAACAGGCCGCGCGGCCGCTTCTGGATGAACAGGATGATCAGCACCAGGATCGCGATCTTGCCGAGCACCGCACCTGCCACCGGCTCGAGGAATTTGTTGGCGATGCCGAGCGTGAAGGCGCCGACCAGCGTGCCCCAGAGATTGCCGACGCCGCCGAACACCACGACCATGAAGCTGTCGATGATGTAGCTCTGGCCGAGATTCGGGCTGACATTGTCGATCTGCGACAAGGCCACGCCGGCAATGCCGGCGATCCCCGAGCCGAGGCCGAAGGTCAGCGCGTCGACGCGCGAGGTGGCGATCCCCATCGAGGCCGCCATGCGGCGGTTCTGCGTCACCGCGCGCATCTCGAGCCCAAGTGCGGTGTAGCGCAGCATCGCGAGCAGGATGGCGAACACCGCGAGCGTGAAGCAGAGGATCCAGAGCCGGTTATAGGTGATGGTGATCTGGCCGAGCTCGAAGGCGCCGCTCATCCAGGAGGGGTTGCCTACCTCGCGGTTGGTCGGGCCGAACGCGGTGCGCACCGCCTGCTGCAGCACCAGCGACAGGCCCCAGGTCGCAAGCAGCGTCTCCAGCGGACGGCCGTAGAGGAAGCGGATGATGGTGCGCTCGATCAGGACGCCGATGAGGCCCGCGACCAGGAAGGCAAGCGGCACTGCGATCAGCAGCGAATAGTCGAACAGCCCGGGATAGCGGGTGCGGATCACCTCCTGCACCACGAAGGTGGTGTAGGCGCCAAGCATCACCATCTCGCCATGCGCCATGTTGATGACGCCCATCACGCCGAAGGTGATGGCAAGCCCGATCGCGGCGAGCAGCAGCACCGAGCCGAGCGACAGGCCGTACCAGGCGTTCTGCACCATCGACCACATCGCAAGATTGCTCTGGATCGAGGTGACCGCGGTAGCCGCCGCCTTGGCGACCAGCGGCGGCTGGTCGCCGAGTCCGGTAAGCAGCGCCTGCGCCTCCTGGTCGCCGCGGGCCTTGACCACAGCAACGGCGTCGAGCTTGTCACTGTCCGATGCATCCGGTTTGAACAGGATGATGGCGGCGCGCGCCTCGGCGAAAGCCTGCTTGATCGATTTGACGCTCTCCTTGGCGAGCGCGCCCTCCACCGTCGGCAGCAGGCCCTCCTCGTGGCTCTTGAACACCGATTGCGCCGCCGCGAGCCGCTTGGCCGGATCCGGCGACAGCAGCGTCAGGCCGCCGAGCGCGGCCTCCACGGTGCGGCGCAGGCGGTTGTTGAGGCGAACGGCGGCGGCGTTGTCCGGCAGCTTGTCGACGGCTGCGCCGGTGGCGGCGTCGATGATCTTGCCGTCGGGCTGGGTGATGAAGACCTTCTTGCTGTCCGGATCGGCCGACAGCCGGCCGTCCTGCAGCGCGCCGATGATGGGCGAAGCGAGCGCATTGCCCGATGCGGCAACCTCGCCGATCGCAGTCTCGGTGTCGGAGAACTCGTCATTGGCGAATTTGGCGACCGAATCCTCGAACGGGCCGGCCAGCGCCGGCACAGCAAGGCAGCTCAGCAGCAGGATCGAGAGAAACAGAGTGCGAAAGCGATCAATACAAATAGCAAACACGTCAGTACCCCGGCAGGAGTGGAGGAGAAGGCGGCGAGCAATGCCGCCTTCTCCGGTGTTGGAAGGTTGTGTTGTGTCGTTGTTGAGGTCAGGCGTCTTGTTTGAGCGTGATATCCGCGCAAACGCGTTCCGCGTTTGTCGCGAGGGAAAACCGCTTCGCAATTCTCCCTATCAAGCTCAGTATCAGGAGCCCTGGCCGCCGCACTTGTTGGTCTTGGTGTTGTAGTTGCCGCACTTCTTGCCGACCCAATCGCCGATCAGATCCTTGGAGCCCTCGAGCTCCTTCGACCAGGCGTCGCCGGCCACCAGGCCCGGGGTCTTCCAGACCACGTCGAACTGGCCGTTGCCCTTGATCTCGCCGATGAACACCGGCTTGGTGATGTGGTGGTTCGGCAGCATCTTCGAGGTGCCGCCGGTCAGGTTCGGCGCCTCGGTGCCGGGAAGCGCGTCGATCACCTTGTCCGGATCCGTTGACTTCACCTTCTCGACCGCCTTCACCCACATGTTGAAGCCGATGTAGTGCGCTTCCATCGGATCGTTGGTCACGCGCTTCGGATTCTTGGTGTAGGCCTGCCACTCCTTGATGAACTTCTCGTTCGCCGGGGTCTTGATCGACTCGAAGTAATTCCAGGCGGCGAGATGGCCGAGCAGCGGCTTGGTGTCGATGCCGGCGAGCTCTTCTTCGCCGACCGAGAACGCGACCACCGGGATGTCGGTCGCCTTGATGCCCTGGTTGCCGAGCTCCTTGTAGAACGGAACGTTGGCGTCGCCGTTGATGGTCGAGACCACGGCGGTCTTCTTGCCGGCCGAGCCGAACTTCTTGATGTCGGCCACGATCGTCTGCCAGTCGGAGTGACCGAACGGCGTGTAGTTGATCATGATGTCGTCCTGGGCGACGCCCTTCGACTTCAGATAGGCCTCCAGGATCTTGTTGGTGGTGCGCGGATAGACGTAGTCGGTGCCGGCCAGCACCCAGCGCTTCACCTTTTCTTCCTTCATCAGATAGTCGACGGCGGGGATCGCCTGCTGGTTCGGCGCCGCGCCCGTGTAGAACACGTTGCGCTCGGACTCCTCGCCCTCATACTGCACCGGATAGAACAGGATGTTGTTCAGCTCCTTGAACACCGGCAGCACGGACTTGCGCGACACCGAGGTCCAGCAGCCGAACACGACCGCAACCTTGTCCTTGGTGATCAGCTCGCGGGCCTTTTCGGCAAACAGCGGCCAGTTCGATGCGGGGTCGACCACGACGGCCTCGAGCTTCTTGCCGAGCACGCCGCCCTTCTTGTTCTGCTCGTCGATCAGGAAAAGGATCGTGTCCTTCAGCGTGGTTTCGCTGATGGCCATGGTGCCCGACAGCGAGTGAAGAATACCAATCTTGATGGTGTCGTCGGCCGCTTGAGCGGGCGCGAACGGCGAGGACGCAGCCAGACCCAAAACCAGGCCGGCGGTCGCCGCGAGCGCGCGGCGGCGGGTCATCGTCGTTATTTTGTGAGTAAGCTGAGTAAGCATGAAATGTCGTCTCCCTGACGCAGGCGTGGAACGCTTGCGAACGGCCGCTTGGCCGCCTGCGGTTAAGGGAATCGCAAGAACTGTGCCACGGTGTGTGGGCACCGTAAGCCGATGAACCAACTGGATAATTTCGCGAGTTCCGGGCAAATACGGAGAGCGATTGCTCAATCATTGAGCTGTCAACTTGACTGCCGAAAGAGCAATCAGGTCATTTTGTAGGCATAATTACCTTCTTGGCTAAATTTCCGGCACCGATTTGTGACAGTTTGCGCGATGGTTCGGCGCATTCCGCGCGCCTATTCCGGCGATATCATCTTGAAACCGCCCAGTTCCTGGTCCATATCCTCGCCATGCCCGCGACATCGCGGTGCCTTTGCGAGCTGCGTGTTCAAGCTGCCCCAAGCGGCTTCTGGCTCGCCTTTCAGCTAACCCAGCTTGACGCCCCAGACACGCGGGTGTCCCCGAATGCTTTCATGCGATTCCGGCCGATACTGGCCGGGACGATGATGGCTTTTATGGAAAGAACCACCTTTTGACCTCCTTTCAGGATTTCGGCCTTGCCGATCCCATCGCCCGCGCGCTTCGAGAAGAAAACTATCTCACGCCGACCCCCATCCAGGCCCAGACCATCCCGCTCGCACTTGCCGGCCGCGACGTCGTCGGCATCGCCCAGACCGGAACCGGCAAGACCGCGTCCTTCGCGCTGCCGATCCTGCACCGGCTGCTCGAGAACCGCATCCGCCCGCAGCCCAAGAGCTGCCGCGTGCTGGTGCTCTCGCCGACCCGCGAACTGTCCGGGCAGATCCTCGACAGCTTCAACACCTATGGCCGCCACGTCCGGCTGTCCTCGACGCTCGCCATTGGCGGCGTCCCGATGGGCCGCCAGGTCCGTTCCCTGATGCAGGGCGTCGAGGTGCTGGTCGCCACCCCCGGCCGCCTGCTCGACCTCGTGCAGAGCAACGGGCTGAAGCTCAACCAGGTCGAGTTCCTGGTGCTCGATGAAGCCGACCGCATGCTCGACATGGGCTTCATCAACGACATCCGCAAAATCGTCGCCAAGCTGCCGATCCGGCGGCAGACGCTGTTCTTCTCGGCCACCATGCCCAAGGACATCGCCGAGCTCGCCGAGGCGATGCTGCGCGACCCCGCCCGCGTGGCGGTGACGCCGGTGGCCTCGACGGTGGATCGCATCGCCCAGCGCGCGATCCAGGTCGATTTCGCGGCCAAGCCGACGGTTCTCGCCCAGCTTCTGAAGCAGGAGCAGGTCAATCGCGCCCTGGTGTTTACCCGCACCAAGCACGGCGCCGACAAGGTGGTGAAGAGCCTTGCCAAGGCCGGCATCGAGGCCAATGCGATCCACGGCAACAAGTCGCAGAACCATCGCGAGCGCACGCTGGCGGCATTCCGCTCCGGCGAGATCCGCACGCTGGTGGCGACCGATATCGCCGCCCGCGGCATCGACGTCGACGGCGTCAGCCATGTCGTGAACTTCGACCTGCCCAACATCCCGGAGACCTACGTCCACCGCATCGGCCGCACCGCGCGCGCCGGCGCCGACGGCATCGCGATCTCGCTGGTCGCCGGCGCCGAGGAGATGGGCTATCTGCGCGACATCGAGCGGCTGATCCGGATTACCGTGCCGCGGGAAGACCGCCGCACACAAGGCGGCTCCCCTGGCAGCCGCGAGGCCGCCGCGCCCGCATCGGCGACCCACCCCCACCGGGGCGGCCGCTCTGCGCCGCGCGCGCATAATGTCCGTGGGAATGAGGCCGCTCCGAGTGCAAAAGGGCCTCGCCGCCGCCGCCGCGGAGGTGGTAATAATGCCGCGCCGCAGACGAGCCGGGGCGAGTCGCCGCGTCCGTCGCAGGCCGGCAGCAGCGAAGGCATTCAGGGCGTCGCCTTCTTGCATCGCGAGAGCCGGCCGAATCCGCAACCCAACCGCAACAACCGACCGAAGCACTAGCCGTCGCTCGATCTGGAGAAACATATGGCTAAGGAAGAGCTGATCCAGTTCGAAGGACTGGTGACCGAAATCCTCCCCGACGCTCGTTACCGGGTGCAACTCGACGCCGGCCACGAGATCGTCGCCTACACCGCCGGCAAGATGAAGAAAAACCGCATCAAGACGCTGGCCGGCGACCGCGTCACGATCGAAATGTCGCCCTACGATCTCGAAAAGGGCCGCCTGATTTTCCGGCACAAGGACGAACGTCCGAGTGGCGCACCCGGCGGTCCGCCGCGGGGCGGCGCACAGCGCGGCGGCCAGTTCCGCCGCCGATAGGTTGGGCATTGCAACTGTTACGCGCAGACGTCGTGATGTCCTGCGCAACAAATGGCCGGCGGCTGCGCCGGCCAAAAAATCGCGCACGTCAGGATTGTTTTGAGGCCTTCTATCGAATATTATCCTACCCATCGATTTTCGGCCGGACGACATTAGCCAATACCGGTACAGCCGGTTCAGACGCTGACGACCCTTCCAAAAATTCGATCTCACCACCCCGCCGACAAGCGGGTCTTGAACTTGTATATCTGAGAAGGGACTACCCACGTGAGCATGGGAACCGTGAAGTGGTTTAACGCGACCAAGGGCTACGGCTTCATCCAGCCGGATGAAGGCGGGAACGACGTGTTCGTGCACATCAGTGCAGTCGAGCGCGCCGGCCTTGGCACTCTGCGTGAAGGCCAGAAGATCTCCTACGAGATCGTTGCTGACCGCCGTTCCGGCAAATCCTCGGCCGACAATCTGCGCGCCGCTGGATAAGCCGATTTCCCGGGAGCGCGAAGCTCCAGGAAATTGTCGTCAAAGCATCAAGGGCCGCATCTTCGGGTGCGGCCCTTTTTGTCTGGATCGCGTCTCTGGCAGCGCGGCGTCGAGCATTTTCTTCACGCGAAGCGGTAGCCACTTCGCCCGAAAGCGCTCTAGAAAGTCGAGCAGGTCGTCGGCATGGTGGCGGACGTCGGGGCATAGAAGACGCAAACCGACTGCCGCGGCCGCGTAAAGGCAACGTCGCTGAGATTGATGCCGGTCTTGGCCATCACATAGCCGATCGTCGGAACGTATTTGTAGCTTACTTCGCTGAAGATCAGATAGGTGCCCCCAACCAGCAGCGCCGGCGGAACGATGCTTGTCACGATATCGCCCTGACTGCGGGTCGAGGCCGTCAGCGTGGCCTGCGTGGCGCCCGAGGCGATCGTCCCCGCCTTGCTCCATTGGATCCGCGCGATGTTTGAGTTGTCGACGTAGATCTCCGACAACGTGACCTTGGTCGGTGACGCATCGTACGGCGTCATGATGCCGACGCTGGCGCTGAAGAAGTTTTGCAGGTCCGCATCCACCACCTGCGTCGCCTGCGAGGTGAGATCTGACGCGGCGCGCGCCATCAGCGTGACCTTGCGGTCGACCGCGACACCGGATGAAAACTCGACGGTGCCGAAGAACATCACCAGCATCAGCGGCATGATAAAGGCAAACTCGACGGCGGCGAGGCCCCGGCGGTCATGCGCGAGAGCAGCAACCGAGCGCAGCAAGGCCGCAGACAGGGTTTTCACGACCTTGCTCATGAGCAAGTGACCCCGGCGGTTCCGGATGGCTCGTTCTTGAATGTCGCGGTCGCGATCAGGAGCCGCTTGCCATTGGAAAGGTTCGAGGCGTTGAAGCCCAGCTGGGTGACAAACAGCTGCCATTGATAGAACAGCCGGACCACCACGACGTCGCCGTCCTTGCCGGGACACCATTTCACCTGGGTGGGATCGGTTATCGGCGTGATGTTGACGCTGCTAAAGCCTGTCGCAGACGGATAGCTGCGGACGTCGACATAGACGCCGTTGGTGCAGTCGAACAGCGCATTGATCTGGCCACAGACGTAGCTCTTGAACTGCGCTTGGGTATAGCTTGCGCCCTGGGCCTGTCCGGTCATGATGAAGCGAGACGAATCCTGCGTCACCGTCTCGAGCACCTGGCTCGCAAAGAAGATCATTGCCACTTCGATGATCGCAAAGAGCAGCCCGAAAAACAGCGGCGCGACCAGCGCGAATTCGACCGCGGTCACACCACGGCGGTTTCGGCGAAAGCGACGGAGAAGGCGCGCAAAAGAATGAGCGGGCAGCGGCATCAACGACCCCGGATCAACATGGTGGCAACAACTACCCAAGAGTCATTGTCGAAGTATTTCGCCGGATCGAGACAGAGCGACCCGATCCGTTAGGCCTTGATTAAGCATGTCGGGCGAACCGCCTGCGATCGGCCAAGGCCCCGGCGTGTGAAGCGCCCGAGCGGACGCACGTCAGTTCTGCGGCTTCGCGCCGCCGCCCGAGCCGGTGGCCTGATTGTTGAGCGAACCGGCCTGGCCCATCGTCGCGTTGAAATAGGCCTCGCCATCGCCGAGGGTGATGCGGCGCTGACAAACCGGCATGCAGCTATAGGTCTCGCGATCGATGCCGCGATAGACGGTGACCAGTTGATCGGTCGGACCCTCGACCTGGATCTGGCGATCCACCAGCACCTGGCCGGAGCGGTCGAGTGCGATGAAATTGGTCGCGCCGTAACCCTTGCCGGTGACCACGACAACCCCGCCATTCTGCAGGGTGACGTCGGCGATCAGGGGATTACCGACCACGATCGTGGCAATGCCGCCGGGCAGCTTGACGAGCTTGGCCTGATCGACATTGACCGCGATCCGGTCAGGATCCGGCGCTGCCGTTGCGAGTGCGGGCCCCAGCAGCATGGCTGCGGCCATCGAGATGAATCCAATGCGCGCGACGGCGCGAATACGCTGGGACTGAAACGACATACTCTACCCCGGGACGTTTAACAGGCCGGCAAAGGCGATACGCTGCGGACCGGCGCCCGACGCCGGCAAATCTGACGGCAATTCATTTAGGAAGAGCAAAGATCGACCGCCGAATTGCGCGGATGTCACGACTTCCCGAGCGGATCGGCCGACCGTCCGGTACCTCGCGCAGGACTATCCGGTCGCCGATCCCGTCGTCCGGCCATTGGGCGTGACGAGGTGCGCTTATGGCAATCTTAGGAAGCTCTAAAGCAGCGGCTGCGGCGGCTTCAACTGGCGGCGCGGACGTGAACGACCACGCGGTCATCGGCGTAGAGGCGCTGCCATCCTCCGATGTGATCCAGCAATTTGGACGCCGGCGTGGTCGGATCGAGCATCACCGCATCGATGTCATGGGTCGCGAGCAGATTGAGGAAACCGTTGACGTCCTTCAGCTGAAGCGCGCGGGCCAGGCTCATGCCGAACGCCTCGCCATAGAGCTCGGCGCGCCCGTCGATGAAAACAGGCATCTGACGCCAGATCAGGTAGCCGCCGAACTGCAGATCGTTGAGCACGCGCTTGACGTTGTGCGCCTTCATCGCGTCAACGGCGGCGGCCGGCGAATAGATCGGCGGCGGCGATATCACCTGGCGCGCGGCAACGACTGCGGTCCACGCGCAAAGCCCGACAATAAGGATCGCGGCCGGAGCAACTCTCGGGCGGACGGCGCTGGCGGCACGACGCAGCCCGAACTGGGCGGCGACCGGCGTCAGCACGGCCAGCGGCAGCAGCAGGGCGAACAGCTCGAGGTTTCTGACATGGGACAGCGCCATATGCAGCAGGCCCAGCACCAGGATGATTCGCGGCAGCGGCAACCTCGCCCCGCAATAAAGCGCAGCGCCGAGCAGGCCGAGGATCGACAGTCCAAACGGGTCGATCTCGCCGAACGTCGCCGGCCTCCACTCCGAGATGAGATGCAACAATTCACCGAGGCCGAGAATCCTGAGCGAGGCGAGGATCGAGCCCCAGCCATAAGGGGTCACGCAGCACGCAGCCAGAGCGCCGATGCCGAACGCCGCCCAGCGCAGCGCCAGCGCCAACCTCTGGGCCGGCAAGGCATTCCATATCGCATCGAGCGCAAATGCGCCGGCCAGCACCAAACCAAATAGAAAGCCGCCGTGCAGATTGGCCCACAGCGCGATCAGCGGCAGCAGCCAGAACGAGGGCGCCTTGCGGCGTTCGCTGGCGGTCATCAGGCCGTTCGCCCAGACGATCATGATGGGCATCGCCAGCACATGCGGACGTGCCAGCAGGTGCCCGGAGGTCAGAACCAGCGCCGCAAGGGCGATCAGGCTCGCGTAGATCGTCGGCAACGCGCGGCTGAGGATGGCGGTAAGCAGCGCGAAGCTGGCAGCGGCGCAGGCGGCGGCCAGCACCACCGGGCCGGTCCACCCGGCGAGGTCATAGGCCTTCGCGAACAGAACCTGCGCCAGCCAGGACGACGACACCCACGGCTCACCGGCCTTGGTGAACGAATAGATGTCGACGGACGGCAGCGTGCGATGGTCGAGGATCCAGCGGCCGACGGCAATCTGCCAGTAGGTGTCGGAATCGGCGAGCAGCCTGTCGCCGACGAACAGCAGCAGCGCATAGACGCCGCACGCCATCCAGAACCAGGCCGGAAGCTCGGCGAACACGGAGGTTTTCGCGCGCGGGAAGGTCGCGGTCTCAGCGCTCATGATCGCACCGGCCGGCTGGCGGCGTCATTGCCGGAACGGATAGGCCAACTGCCCGCCGATCTCGGACGGCACGCCCTGCTCGGTATCGACGCCGTAATCTTCCGGAAGCTTGCCTTCGGGCATGCGGAACGTTCCGAACAGAATATCCCAGAGCGGAAACGTGCCCGCGAAATTGGTGTCGCCGCCGTCCTCGAGCCCGGTGTGATGCCAGCGGTGAAACACCGGCGTCGCGATCACATATTTGAACGGGCCAAGCGTCCAGTTCAGGTTGGCGTGCACGAATGCCGAATGGAATGTGGTGAACGGGCCGACCCACAGCATGATGTTCGGCGAGATGCCCGCCATCAGCAGGATCACATCGACCGTGATCGTGCCGATCAGAAGATTGACCGGATGGAAGCGTGCCGCCGAGATCCATTCAAGATCCTCGGAGGAGTGATGAATGGCGTGGTACTTCCAGAACTCGCCGCGGTGGAACATCCGGTGCAGCCAGTACAGCATGAAATCGGAGGCGACGAGGAAGATAATGGACTGCAGCCAGAGCGGAAGCTGCGCCAGAGGGCCATGTCCGTTCTCGTAGAACGCGATCAGATCGTCGGCGTCGTGAACGTTGAACACCACGGCTGCGCCCACCACCAGGAGCCCGATGCGCAGCACGCGGGCGAACACCGGCACGAAGAACCAGTAGCAGATGTCGGTGACCAGCTCCCGCTTCTGCCACCACGGCTTGCCGGGATTGCAGGCCCAGAAATGAGCGAGCACCGTGAAGAACAGCGCCAGCGCGATCGTGATCGGCACCACCTTCATCATCGTCTGGCCGATCATCTCAATGACTTCAAAGGGAAGGCTGGGCATGACGGCCTCATTTGATGGAAGCCCCATGGGTATAGATGTGCGCTTAAGGAGCCGTGAACAGGTGCCGATAGCGGGCCCCGGCAACAATGCGCAATCTTAGCGGTCCGCTTAATTCCAAATTTACTGTGCGCAACAACTGCGGGTTCCCGGTGTGTTTATACGATCAAATTAACCGCGCCGAAATTGTCGAACCGTAGGGTGCCGCAATGGTCACGGTGCTGAGAACGCCGGCGAGACCAAACCTAGTTCGACCAGCCACGTGTACACAGGAGCTATTTATGAAGAATCTCGTCTCGCGCTTCGTGAAGGATGAATCGGGCGCGACCGCCATCGAATACGGCCTGATCGCCACCGGTATCGCCATCGCGATCATCGCGGCAGTCAACGGCGTCGGCAAGAATCTCTCGGGCACCTTCAACACGGTCGCCAGCTCGCTGAAGTAAGCCGGTTCCGACGAATTCACATCAAAGGTCCCGGCACCCCCGGGACCTTTGCTATTTGGCGGACCGGCCGTCGGCGCCTTGATGGCGACCATGGCGTCCTTTCCCGATTGTTCACCATTGGCCGCTAGCGTCGGGTCTCGACCGCAGCTCCAGCTTGACGGCATGAATCCATGATCCTCGACATCGCACGCTTGATGTTGTTTCCGGCCCTGATGGCTTTCGCGGCGGCGAGCGATCTCTTGACCATGACGATCCCGAACCGAATCTCGCTGGCGCTGGCGGCCGGCTTCTTCGTCCTGGCGCCGCTGACCGGGATGGGCGTGCACGAGATCCTCAACCATGCCGGCGCGGGCGCGCTGGTTCTGGTGGTGGCATTCGGCATGTTTGCGATGGGCTGGGTCGGTGGCGGAGACGCCAAGGTCGCGGCCGCAGCCGGCCTGTGGTTCGGGTTCGAGCATCTGCTCCCCTATCTGGTCTTCGCGTCGCTGTTCGGCGGTGCGCTGACGGTGCTGCTGCTGCAGCTCCGGCAATGGCCGCTGCCCTATGCGCTCGCGAACCAGGCCTGGCTCAGCCGCCTGCACGACAAGCAGACCGGAATTCCCTACGGCATCGCACTCGCCCTCGGCGCCCTGCTGATCTATCCCGAGACGGACTGGATCAAGACGATCGATCTCGCGCACTTCGCCATGCGCTGAGAAAGCAGCGGTAACCGCGCGTTAAGGCGATTTAGATACGCCTCATTAACCATGCTTTGACGAATAGCTGGTCAACTCCCATCACGGCGGCGGCAGCGTCGCGGCGTCATGTGGAAAGTGAAGCGTAATGGATAAGGCCCGCATTCTGGTCCTCGCAATCGCAGGCTGCGCCGGCCTTGCGGCGCTCTATCTGGCGAGCGGAAGCGACGACAAGCCGGCGCCGGCTCCGCCGGTCGCGCAGCTGCCCACCGTCGACATCCTGGTCGCGAAAACCGACATCGGCCTCGGCCAGGCCGTCAAGCCCGAGGATTTGCAATGGCAGACCTGGCCGGCGGCAACCGCCAGCGCCAGCTTCATGCGCAGGGACAGCAACGCCGAAGCGATCAAGGACGTGACCGGCTCGATCGCGCGCGCCCCGTTCATCCAGGGCGAACCGATTCGCGAGCAGAAGCTCGTCAAGGCCGACGGCAGCGGCTTCATGGCCGCGATCCTGCCGACCGGCATGCGGGCGGTATCGACCGAAATCTCACCCGAGACCGGCGCCGGCGGCTTCATCCTGCCGAATGACCGGGTCGACGTCCTGCTGTCGAAGCGGGACAAGAATCCGGACCGCAATGGCGCCGACATCGTCAACTCCGAAGTGATCCTGACCAACGTTCGCGTGCTCGCGATCGACCAGGCGCCGAAGGAAAAGGACGGCACCAATGCACTGATCGGCAAGACGGTGACGCTTGAGCTGAAGCCCGAACAGACCGAGACGCTGGCGCGCGCGCGCCAGAGCGGCGTCCTGTCGCTGGCGCTGCGCAGCATCGCCGACAACAACGCGCCCGACACCAAGACCGACGACAACCGGCAGAAGCGCGGTGACACGATCAACGTCATCCGCTTTGGCGTTGCCAACCAGGCGACGATGCAGAAGTGACCATGAGGACACACGTGATGAAGGGCGGGGCAACTCAACGGACGATGCGGGCCTTCATGGTCCGCGCATTGTCGTTCTCGGCCGTCGCGGCGCTCACGCTCAATCCGGCGCTGACACCGGTGGTGGCGAGCGATTACCGCGCCGCGCCTGCCCCTGCCGCATCGGCCGACGGCGGCCAGATGAATGCCCGCTTTCTCTCGCTCGGCGTCGGCAAGTCGATCGTGATCGATCTGCCTCGCGACATCAAGGACGTGCTGGTCGCCGATCCCAAGATCGCCAACGCCGTGGTCCGCTCGGCGCAACGCGCCTACATCATCGGCGCGACGGTCGGCCAGACCAACATCGTGTTCTTCGACGCCGCCGGCCAGCAGATCGCGGCCTATGACATCGCTGTCAAGCGCGATCTCAACGGCGTGCGCGCCGCGCTGCGCGCGGCATTGCCGAATTCCGATATCCAGATCGAGGGCGTCGGCGACGGCGTGATGCTGAGCGGGAGCGCAGCGAGCCCGATCGACGCACAGCAGGCCGGCGAGATCGCCGCGCGGCTGGTCGGCGGCCCGGAAAAGGTCGTGAACTCCATCACGGTTCGCGGCCGCGACCAGGTGATGCTGAAGGTCACGGTCGCCGAAGTCTCGCGCAGCCTGATCAAGCAGCTCGGCATCGACCTCACCGCAAACCTCAACTACGGCACGACCGTGGTAAAATTCGCCAACAGCAACCCGTTCACCGCGAACAGCTCACCGCTGGTGTCCGGCAACGCGCTCACGACATCGTTCGGATCGTCGGTGTCGGCGACGATCCGCGCCATGGAAAGCGCCGGCGTCGTGCGGACGCTCGCCGAACCGAACCTGACCGCGATATCAGGCGAATCGGCGACCTTCATCTCGGGCGGCGAGTTTCCAATTCCGACCGGCGTGACCTGTCAGACCTCGTCGACGGGCGCGATCGGGAATTGCGTCCAGACCGTCAGCTTCAAGAAGTTCGGCATTTCGCTCAACTTCACGCCGGTGGTGCTGACCGAAGGGCGCATCAGCCTGCGCGTGATGACGGAAGTGTCGGAAGTCTCGACCGAGAACGCGCTGACCGGCGGCGCGGGTGGAACGACGATCCCGTCGATCAAGACCCGCCGCGCCGAGACCACGCTGGAAATTCCCTCGGGTGGCTCGATGGCCATGGCCGGCCTGATCCAGGATCAGACCAAGCAGGCGATCAACGGCCTTCCGGGACTGGCGTCCCTGCCCGTGCTCGGCACGCTGTTCCGCAGCCGGGACTTCGTCAACAACCAGACCGAACTAATGGTTCTGGTGACGCCCTATGTCGTTCGTGCCGTGGCGCAGAAGGACCTGTCGCGTCCGGATGACGGCTTTGCCAACGCGTCCGATCCGCAGGCCGACCTGCTTGGCAGCATCAATCGCGTCTACGGTGTGCCTGGCCGCACCGAGCCGGCGCGGAATTACCGCGGCACCTACGGCTTCATTACCGACTGAGGCGGACGATGACACAGACCACACCCAGAACATCCGCCGATTACAAGCGCACGGCCGGTCTCGCCGGAGCGCTCGTCGGCCTTGCCATGACGCTCGGCGCCTGCCAGCACGCCGCCGACAACAGTTTCGCGATGGCAGACTCGCCGGCCGACTATCGCCAGCGTCACCCTATCGCAGTGACCGAGGCCGATCGCTCGATCGTGGTCTTCGTCGGCCGCAGCCGCGGCGGCCTGACCGCCGAGCAGCGCGCCGAGGTGATGGGAATGGCGCGGGACTGGATGCGTGAGGGCACCGGCGCCGTCACCATCGACGTTCCCGCCGACACGCCGAACGCCCGGCCCGCGCAGGAATCGTTGCGCGAGATCCAGGCGACCTTCGCCGCCGCCGGCGTGCCGCCGCGCGGGATCCTCGTGCGCAAATACCATCCCGAGAATCCGCGCCTGATGCCTGCGATCCGTGTGAACTATCCAAAGATGAAGGCGGAGGCCGGGCCGTGCGGCCTCTGGCCGGAAGATCTCGGCCCGTCGATGCACAACGGTTCCTACATCCAGAACAAGCAATACTACAATTTCGGCTGCGCCAATCAGCGCAACCTCGCAGCCATGGTCGAAGACCCGACTGACCTCGTGCAGCCGCGCGCGGAGACCCCTGCCTACACGTCGCGCCGCAATATCGCCTTCGACAAGTATCGCAAGGGCACCACCACCGCCACGACGTATCCCGAGTCCGACAGGGCCAAGCTAAGCGACACAGGAAAATGATCACCTACGCGCAGCAAAACTCCGAAGAGCAGACGGACGCCCCGCCGCAGGCCGTGGACGACCATATTGCTCCGGCGCCACGGGTCTCGGTCCAGGCGTTCTGCGAGACGGTCGAGACCGCTGCCGCCGTGCAGTCGGCGGGCGAGGATCGCCGGCTGGCCAAGGCCCACCTCAAGATCCAGATGGGCGGCATGGCGGCTGCCATCGAGGCCTATCGCTCGGCGCCGACGCCCAATGTCATCATCCTCGAGACCGAGGGCCGCAGCGACATTCTGGCCGGGCTCGACCAGCTCGCCACGGTGTGCGACGCCGGCACAAGGGTGGTCGTGATCGGCCGGGTCAACGACGTCACGCTGTATCGCGAGCTGGTGCGCCGCGGCGTCAGCGACTACGTGATCGCGCCGGCCCATGCGATCGACGTGGTGCGCGCGGTCTGCAACCTGTTCTCGGCGCCGGAAGCCAAGGCGGTCGGCCGCGTCATCGCCGTCGTCGGCGCGAAGGGCGGCGTCGGCGCCTCGACGATCGCCCACAATATCGCTTGGGCGATCGCCCGCGATCTGGCGCTGGATTCCGTAGTGGCCGATCTCGACCTTGCATTCGGCACCGCCGGCCTCAACTACAACCAGGACCCGGCACAAGGCATCGCGGATGCGGTGTTCTCGCCGGACCGTGTCGATACCGCCTTCGTCGACCGCCTGCTGTCGAAATGCACCGACCATCTAAGCCTGCTGGCGGCGCCGGCCACGCTCGACAAGGTCTACGATTTCGGCGCCGAAGCGTTCGATGCGATCTTCGACACGCTGCGCACCACGATGCCCTGCATCGTGCTCGACGTGCCGCACCAATGGTCCGGCTGGACCAAGCGCGCGCTGATCGCGGCCGACGACATCCTGATCGTGGCGGCGCCCGACCTCGCCAATCTGCGCAACGCCAAGAACATGTTCGACCTCTTGAAGGCGTCGCGGCCGAACGACCGCGCGCCGCTCTACTGCCTGAACCAGGTCGGCGTGCCGAAGCGGCCGGAGATCGCGGCAGGCGAATTCGCCAAGGCGATCGAAAGCCCGCCGATCGCCGCCATCCCGTTCGATCCGCAGATCTTCGGTTCGGCCGCCAACAACGGCCAGATGATCGCGGAAATCTCCGCCAATCACCGCGCAGTCGAGATGTTTCTGCAGATGGCGCAGCGGCTGACAGGCCGCGGCGAAACCAAGAAGCCAAGGGGGTCCTTCCTGTCGCCCCTGCTCGAAAAGCTGCGGTCCAAATAGTGGCCCGCGTGGAGTCAAGACGTCGTGTTTGGTAAGCGTAGCGGAAACGATGGGGATATGCGGGCAGCCAAGCCCGCTTTTCAGACGCCGGAGCCTGCCGGCTCGTCGCCGATGGCGCGCGAGTCCGCCGCCCCGACGATATCGTCACCGCCGCTGGCCCCTGCCAAGCCACCGCCTGCTCCCGCCGTCGAAGCCCGCCGCTCGGACAACTACTACCAGGTCAAGGCGACGATCTTCGGCGCCCTGATCGAGGCGATCGACCTTGCCCAGCTCGCCAAGCTGGACAGCGAGTCGGCGCGCGAGGAAATCCGCGACATCGTCAACGAGATCATCGCGATCAAGAACATCGTGATGTCGATCGCCGAGCAGGAAGAGCTGCTCGACGACATCTGCAACGACGTGCTCGGCTACGGACCGCTGGAGCCGCTATTGTCGCGCGACGACATCGCCGACATCATGGTCAACGGCGCCGGCACCGTATTCATCGAAGTCGCCGGCAAGATCCAGCGCACCGGCATCCGCTTTCGCGACAACCAGCAGCTGCTCAACATCTGCCAGCGCATCGTCAGCCAGGTCGGCCGGCGCGTCGACGAATCGTCGCCGATCTGCGACGCCCGCCTCGCCGACGGCTCGCGCGTCAACGCCATCGTGCCGCCGCTGGCGATCGACGGACCTGCGCTCACCATTCGTAAGTTCAAGAAGGACAAGCTGACGCTGGACCAGCTCGTCAAGTTCGGCGCGATCACGCCGGAAGGGGCGACCATCCTGCAGATCATCGGCCGTGTCCGCTGCAACGTGATCATCTCGGGCGGTACCGGCTCGGGCAAGACCACGCTGCTGAACTGCCTGACCAACTATATCGAGCACGACGAACGCATCATCACCTGCGAAGACGCCGCCGAACTTCAGCTGCAGCAGCCGCATGTGGTGCGGCTGGAAACCCGGCCGCCGAACATCGAGGGCGAGGGCCAGGTCACGATGCGCGAACTGGTCCGCAACTGCCTGCGTATGCGGCCCGAGCGCATCATCGTCGGCGAAGTCCGCGGACCCGAGGCGTTCGATCTGTTGCAGGCGATGAACACCGGCCATGACGGCTCGATGGGAACGCTGCACGCCAACAATCCCCGCGAAGCGCTGTCGCGCTGCGAATCCATGATCACCATGGGCGGCTTCTCGCTTCCCTCGCGCACCATTCGCGAGATGATCTGCGCCTCGGTCGACATCATCGTGCAGGCCGCGCGCCTGCGCGACGGTTCGCGCCGCATCACCCACATCACCGAGGTGATGGGCATGGAAGGCGATACCATCATCACCCAGGACATCTTCCTCTACGACGTGGTCGGGGAAGATGCCAACGGCAAGATCATCGGCAAGCACCGCTCAACCGGCATCGGCCGGCCGCGCTTCTGGGAGCGTGCGCGCTACTACAATGAAGAGAAGCGGCTTGCGGCGGCGCTGGATGCCTCCGACTCGCCGGCGCCGGTCTAGGGGAACGCAGGATGCAGACGCAAACCCTTGCCCTGGCCTTCCTCGCCGCCACCACCGTGGGCGGCATCGCCTGGGTCTTCCTCTATCCCTACCTCTCGGGGGAAAAGAAGGCCGAGTCGCGCCGCGCATCGGTGGCACGCAGCGAACCATCGACGCCGCGAAGCACCGACCGCACGCAGCGCTCCCGCCGCGAGCAGGTCGAAGGATCGCTCAAGGAGCTCGAGGCGCGCCGGCAGAAGGACAAGAAAGTCCCGCTCGGCGTGCGCATCTCGCAGGCCGGACTGGAGTGGTCCGAGCAGAAATTCTGGATGATCTCCGGCGGCCTCGGCCTGTTCGGGTTCGGCGCAGCATTCATGGTCGGCGGAGGCCTGCTGGGCGCGGCCGGCATCGGCTTTGCCATGGGTCTCGGCCTGCCGCGCTGGCTGCTCGGCTTCTTGAAGAAGCGGCGGGAAAAAGCCTTTCTGAAGGCGCTGCCCGACGCCGTCGACGTCATCGTGCGCGGCATCAAGGCCGGCCTGCCGCTGTTCGAATCGCTCAAGGCGGTCGTCAACGACGCATCTGAGCCGCTGCGCAGCGAGTTCCTTGCGATCATCGAGACCCAGGCGATCGGCATGCCGCTTGGCGAAGCCTGCGCCCGGCTGTACGAACGCATGCCGCTGCCGGAAGCGAACTTCTTCGGCATCGTGATCGCGATCCAGCAGAAGTCCGGCGGCAATCTGTCGGAAGCGCTCGGTAACCTGTCGCGGGTGCTGCGCGACCGCAAGAAGATGGCCGAGAAGATCCAGGCGATGTCGATGGAAGCGAAAGCTTCCGCCGCCATCATCGGCTCGCTGCCGCCGATCGTGATGATCCTCGTGTTCCTCACGACGCCGGACTACATCGCCCTGCTGTGGACGAACTCGATGGGCCAGCTCATGCTGGTTGCCTGCGCCGTCTGGATGTCGATAGGCGTGCTGGTGATGAAGAAGATGATCAACTTCGATTTCTGACGGTGCAGCATGATTGATATTCTGGTCGCCAAGCTCCACGACGTCAGGTTCATGACCATGCTGCTTGCCTTCATCGCGGCAAGCGCGACGGTCTACACGCTGGTGATGCCGCTGCTCGCCGGCGGCGACCTCAACAAGCGCATGAAGGCCGTCGCCAGCGAGCGGGAGCGTCTCCGGCAGCGCGAGCGCGATCGTCTCGCCAAGACGGAGAAGGTCGCGCTGCGGCAGACCCCGAAGCAGGTGGTCTCCCGGGTGGTGGATGATCTCAACCTCACGAAATGGCTCGCCCAGGAAGCGGCGCTTGAGAAGCTCGTGATGGCGGGCTATCGCGGCCACGCTCCCTACGTCACCTTCCTGTTCGCCCGCGCGGTGACGCCGATCGTGCTGCTGCTCGGCGCCATCGTCTATACGTTCTTCATCGCGGGCGCGACCTGGTCGCTCACGCTCAAGATCGGCATTTGCGTCGGTGCGGCCTATGCCGGCCTCCAGGCGCCGATGCTGTTCCTGAAGAACGCGATCTCCAAGCGCCAGCTCCAGATCAAGCGCGCCTTCCCGGATTCGCTCGACCTGCTGCTGATCTGCATCGAGTCGGGCATGTCGGTCGAAGTCGCGTTCCGGAAGGTGGCGAACGAGATCGCCGGACAGTCGATCGCGCTGTCGGAGGAGTTCGCGCTGACCACCGCGGAACTGTCCTATTTGCAGGACCGCAAGTCCGCCTACGAGAACCTGGCGCGCCGCACCGGGCTCGAAGGCGTGAAGTCGGTGTGCATGGCTTTGCAGCAATCCGAACGCTACGGCACGCCGCTCGGCCAGAGCCTGCGCGTGATGGCGCAGGAAAACCGCGACATGCGCATGAACGAGGCTGAGAAGAAGGCGGCAGCGCTGCCGCCCAAGCTGACCGTGCCGATGATCCTGTTCTTCCTGCCCTGCCTTTTCATCGTGATCCTCGGGCCGTCCTACATCAAGATCGCCACGATGCATTGAGCCGCGCCGCAACGCCGGCTGCCTTCCCCTCCCCCCTGAAAGGGGGAAGGTCGGGACGGGCGTCAGCCGCAGACGACGCTGCTCGCGGCAAGAGATGACCCACCCGCTTTGCTCTGGCGAGCAAAGCGACCTCCCCTTTTTAAGGGGAGGTGTGGAAGTTGCCGTGTTGGCTTAGTCGTCCTTGGCGACGACAGGCGCGGCGCGCGAGGAAATGCGCGGCCCGTCCTTGCGGTTCAGCATGTCGCGGAGATAGGCGACGTTGGCGGCCGCCTCATCGGCCGGGAGGTCGGCCTTGACGATGGTCTCGGCCTCCGCGAAGCGGCCCTGCAGGCCGACGACGAGGGCAAGGTTCTGCCGGATGCGGGTATCGGCGCGGGCGCTGGCATAGGCCTGGCGCAGCGTCTCTTCCGCCTTCGGCAATTCCTTGGTCAGCATGTAGGACAGGCCGAGATTGGACAGCACCGACGGCTCGTCGGGAGCCAGTCGAAGGGCACTGGCGTAATAGCGCCGCGCTTCCTCGTGCCGGTTCAACTTGTCGAGCGTGGTGCCCTGCACCGACAGGATCCGCCAGTCAGGATTGTCCGGACTGTGCGCGCGGCTCAGCACGTCGAATGCGGCCTGCGAATTGCCGTTGTCGGCGAGCGCGCGGCCATAGGCGGCGAGCAGCGGCTTGCTGCCCGGGCTGGCGAGTGTGGCCTGCTCCAGCACGGCGCAGGCCTGCGAACGCTGTCCGGTCATGCGCAGCGCCTGCCCGTAAGCGATCGCGGCGTCGACATCCTTGGGATTCTTGCGATAGCGCTCGCCATACACTTCGAGATTGCGGCGCGGATCGTCTGGCACCGGATCGGACCGGGACGCGATCGATCCGGTGACGTCTGACATGGTCTGGCAACCGCCAAGCCCGGCGGCGAGGACCGCCACGAGGGCCGCGGAACTAAGATGCCGGGTCAAAATGGACTGTCGACGCATGGCACTGTGACTCACGAAATCGGGCAAATGGATCGAGCCGAGCGTGCCAGCAATAGACTGTTAACCCTAACGTCTGGTTAACTGCGGCACCGGCGGCCGGCACGCCGGTTCCAGTCCCGCAGGTCGCGTCACCGCGGGCGCGCTACCATCCATCGCGAAAGGCGTGTTAGTCACCAGCAACGACGCCAGAACAGCCGAGAGCCGCATGCCATCCGTGTTCGAGACCGCACCCACGACCGCCGTCACGCCGATCACCTTCGCCAGCAAGGCGACATGGGATGCGATCCGCAGCGAGTTGCCGGCGCCGGCGCGCCAGTTCGCGGAGGCCAATGACTTTGCGGCCAAGCCGGGCAAGGCGCTCGCCCTGCCGGCAGCCGATGGCGGCATCGCGCAGGTGCTGTTCGGCCTCGAGGATGCAGACCACAAGGCGCGCGATCCGTTCCGTGCCGGCGCCCTGCCCGGCCTGCTGCCGCCGGGCGTCTATCGCTTTGCCAATGCGCCGCATGACACGCGGCTTGCGACGCTCGCCTTCGCGCTCGGCTGCTACCGCTTCGGCCGCTATCGCAAGAACAAGACCCCCGAGGTCCGCCTGGTGCCGCCCGATGGCGTCGACACGGCCGAGATCGCGCGGATGGCGGATGCCGCGGCACTGGCGCGCGACCTCATCAACACGCCGTCCAACGACATGGGCCCGGCCGAGCTCGCTGAGGCGGCGCGCGACCTCGCAACGCGGTTCGGCGCCGCCTTCAATTGCATCGATGGTGACGAGCTCGCACAGAACTTCCCGCTGATCCACGCCGTCGGCATGGCATCGACCCGCGCGCCGCGGCTGATCGATCTGAGCTGGGGCGATCCGGCGCATCCAAAGGTGACGCTGGTCGGCAAAGGCGTCTGCTTCGACACCGGCGGGCTCGACCTCAAGCCGTCGAGCGGCATGCTGATCATGAAGAAGGATATGGGCGGCGCCGGCAATGTGCTGGCGCTGGCGCAGATGGTGATGGATGCGAAGCTGAAGGTGCGGCTGCGCGTGCTGATCCCGGCGGTCGAGAACGCGGTTGCCGGCAACGCGTTCCGTCCACTCGACATCTTCAAGTCGCGCAAGGGCATCACCGTCGAGATCGGCAACACCGATGCCGAAGGGCGGCTGGTGCTCGCCGACGCGCTGGCGCTGGCCGACGAGGAGACGCCGGACCTGCTGGTCGATCTCGGCACGCTGACCGGCGCGGCGCGCGTGGCGCTCGGCCCGGATCTGCCGCCGTTCTACACCAATGACGAGGCGCTCGCCGGCGACGTTGCAGCATATGCAAGGAGCGAGAACGACCCGTTGTGGCGGATGCCGCTGTGGCCGGCCTACGATGCCTGGCTCGACTCCAAGACCGCCGACATCACCAACGCGCCGTCGGGCGGTTTCGCCGGCTCGATCACCTGCGCGCTGTTCCTGCAGCGCTTCGTCGAGCACGCCAGGAGCTGGCTGCATGTCGACATCTATGGCTGGACGCCGTCGGCAAAGCCCGGCCGCCCCGAAGGCGGCGAGTGCCAGGCCGCGCGCGCAATCTACAAATTGCTGAGCCAGCGCTATGCATGATGTCAGACTGACGCCGGCCCGCAAGGACGTCGCGGCAAAATATCTCGAGGGCAAGGTGAAGGCGGCGCGCTTCGTCGACGGCGAGACACTCGAGGTCGGCGACGCCATCGCGCCGCTGCGGCGCGCGCCGGCGGCCGATGCCGAACAGATGACGCAGGCGCTGAAAGGCGAACGCATCACGGTCTACGACCGCAACGGCGAAGGCTGGGCCTGGGGCCAGCTCGCCGATGACGGCTATGTCGGCTGGATTGCCGAGGCCGCGCTGACGGCGCCCGGCCCGGCACCGACGCACAAGGTGACGGCGCTGCGCACGCTGGCGTTTCCGGGACCGTCGATCAAGCTGCCGCCGGTCGAAGCGCTGGCGATGGGGACCAGGCTCGCAATTGCCCGCGAGGACGGTCCGTTCGCGGTGACCCGCGAGGGCTGGCATCTGCCAAGCCGGCATCTCGCCTCTCTCGACACGATGGCGCAGGATTTCGTGGCAATCGCCGAGCAGTTCGTCGGCACGCCTTATCTCTGGGGCGGCAAGTCGAGCCTCGGCATCGATTGCTCCGGCCTGGTGCAGATCGCGCTGACCGCCGCCGGCACCGGCTGCCCGCGCGACAGCGACATGCAGCAGGACGGGCTCGGCCGCGAATTGACGGCAGCGGAATCGAGGCATCTGCAGCGCGGCGACCTGATCTTCTGGAAGGCCCATGTCGCCATCGTGCGCGATGCGACGACGATCGTGCACGCCAACGCGCATCACATGGCAACGGTGGTGGAGAACACACACGCCGCGATCGCACGGATCAAGGCCGGCGGCAGCGAGGTCGCCGCGATCAAGCGGCCTTAATTGGCGCGACGGGCGTCTTCCGTCATCCTGAGCAGCGCGAAGCGCGTCTCGAAGGATCCACGGCCCAACTCGGGCCACGCATCCTTCGAGGCTCGCTCCGCTCGCACCTCAGGACGACGTGGAACGAGAGAGATGGCTACGTCGCCACCGTCCCCTCGCCGGCCGCTTCGATGCGGAACGCGGCGGCGAACAGCGCGCGGGTGTAGTCGCTCTTCGGGTTCTTGAACAGCTCGGAGGCCGGCCCCTCCTCCTCGACCTTGCCGGATTTCATCACGATCAGGTGGCTCGCGAGCGAGGCCACCACGCGCAGATCGTGCGAGATGAACATGTAGGTGAGGTCGCGCTTGCGCTGCAGGTCGCGCAGAAGATCGACCATCTGGGCCTGCAGCAGCATGTCGAGCGCACTGGTCGGCTCGTCCAGCACGACGAAGTTCGGCTCCAGCACGACCGCGCGCGCGATCGAGATGCGCTGGCGCTGGCCGCCGGAGAATTCGTGCGGATAGCGGAAGCGCCAGTCGGGATCGAGCCCGACATCCTTGAGCGCCTTGATCACCCGCACCTCGCGCTCTTCGCGCGACAGCTGCTTCTGGTGCACCTCGAGCCCCTCGGCGATGATGTCGGCCACCGACATGCGCGGGCTGAGCGAGCCGAACGGATCCTGGAACACGATCTGCATGTCGCGACGGAACGGCAGCATCTGCTTGAAGCGCAGGCCCTGGATGTCCTTGCCGAGGAACACGATCGGGCCATCGGACGAGATCAGCCGGAGCAGCGCGAGCCCAAGCGTGGTCTTGCCGGAGCCGGATTCGCCGACGACGCCGAGCGTCTCGCCCTTGCGCACCGCAAGGCTGACGCCATCGACCGCCTTGATGTGGCCGACGGTCGAGCGCATCAGCCCGCGCTTGATCGGAAACCAGACCTTGAGATTGTCCGCCGACATCACGACCGGCGCGTCCGGCTGCGGCGGCGCCGGATCGGGCTTCGGCTCGGCCGCCAGCAGCGCCTTCGTATAGGCGTGCTTCGGCGCGGTGAAGACCTGCTCGACCGGGCCCTGTTCGACGATCTTGCCGTTGTTCATCACGCAGACTGTGTCGGCGATGCGGCGGACGATGCCGAGGTCGTGGGTGATGAACAACAGGCTCATGCCGAGCCGCGCGCGGATCTCGGCCAGCAAGGCGAGGATCTGCGCCTGCACGGTGACGTCGAGCGCGGTGGTCGGTTCGTCCGCGATCAGCAGATCGGGCTCGTTGGCAAGCGCCATCGCGATCATCACGCGCTGGCGCTGGCCGCCGGACAATTGATGCGGATAGCTCTTGAGCCGCGTCTCCGGCTCGGGGATGCCGACCTGGCCGAGCAACTCCAGCGTCCGCGCCCGCGCCGCGGTACCGCTGATGCCGCTGTGCAGCGACAGGATCTCGCCGATCTGGGATTCGATGGTGTGGAGCGGATTGAGCGAGGTCATCGGCTCCTGAAAGATGATCGAGATGTCGTTGCCACGAATCCCGCGCATCTCGCGTTCCGACGATCCCAGGAGATCGCGGCCCTTGAAACGGATCGCCCCCGAGGGATGCGATGCCGCCGGATAGGGCAGCAGCCTCAATACCGACAGCGCGCTGACCGATTTTCCCGAGCCGGACTCGCCGACCAGCGCCGTGCATTCGCCGCGCTTGATCGAGAAAGAGACGCGATCGACCGCAAGCGAGCGGCCGAAGGCAACCGAGAGGTCGCTGACGTCGAGCAGGGGCTGGTTGGTCGCGTCCATGCGTCAGCCCTTCGAGAACGTCTTGCGCGGATCGAAGGCGTCGCGCGCGGCTTCGCCGATGAAGATCAGGAGCGACAGCATGATCGCGACCGAGAAGAAGCCGGTGAGGCCGAGCCACGGCGCTTGCACATTGGCCTTGCCCTGCGACAGCAATTCACCGAGCGAGGGCGAACCGGGCGGCAGGCCGAAGCCGAGGAAATCCAGCGCCGTCAGCGTCATCACCGAAGACGAGACGATGAAGGGCAGGAACGTCATGGTCGCGACCATCGCGTTCGGCAGCAGATGGCGGAACATGATCACGCGGTTGGAGACGCCGAGCGCGCGCGCCGCCTGAATGTATTCGAAGTTGCGGCCGCGCAGGAATTCGGCGCGCACCAGGCCGACCAGCGAGACCCAGGAGAACAACAGCAGAATGCCGAGCAGGATGAAGAAGCCCGGCGGCAGCACCGCCGAGATGATCAGCAGCAGATAGAGCGAGGGGATCGCGGTCCAGATCTCGATGAAGCGCTGGAAGCCGAGATCGATCCAGCCGCCGAAATAGCCCTGCACGCCGCCGGCGGCAACGCCGATGATCGAGGACAGGATGGTCAGCGTCAGGCCGAACAGCACCGAGATGCGGAAGCCGTAGATCAATCGTGCGACGACGTCGCGGCCCTGATCGTCGGTGCCGAGCCAGTTGTATTCGAGGTCGCGGCAGCCGGTCAGCCCCTTCCGCTTCACCACGTCCGCGCACTGCTTTTCGGTCAGGAGCCAGGTCGGCTTCGACGGCACCGCCGTCGGCGGGTCGAGGTTGCGGCTGTCGTAGGAATAGCGGATCGGCGGCCAGATCATGCTGCCGCCCTTGGCGGCGATCTGCTTCTGCAGATAGGGATCGCGATAGTCGGCCGCGGTCTCGAAATCGCCGCCGAAAGTGGTCTCGGCATAGGTGAACACCACCGGCCAGTAGAGGCGGCCGTCATATTTGACGACCAGCGGCTTGTCGTTGGCAATGAAATTGGCGAACAGCGACAGCACGAACAGCACGAGGAATATCCAGAACGACCAGTAGCCGCGGCGGTTCGCCTTGAAGTTCTGCCAGCGCCGCTGGTTGAGCGGCGACGGCGCGAAGGCGTGGCGGGTGGCGGGCACCGCCTCACCCATCGGCGATTGCGTCGTGGTCTCGACCGGCTGGGGCGCGAGCATCGTCATCAGACCTCCCGCGCCTCGAAGTCGATCCGCGGATCGATCCACATATAGGCCAGATCGGAGATCAGATTGACCACCAGTCCGACCAGCGAGAAGATGAACAGCGTCCCGAACACCACCGGATAATCGCGGTTGAGGACGCTCTCGAAGCCGAGCAGGCCGAGCCCGTCGAGCGAGAAGATGGTCTCGATCAGCAGCGAGCCCGAGAAGAAGGCGTGGATGAACGCGCCCGGGAAGCCCGCGATCACGATCAGCATGGCGTTGCGGAAGATGTGGCCGTACAGCACCTGGCGCTCGCTGCAGCCCTTGGCGCGCGCGGTCATCACATATTGCTTGCGTATCTCGTCGAGGAACGAATTCTTCGTCAGCAACGTCATGGTGGCGAAGGCGCCGAGCGCCATCGACACCAGCGGCAGCGTCAGGTGCCAGAAATAATCGATGATCTTCCAGTACCAGGGGAATTGCGACCAGCCGTCCGAGGTCAGGCCGCGCAACGGGAAGATGTTGAGGAACGAGCCGCCGGCGAACAGCACGATCAACAGGATCGCGAACAGGAAGCCCGGGATCGCAAAGCCGATGATGATCACGGCCGAGGTCCAGGTGTCGAACCGAGAGCCATCCTTCACCGCCTTGCGGATGCCGAGCGGGATCGAGATCAGATAGGTCAAGAGCGTCATCCAGATGCCGAGCGACATCGAGACCGGCAGCTTCTCCTTGATCAGCTGGAGCACGCTGACGCTGCGGAAATAGCTTTCGCCGAAGTCGAACCGTGCGAAATTCCACACCATCAGCGCGAACCGCTCCGGCGCCGGCTTGTCGAAGCCGAACTGCACCTCGAGCTTCTTGATGAAATCGGGATCGAGCCCCTGCGCGCCGCGATATTTCGAGTTGACGGCGCCGGCCGCCCCCGCGCCCTGGCCGCGCTGCGCGCCGAAATCGCCACCGCCACCCGACACCCGCGAGGTGCCGCCGGTGTCGGCGCCGTTGATCTGCGCGATGACGCGCTCGACCGGACCGCCGGGGGCAAACTGCACGACCACGAAGGAGACGAACAGGATGCCGAGCAGCGTCGGCAGCATCAGGAAGATACGTCGGGCGATATAGGCGCTCATCGGCTACTTCGCCTGCTCGAGCTTGGCGGCCTTGGCCGCATCGTACCACCAATTCTCCGGCGCACCGACGCCCTGGGTATATTTCGCCAGCTTCTCGGTATGGCCGAACTGATCCCAATAGGCGATCGGATGCGTGTTGCGGTACCATTGCGGCACCCAGTAGCGGCCGGCGCGGAAGACGCGATCGAGGGCGCGGCAAGCAAAGGTCAAGTCCGCCCGCGTCTCGGCATTAATGGCCTTTTCGGTCAATGCGTCGATTGCCGGGTTGGCAACACCCGCCAGATTGTAGGAGCCTTTGGTGGCCGCAGCCTGGGACGAGAAGTAAGGCCGCAGGCTGTCACCCGGCGTCGCTGACATGGACATACGCTCGGTCGTCACCTCGAAATCGAAAGCCTCGACGCGCGCGCGATACTGCACGGCGTCGATCTGCCGGATGGTCGCATCAATCCCAAGCGGCTTGAGATTCTTGATGAAGCTGGCGTGATGCGGCTGGAACGTCGGCTCATCCAGCAGAAACTCGATTGTAAGCTGGTCGCCGTTAGGCAACCGGAGCTTGCCGTCCCTGACGACGCATCCCGCCTCGTTGAGCAGTTGCGTCGCCTTGCGCAGGAGCGCGCGGTCCTGTCCCGATCCGTCTGACACCGGCGGCACAAAGGGTTGGCCGAACACCTCATCCGGCACCTGGCCCCGGAACGGTTCGAGCAGTCTCAATTCTTCCGGCGAGGGCAAGCCGTTCGCCACCATGTCCGAATTCTGGAACGGCGAGACGGTGCGCGCATACGCATCGTACATAATAGTCTTGTTGGTCCACTCGAAATCGAAGGCATAGATCAACGCCTCGCGGACGCGCGGGTCCTTGAACTTGTCGAGACGGGTGTTGATGAACCAGCCCTGTCCACCGGACGGAGTCTCGTCCGGCAATGTTTCGCGCTTGACCCGTCCGTCCTTGAGTGCCGGGAAATCGTACCGCGTCGCCCAAACGCGGGCCGTGAACTCCTCGCGGAACAGATAGCTCTTCGAGGTGAAGCCCTCGAACGCCACGTCGCGGTCGCGATAGAATTCGTAGCGCACGGTGTCGAAATTGTAGCTGCCGCGATTGACCGGCAAGTCTGCCGCCCACCAATCCTTGATGCGGTCATACTCGACGTAACGATTGACCTCGAACTTGCCGACCTTGTACGGCCCGGAGCCAAGCGGAACTTCCAGCGTGGACTCCTCGAACTGCCGATTCGCATAATAGGCCTTCGAGAAGATCGGCAAACCCGCAACATAAAGGGGCACATCGCGCGCGCGGTTTGGCGCGAAGGTCACGATCACAGTGCCGTCGTCGGGCGCCTCGGCCTTCACGAAATCGCGCAGTTGCACCACGATCAACGGATGTCCCTTCTCCTTCAGCGTGTTGAGCGAGAAGGCGACATCCTGCGCAGTCAGTTTCGAGCCGTCATGAAAGCGGGCCTCGGGCCGCATCGTGAAGCGGTATGTGAGCTTGTCGGGAGAAATTGAGACCGATCTTGCGGCCAGGCCGTACATCGCATCAGGCTCGTCCGCCGCGCGCGCCATCAAAGAGTCAAAGGTCAGCTCCATGCCCTTCGCGCCCTCACCCTTGAGGATGAAGGCGTTGAACGAACTGAAGGTGTAGAAGGACTGGTTGTAGGCACGTGTCGAAGGAATCGTCGAAAACACACCGCCCTTCGGCGCCCTCACATTGACATAGTCGAACTGCTGGAAATCCGCGGGATATTTCAGGTCGCCGAACACCGACATGCCGTGCATCTCGGTTCCGTTGTCGGCCAGTGCCGGTGCAGTCCGCAGGCCTGCAGCACTCAACGCGCCGATGCCGAGACCGAGTGCGTGCCGACGGGAGAATAGCGCCATGCGCGGATCCTTGAGCTTATGAACGCTTGAGCTTGGCTGCCTTGTCGACGTCGTACCACCAGAGATTTGGAAATCCTGAAACCGCGTATTTCGGCAGCGGATCGGGATGGCTGAAGCGATCCCAATAGACATAGCGCTGCTTGTCGTAGTTGAAGTGTGGAACGCAATAGAAGTTCCAGAGCAGAACCCGGTCCAGCGCCTTGGCGGCGGCGATCTGATCGGCGCGGCTGTTGGCGAAGATGATGCGCTCGATGATGGCATCGACGGCCGGATTCTTGATGCCGGGAAGATTGTTCGAGCCCGCCCGGTCGGCAGCCTGCGAGCCGAAATTGTCGCGCTGTTCGTTGCCGGGCGAGATCGACTGTCCCCACACCTGGGTGACCATCTCGAAATCGAAATCGCGTACCCGGTTCTGGTACTGCACGGTGTCGACGGCGCGCAGATTGACGGTGATGCCGAGGCGCTCCAGGCTCGGCTTGTAGAACAGCGTGATCCGCTCCATGCCGGAATCGCCGCTGTTGCCGAGGATCTCGACCGTAAACGGCTGGCCCGAGGAATCGACCAGCTTGCGATCGCGGATCTCGAAGCCGGCTTCCTTCAGCAGCCGCGTCGCCTCGCGCAGATTGGCGCGGACGTTTTCCGGCGTGCCGCCGACCGGGTTCGTGTAGGGCGTGGTGAAGACTTCCGGCGGCACCTTGTCACGCACCGTCTCCAGGAGCTCGAGCTCCTTGCCTTCCGGCAGGCCGGTCGCCATCAGATCGGGGATGCCGTCGAAATAGCTCGAATCGCGATGGTACTCGCCGGTCGAGAGCACGCGGTTCATCTCTTCGAAATCGAACGCGTAGTTGAAGGCCCGGCGCAGCCTGGGGTCCGCGAATTTCGGGCGCCTCAGGTTGAACACCCAGCCCTGCATCCGGCCCTGATTGCGGACGGTGAAGAGCTCCTTGAGCAGCCGGTTCTCGCGCACCGGCGGAACGTCGTAGGCCGACGCCCATTCCTTGGCGCTGCGCTCGTTGTACCAATCGAACTGGTCGGCCTTCAGCGCCTCGCGCGCGACGGTGTCGTCACGGAAATACTCGTAGCGCAGCTCGTCGAAATTGTTCTGCCCGATCGCAATCGGAATGTCCTTGCCCCAGTAATCCTTGACGCGCTCGAGCACGACCGATCGTCCGGCGACGAATTCCTTGATCTTGTAGGGGCCGGACCCGAGCGGCGGCTCCAGCGTGCTCGCGGTGATGTCACGCTTCTTGCCCTGCGCGTCGGTGCCCTCCCACCAATGCTTGGGCAGGATGACGAGCTGACCGGTGATCATCGGCAGCTCGCGGTTGCCCGGGCTGTCGAAGGTGAACTTGACGTCGCGATCGCCGATCTTCTCGGCCTTTGCGATATGCCGGTAGTAAGCGCTGAACATCGGGCTGTTCGCCTTCAGCGCCTCGAAGGAGAAGATCACGTCTTCAGGCGTGACCGGCTTGCCGTCGTGCCAGCGCGACCCGGGACGGAGGCGGTAGATCACGTAAGAGAAATCGTCGGGGAAGGCTGCGCCCTCGGCGAGCTCGCCGTAATAGGTATCGGGCTCGTCGAGCGAGGCTTCCATCAGCGAGTCGTAAATGCGGGTGACCGCCGCGGCGACCGTGCCCTTCAATCCCGCAACCACCAGGTTGAAGCTGTCATAGGTGCCGGGCTGGAATAGCCGCACCACGCCGCCCTTCGGCGCGTCCGGCTTGACATAATCGTAACGCTTGAAGTCGGCCGGGTACTTGATTTCCCCGTAGGTGGAGAGGCCGTGGCGCCATTTCAGCCCGTTGGGGGCGTCGTCGGCGAGTGCCGGCGTGATCGCCGACAGGCCGGAGTTCAGTCCGAGCGCCGGGGCGAGTGCCGCCAGTGCGCTGCCTTGAAGGAGGTGTCGTCGGGTGATCGCCAAATTCGGTCTTCCTGCTTGCGGCCCCCGTTACATGGGACCCAATATAAGGCAACGGTTCGACAAATTACGTTGCTTTTTCCTCATGATATTGGCCCGGGAACAATATCGGTGCGGCGAAACGTCCCGATAACAACCCCGCGACAGCGGATTCCCCATGCGAAAACGGCCAGGCTGTGCCTGGCCGTTTCATCCGCATGCTTGCGCGAAGCAATTCGTTACTTCGAAGCGGTCGGGAGCGGAGCCGGATGCTCCGAGTTCGAATTCAGATAGGCGATGATGTCGGCGCGCTCGCTGTCCTTCGGCACGCCGGCGAAGCCCATCGCGGTGCCCGGGACGAAGCCCTTCGGGTTGGTCAGGAACTTGTTCAGGTCGTCGAAGGACCAGTCGCCGCCCTTGCTCTTCATCGCGGCCGAGAAATTGAAGCCACGGCCCTCGCCCTTCTTCTCGCCGACGATACCGTAGAGGTTCGGGCCGACGCGGTTGGGGCCGCCCTTCTCGAAGGTATGGCAGGCCTGGCACTTCTTGGCGGCGGCTGCGCCCTTCTCGACGGAGGCGGTCTGCAGCAGCTTCTCGATCGGCTCGGAGGCGGCCGCAGCGGCCTCGCCGCCACCGCCATGGGACTCTTCCTTCACCGCGATCTCAAAACCCGGCTTCTCCGGCAGCTTCGGCGCGAATTTCGCGCTGGCGGCAAAGCTCATCACCAGGACGACGATGCAGGTGCCGAGGACCGCACCGAGGATTTTGTTGAGTTCGAAGGAGTCCATTTCGGTCAGGCTCCGGGCCTTGAATGTCGACTTCAGGCCGGGAATACGGCCGCGGGGAAAGACCTGGGAATCGGCCTTATCGCACCGCCCCAAGCAGGGTTGAGATATCGGTTTGCCCGCGCTCTGGCAACCCGTATAAACGCGCCGAATTCAACCTCCTCCCCGCCAATTTCCGCAGGCCGGACGGGCCCCGACACGAATGACCCAACCCCGTACCTTGGTGCTGATTCCGGCCCGTATGGCCGCCACGCGCCTCCCCGGCAAACCGCTGCTCGATATCGCGGGCGCGCCGATGATCGTCCATGTGCTGCGACGGGCCGAGGCGGCCGGGATCGGCCGGGTCGCGGTCGCAACCGACGCGGCGGAGATCGCAGCCGCAGTGAAGGCTGCGGGCGGCGAGGTCGTCATGACCCGCCCGGACCATCCCTCCGGCTCGGACCGGATCCATGAAGCGATGACGATCCTCGACCCGGACGGCGCAGCCGAAATCGTGGTCAATCTGCAGGGCGATTTCCCGACCATCACGTCAGAAACGATCCGCAGCGTGATGCCGCCGCTCGCCGATCCCACCGTCGACATCTCGACGCTGGCCTCGCGAATCCATACCGAGGAGGAGGATCTGGCTCCCAGCGTCGTCAAGGCGGTCGGCTCCCCGATCGGCGCGAACCGGCTGCGCGCACTCTATTTCACCCGCGCCACCGCGCCCTACGGCGACGGACCGCGCTACCACCATATCGGCCTCTATGCATAC
The DNA here is from genome assembly GCF_056429065.1 of Bradyrhizobium sp. USDA3010. NCBI lineage: Bacteria > Pseudomonadati > Pseudomonadota > Alphaproteobacteria > Hyphomicrobiales > Nitrobacteraceae > Bradyrhizobium > Bradyrhizobium sp. USDA3010. Next base: position 87,997 of record NZ_JBWJZD010000019.1, read on the forward strand.
CGTCGTGCCGCCTTGGAGCGGTTCGTGCGGCTGCCGCCCTCGCCGCTGGAGCAGCAGGAGAAGCTCGAGCAGTTGCGGGCGCTGGAGGCCGGGATGCGGATCGACATCACCATCGTCGACACCGTCCCCCGCGGCGTCGACACCCCGGCCGACCTCGAAACCGCCCGGCGGATACTGGCAAAAGCCTAAGCCGCTGCTAAAAGGCCACCCATGACCAAGAAGCTGAAAATCGCGTTCCAGGGCGAGCCTGGCGCCAATTCCCATATCGCGATCGCCGAGGCCTATCCCGACGCCGAGCCGATGCCCTGCCCGACCTTCGAGGACGCGCTGGCCGCGATTGCCTCGGGCGAGGCCGATCTCGGCATGATCCCGATCGAGAATTCGGTCGCCGGCCGCGTCGCCGACATCCATCATTTGCTGCCTGCCTCGGGCCTGTTCATCGTCGGCGAATGGTTCTTGCCGATCCGCCACCAGCTGATGGCGGTCAAGGGCACCAAGCTCGCCGACATCAAGAGCGTGGAGAGCCACGTCCACGCGCTCGGCCAGTGCCGGCGCATCATCCGCAAGCTCGGCATCCGGTCGATCGTCGCCGGCGACACCGCCGGCAGCGCCCGCGATATTTCCGAGCGCGGCGACAAGAGCGTGGCGGCGATCGCCTCGCGCCTCGCCGCCGAAATCTATGGCCTCGACATTCTCGCCGAGGACATCGAGGACGAGGCCCACAACACCACCCGCTTCGTGGTGCTGGCGCGCGAGGCTAAATGGGCTGCGCAGGGCTCCGGGCCGCTGGTCACCAGTTTTGTTTTCCGGGTGCGCAATCTGCCCGCCGCGCTCTACAAGGCACTCGGCGGCTTCGCCACCAACGGCGTCAACATGACCAAGCTCGAAAGCTACATGGTCGACGGCAATTTCTTCGCCACGCAATTCTATGCCGATGTCGACGGTCATCCTGACGACCGCGGACTTGCCTTCGCGCTGGAAGAGCTGAAATTCTTCTCGCGCGAATTCCGTATCGTCGGCGTCTATCCCGGCCATCCGTTCCGCGCGACGTTTAGCGAAACGCAGAGCTGAGTCGTGCGAGCCGTCTCCATACGTCGTCCCGGCGTAGGCCGGTACCCATACGCCGCAGCCGATGTTGTGGATGGGACTCGTCGTTCAAGCATCGCGCAACAATAACCATCGGTGGTGATGGGTCCCGGCCTGCGCCGCGACGACGATCATGATGCGGCGGCCTTCTGCAAGCCGAACGCCTCGGCAAGCAGGCTGTAAGACTTCTTCCGCGCCGCATGGTCGTAGACCGCGGTGATCACCATCAGCTCATCCGCCTGGCTCGCCGCGATCAGCGGCTGCAGCTTCGTCATCACGGTTGCGGGGCTGCCGACGAAAAGTCGCGCGCGGTTGCGCGCGATCGAGGCGCGCTCGGCGTCGGTGTAGGGATAGGCCTCTGCCTCCTCGACGCTCGGCAGCGGCAGATACTGGCCGCGATCGCGGCGCAGCCGGTTGAGATCCATCGACATCGCAAGCCGCCCGGCTTCCGCATCGGTCTCGGCCGCGACGACGGCGACCGCCAGGATCGACTGCGGCGCCGCACGCCAGCCCGACGGCTTGAAATGCGCGCGATAATTCGTCATCGCCGCGATTGCGTCGTGAGTGGCAAAATGATGCGCGAACGCAAAGCCCATCCCGACCTGCGCGGCGAGCTCGGCCGAATAGTCGCTCGAGCCGAGCAGCCAGATCGGCGGCAGCGGCGAATCGTCCGGCATCGCCACCACATTGTTGTAGGGATGGCCGGCCGGGAAATCGCGCGTCTCCCACAAGATCAGCTCATGCAGCCGCTCGAGGAAATCGTCGCCCTCGCGGCGATCGAGCCGGCTGCGCAGTGCGTAGGCGGTGGCGCCATCGGTGCCGGGCGCGCGGCCGAGGCCGAGATCGATGCGGCCGGGAAACAGCGCCTCCAGCATCTTGAAACGCTCGGCGACCACCAGCGGCGCGTGGTTGGGCAGCATCACGCCGCCGGAGCCGACGCGGATATGCTGCGTCACCGCCGCGATCTGCCCGATCATCAGATCGGGCGCCGGGCTCGCGACGGAGGCGAGGTTGTGGTGCTCGGCGAGCCAGTATCTGACGTAGCCGAGACCATCGACATGACGCGCCAGATCGATGCTGTTGCGGAGCGCAGCGGCGGGCTTGGTGCCTGACGTGACGACGGACAGGTCGAGGACGGAGAGCGGGATCATGGCCGACAACCTAATGTGGCGCCACGAGGCGACAAAGACGCCGGCCGCGCAGACCAGTCCCGCACCGGAAAGTCGGCGCGGCTCATCGCGACTCTTGGGACGAAATGCAAAGATTCGTTGACATGCGATCCTGCCCACAGCCGATTCGGGCATTCAATCGACTCGAGATAACTTTTTTATTCAGATAATTCAATAAATTAATTCCACTGTTCGCCGGCTGAATGCGCAGCCCACTACTCGTCCTCGACCGCTCATTTTGAGCACATCTTGGTCGTCAATGGGCAATTTCCCATATCCGATGGGCTGTTTCGGCCCACCGGTTTCGCCTATCTTAGGGCCTCCATAGCCAGGCCGGACGTCTGCCCTCCAGTTGCGGAGCCCTTGCGTATCATGACCGAGACCATTTCCTCCCTGCCGAACGGGCAGCGCGCGCCGAAAACGCCGAAAATCTCCTTCGAGTTCTTCCCGCCGAAGACCGAGGAGATGGAGCGCAGTCTCTGGGAGACCATCAATCGCCTGGCGCCGCTGACGCCGAACTTCGTCTCGGTCACCTACGGCGCCGGCGGCTCGACCCGCGAGCGCACCCACTCCACCATCAGCCGCATCCTGCGCGAGACCGATCTGCTGCCGGCCGCGCATCTGACCTGCGTCAGCGCCTCGCGCGGCGAGATCGACGAGATCGTCGACCGCTATCATGAGGTCGGTGTCCGCCACATCGTGGCGCTGCGCGGCGATCCGCCCGGCGGCATCGGCACGCCCTACTTCACCCATCCCGACGGCTACCAAAGCTCCGCCGAGCTCGTCGCCGCCATCAAGAAGCGCCACGCCGACATCGAGATCTCGGTGTCCGCCTATCCGGAGAAGCATCCGGAAGCCGCCGATTTCGACGCCGACATCGACACGCTGAAGGCCAAGGTCGACGCCGGCGCGACGCGCGCGATCACCCAGGTGTTCTTCGACAACGACCTCTACCATCGCTATGTCGACCGGGTGCGCGCACGCGGCATCGAGATTCCGATCGTGCCCGGCATCATGCCGATGCACAATTTCAAGCAGGCCCGCAATTTCGTCACCCGCGCCGGCACCAGCGTGCCGGACTGGCTCGCCGAGAAATTCGAGGGCCTCGACAACGACGCCGAGACCCGCAAGCTGGTCGCCGCCACCGTTGCCGCCGGCCAGGTGCAGAAGCTGTTCAAGCACGGCGTCGACACCTTCCACTTCTACACCATGAACCGCGCGGACCTCGTGTTCGCGATCAGCCACCTGCTCGGCATCCGGCCGACCGGTGCCCAAAAAGCTGCCTGACCAGAAAGCGATCGATGTCCGTTCCCGTTTCCCCCAAGCGTAACGCTTTGCTCGCGGCTGCCCGCGAGCGCATCCTGGTGCTCGACGGCGCCATGGGCACGATGATCCAGGGTTTGCAGTTCGACGAAGCCGCCTTCCGCGGCGAACGCTTCAAGGACTTCCACCGCGACATCAAGGGCAACAACGATCTCCTGATCCTGACCCAGGCTGAGGCGATCACGGACATCCACGCCGCCTACCTGCGTGCCGGTGCCGACATCGTCGCGACCAATACCTTCTCCTCGACCTCGATCGCGCAGGCCGACTACGACATGTCGGACCTCGCCTATGAGCTCAACCTGCAGGGCGCGCGGCTCGCGCGTGCGGCCGCGGAGCGGGTGAGCGCCGAGGACGGCAAGCCGCGCTTCGTCGCCGGCGCGCTCGGCCCGACCAACCGCACCGCCTCGATCTCGCCCGACGTCTCCAATCCCGGCTATCGCGCGGTGACCTTCGACGATCTGCGCAAGGCCTATGGCGAACAGGCCAAGGGCCTGCTCGACGGCGGCGCCGACCTGCTGCTGGTCGAGACCATCTTCGACACGCTGAACGCCAAGGCGGCGCTGTATGCGATCGCCGAGCTCATCGCGGAGCGCGGCATCGACGTGCCCGTGATGATTTCCGGCACCATCACCGACAAGTCCGGCCGGCTGCTCTCGGGGCAGTTGCCGGAGGCGTTCTGGCATTCGGTGCGGCACGCCAAGCCGATCACGATCGGCTTCAACTGCGCGCTCGGCGCCGAGGATCTGCGCGCGCACATCGCCGATATCGGACGCGTCGCCGACACGCTTGTGTGTGCTTATCCGAATGCCGGCCTGCCCAACGAGTTCGGCCAGTATGACGAGACGCCGGACTACATGGCGCGGCTGATCGGCGAGTTCGCCGCCGCTGGCCTCGTCAACATCGTCGGCGGCTGCTGCGGCACCACGCCCGACCATATCGCGGCGATCGCCAGGGCGGTTGCCCCGCACAAGCCGCGCGTCGTGCCCGAGATCGAACCGCGGCTCAAGCTCTCCGGCCTCGAGCCGTTCACGCTGACCGATGCAATTCCGTTCGTGAATGTCGGCGAACGCACCAACGTCACGGGTTCGGCGCGCTTCCGCAAGCTGATTACCGCGGGTGACTACACCGCCGCGCTTCAGGTCGCGCGCGACCAGGTCGAGAACGGCGCCCAGGTCATCGACGTCAACATGGACGAGGGTTTGCTCGATTCCGAAGCGGCGATGGTGACGTTCCTCAACCTCGTCGCCGCCGAGCCCGACATCGCGCGGGTGCCCGTGATGGTCGACTCCTCGAAATTCCACGTCATCGAGGCCGGCCTGAAATGCATCCAGGGCAAGCCGATCGTGAACTCGATCTCGATGAAGGAAGGCGAGGAGAAGTTCCTGCACGAGGCAACCGTCGCCAAGCGCCACGGCGCCGCCGTGGTGGTGATGGCGTTCGACGAGACCGGCCAGGCCGACACGTTCGCGCGCAAGACCGAGATCTGCAAGCGTGCCTACGACCTTCTGGTCAACCGGCTCGACTTCCCGCCCGAGGACATCATCTTCGATCCGAACATCTTCGCGATCGCGACCGGCCTCGAGGAGCACAACAATTACGGCGTCGACTTCATTGAGGCGACGCGCTGGATCCGGCAGAACCTGCCCGGCGCGCACATCTCCGGCGGCGTCTCCAACCTGTCGTTCTCGTTCCGCGGCAACGAGCCGGTGCGCGAGGCGATGCACTCGGTGTTCCTGTATCACGCCATCCATGCCGGCATGGACATGGGCATCGTCAATGCCGGGCAGATGATCGTCTATGACGACATCGACCCCGAGCTGCGCCAGACCTGCGAGGACGTGATCCTCAACCGCGACCCGGGCGCGTCGGAGCGGCTCTTGGCGCTTGCCGAGAAATTCCGCGGCAAGGAGAAGCAGACCAAGGAGCAGGATCTCGCCTGGCGCGAATGGCCGGTCGAGAAGCGGCTCAGCCACGCGCTGGTGCACGGCATCACCGAGTTCATCGAGGCCGACACCGAAGCCGCCCGCCAGAACACGTCCCGTCCGCTCGACGTCATCGAGGGGCCGCTGATGGCCGGCATGAACGTGGTCGGCGATCTCTTCGGCGACGGCAAGATGTTCCTGCCGCAGGTGGTGAAGTCGGCCCGCGTGATGAAGCAGGCGGTCGCCTATCTGATGCCGTTCATGGAGGAGGAGAAGGCGCGCAACCTCGCCAACGGCATCACCGGCGGCCGCAACGCCGCGGGCAAGATCGTGCTCGCGACCGTGAAGGGCGACGTCCATGACATCGGCAAGAACATCGTCGGCATCGTGCTCCAGTGCAACAATTTCGAGGTCATCGACCTCGGCGTCATGGTGCCCGCCAACAAGATCATCGAGACCGCGAAGGCCGAGGGCGCCGACATCATCGGCCTGTCCGGCCTGATCACGCCCTCGCTCGACGAGATGAGCTTCCTCGCCGGCGAGCTGGAACGGCAGGGCATGAACGTGCCGCTGCTGATCGGCGGCGCCACCACGAGCCGCGTGCATACCGCGGTGAAGATCGACCCGAACTATCCGGGCGGCCCGGTCGTGCATGTCAATGACGCGAGCCGCGCCGTCGGCGTCGCCTCCTCGCTGCTGTCGGCCGAGAAGAAGCAGGCCTATGCCGCCGAGGTGCGCGCCGAATACGCCAAGATCTCGACGGCGCATTTCCGCGCCCAGGCCGACAAGAAGCGGCTGAAGCTCAACGACGCCCGCGCCAACAAGGTCGCGATCGACTTTGCGGCAGCGCCGCCGAAGAAGCCGGCGTTCTTCGGGCTGAAGAGTTTTGACGCCTACGATCTCGCCGAGCTCGCGGATTACATCGACTGGACGCCGTTCTTCCAGACCTGGGAGCTGACCGGCCGCTTCCCGGCGATCCTCGACGACCCCAAGGTCGGTGAGGTCGCCCGCTCGCTCTATGCCGACGCGCGCAAGATGCTCGACACGATCATCAAGGAGAAGTGGTTCACCGCCCGTGCCACCATCGGCTTCTGGCCGGCCAATGCGCTCGGCGACGACATCGAGGTCTATGCCGACGAGAGCCGCGCCAAGAAGATCGCGACCTTCCACACGCTGCGCCAGCAGCTCGAGAAGCGCGAGGGCCGCTTCAACGCCGCGCTGTCCGACTTCGTCGCGCCAAGGGAGACCGGCGTGCCCGACTATATCGGCTGCTTCGTCGTCACGGCGGGGATCGGCGAGGATGCGGTCGCCGACCGCTTCAAGAACGCCAATGACGACTACTCCTCGATCCTGTGCAAGGCGCTGGCCGATCGTCTGGCGGAAGCCTTTGCCGAGCGCATGCACCAGCGCGTGCGCAAGGAGTTCTGGGGCTATGCGCCCGACGAGGCCTCGTCGCCGGACGAATTGATCCTCGAAAAGTATGACGGCATCCGCCCCGCGCCCGGCTATCCGGCGCAGCCCGACCACACCGAGAAGCGGACGCTGTTCGCGCTGCTCGATGCCGAGAACACGTCCGGCGTGAAGCTGACCGAGAGCTACGCGATGTGGCCGGGCTCGTCGGTTTCGGGCCTGTATTTCTCGCACCCCGAAAGCTTCTATTTCGGCGTCGGCAAGATCGAGCGCGATCAGGTCGAGGACTATGCCGCACGCAAGGCCATGACGGTCGCTGAGATTGAGCGCTGGCTCGCGCCGGTGCTCAACTACATCCCCTCGCAGGACGGCGCCAAGGGCCAGGCGATCGCGCCCGCCGCGACGCCCGCCAACGACGAGGAACTGGCCTCGCATCCGCAGGGCTGCACCTGCGCGGTGCACCTTGCCTGGCGGAAGAAGAAGGTGGGTGCGGGGTAGCTCCAGCCGCCGCTTCACCTCGCCCCGCTCTTGCGGGGAGAGGTCGAAGCCGAAGGCTTCGGGTGAGGGGTTCCTCCGCAATGACGGCTTCCTTTGTTGTTCGGTGAGGATTTCCGAGTCGGAGAGGGCTATAGTGCGGCACGATCGTGCCATGCCCCTCACCCGGCGCTGCGCGCCGACCTCTCCCCGCAAAAGGGCGGGGCGAGGTGAACATCGGACCCTCCCCATGCAGTTCTTCTCCTTCTGGCGATCGCTGGCGAGCTTTCGGGTACGGATTGCGCTCAATCTGAAGGACGTTCCGGCGGACGTCGTGTTCGTCGACATCGATGCGGACGCGCATCGCACTGATGCCTATCGCAAGATCAATCCGCAGATGGCGCTGCCGGCGCTGGTGACCGACGACGGCACGGTGCTGTTCCAGTCGCTCGCAATCATCGACTATCTCGACGAGACCTATCCGAGCCCGCCATTGCTGCCACCAGATGCGCTCGGCCGCGCTCGGGTGCGCGGGCTGGCGCTGGTCGTCGCCTGCGAGGGCCATCCGCTGCTGACGCCACGGGTGCGCCGCTATCTCGACCGCGAGCTCGATCTGCGCGACAGCCAGCAGAACGCCTGGCGGCGGCACTGGACGGTCGAGACGCTGGCGGCGCTCGAGGGCCACCTCGCCGGCCACAACGCAACCGGCCAGTTCTGTCACGGCGATGCGCCGACCCTCGCCGATATCTGCCTGGTCGGCCATGTCACCGCGGCGATCAACCAGCAGATCAGCCTGTCGCCCTGGCCGACCGTGAAGCGCATCCACGACACCGCAATGGCGCTGTCGGCGTTCGCCAAGGCGCATCCCTCCGCGCAGCCGGATACGCCCGAGGCGATGCGGGCAAAGTAGTGCATCGCTAGCATTCCCGCCATCCTGAGGAGCGCGCACTTGCGCGCGTCTCGAAGGATCGACGGCCCCGCTGGTGGCCGATTCATCCTTCGAGGCTCGCTCCGCTCGCACCTCAGGATGACGGGACTCGCAGCTGATTCAGTGGACTCGTCGTTCAAACGTCGCGCAACGATAGTCATTCGTGGTTATGGGTCCCGGCCTTCGCCGGGACGACGGTGAGTGTCGTGGCGCGGCTTGTGAGTTATACAACCGCATTCTCGCGACATGACCGTCCGTGCGATCGCCGCCGGCGCTTCGTCGGGAATCGCGAAGCACGAGCTCGCGTTGATCTCGCAGAGCACATAGCTATCGGCGCCATCGGCATCGCGCGGACCGTAGAGGAAGTCCGCGTCCCAGATCACCGGCAGCGACGCTTCATCGATCGCCAGCGCAGCCATCAACCCTGGAATCCATTCTTCCTCCATCAGCCGCCGCAGCGTCTGGAATTGTGCGGCATCAGGACCGTGCATGATGCGCGGTCCGGGTTGGGCTTCCGGTGAATCCGGACCTTCCGGCGGTGGCGGGATCAAGGCCTTGATCAGCTGATGTCCGAAGCCCGCGACCTTCGATCCGCTGACATAGCAACGGATCATGCCCTCGGGCAGCCGCGGCTCGAATGCCTGATCGATGATGCAGCCGCCCCAACCGAAATACGGCTCGCAGCGCGCCATGAAGGCGTCCAGCGGCAGCTCCTCGGGCCGGCTACCGCGCAGTGCGTGAAGCACGCGGACGGTCGCGTCCGCATTCGGCAAACCTTCCACCTTCAAGGCTTCGACCTTCCAGACGCCCTGCCCGCCATTGCCACGGTTCTGCTTGAGCACGCGCGGGCCGGCCGCGCGAAGGCGCGACGGGAATTCGGCGCGGAAGGCGCCCGCGGTGGCGTATCGATGCGTGTCGGCGCCCCAGCCCAGATGACGCGTTCGATAGAGCACGTCCTTGACGCCCATCTTGAGGATGATGTCGGGATGTGCGCTGACCCACGGTCCCTTCGCCGCGACCTCGCGCAGCAGCGGATCGAGCGCCGCGCGGGTCTTGCCCTGATGGATCGGATCGACCCAGACGAGAACGCCGTCCGCAGTCAGCAATTGGTCGCGGACGAGATCGGCGACGGCCTCGTCATAGACGACGGGAAAAGCGTCGATGCCGGAAGCGGCGAGCGCTTCGAAGACGCGAACGAAACGGCTGTTTTGTGGGGTCGCCTCCCGGCGCGACGCGGCATCGCCACGCCACAGGATGGCGATTTTGGAACGACGGGATGTGTTTGGTTCGGTGTCCATATGAAAGCTCCACGACGGTTGAGTGTCGCGCAGAGCTTGGACCGAGGTCTCACGGGGAGTCTGCCTTGTCCCCTTGGCAGGAACTCTAGACCACCTCGCGCAGGTTTCAAGATGGAAGTGGGATCAGGCCGTGATCCCGTGCAACCCCAGCCAGCCCGTGTAGAGGCCGACCAGCACGATCAGCGCGGCCGACACGTAGGGGGCGCGTCCGGCGAAGCGGCTGAAGCCGCCCCAATGACGCTCGACATGACGCAGACTGAGCGCGGCCGCGACGCCGACCGAGACCATGGTGATCGCAAGCCCGATGCCGAAGCAGAGCACCAGCACGAAGCCGAGGCTGAACTGCTTGAGCTGAAGGCAGAGCAGCAGCACGGTGATCGCCGCCGGACACGGAATGAGCCCGCCGGTCAGGCCGAACAGAATGATCTGCCACGTCGTGACGGTCCGTCCGGCAAAGCGCTTGCGGATGTCGGCAGCGTGCGCGCGCGCATGCGCATCGTCGGCGTCGCCGAGGTCCATATGCGCATGGTCGTGCTCCTCGAACGGGACTTCCGCAATATCCGCCCGCACCGAGACGCGCGCCTTGAAGGCATGCGGCTCGGGAATTTCGTCGATGCTTTCCAGATAGCCGTCCAGCGCGGCGAAGCGGAACTGCTGCTCGCTGCCGTCAGCGCGGATCGTCACGACATCGACCTCGCCGGCTGCCGGCAGCGCCCCGGCCTCGCTTCGCAACCGCCAGCGCGGCGGCACGCCGTCCTCGAAAACTTCGAGCGACAGCGGTTGCCCGGCCAGGGTCAATTGCCGCGTTTCGTCGTGATGATGGTGATCATGGTCGTGATCGTGGTGATGGTCGTGTTCGGAATTCTGCTCGCGCCAGGTGCGCCGGGCCATCCAGACGGCGATCGAAATGATGATCGCCGCCGAGGCCAGTTGCAGCCAGGCCTCGCTGCGTTCGCCGGACCATTGCTGGCCGAAATGCAGCCCCGCCAGCGCGATGATCCAGACGATGGCGGTGTGCGAGATCGTCGCCGACAGGCCGAGCAGCACCGCCTGCACCACGGTGCCGCGGATCGCGACGATGAAGGCCGCCATCATCGTCTTGGAGTGGCCGGGCTCGAGACCATGCAGCGCGCCGAGCAGGATCGCACTGGGGATGAACAGCCATGCATGCGCGCTGCTCTGCTGGAGCAGCTGGGACAGATCGGTCATGTGCTTCACTTCAAATAGGTACGAACGACGTCGATCAGGTCCGCCGCGCCCTGCGCTCTCTCGGGATCCTTCTCCTGGGCCGGATCCACGACGTGATGGCGGATATGATCCTCGAGCAGTTCCGCGGTGAGACCGTTGATGGCGCCGCGAACCGACGCCACCAGCATCAACACGTCGGCACAGCCGATCTCGGACTCCAGGGCCCGCTCGACGGCGTCGAGCTGACCCTTGATGCGACGAACCCGGCCGACGAGCTTGGACTTGTGCTTGATCGTGTGCGACATGGCCATAATATAGGGGGGTACCCTATATCGGTCAACCCGTTCCGGGCCCGGTGGGGTGCGCGGGCGCGGCCGCGCTCACGCTGGATTACCTGGCCCGCGCTTTACATTGCGGCGCCGACGGCATTGAATCCGGTCAATCCAGGAACAAGGGTCAGGAAACAACTGGCAAGGGAGGCGTCGCGTGAAAGTCCACGCGCGAGTTCACGTCGGCGCAAAACAATTCAGGGATTGCGGCTTCTAGATCGCAGCGATCCTGACTGTCTGAGTCTTGCGTCGCTGTCGGAACATTGTTCCAAACCGCGCAGGTGAACTGTTCGTGACAGTGACCTGGACGTTTCCCCTTGTGACCGCGGCGCACTCCGGTTGACATCGATCAACACAAGGTCTTAATTCCGGGGCACGGGGATGTGCGATCTCCCCGCGAGGCGACATGCCCAAGAATCGCGTCCTGTTCACCAAGGACGCACCATGTCGTCATACACATCGATCTCATCCGAAAAACTGTCTCGTCTCATCGGTACGGCCAAAGCGCCGACGCTCGTCGACGTTCGCCTCGATGAGGATTTCGCCGCCGATCCGCGCTTGATCCCTGGCGCCATCAGGCGCTCCCATCTGGACCTCCAGGACTGGGCTTCCGGCCTCTCCGGCCAATCCGTGGTCGTCGTCTGCCAGAAGGGGCAGAAACTGGCCGAAGGCACCGCCGCCTGGCTGCGGTGCAGCAACATTGCAGCTGAAGTTCTGGAGGGTGGGCACCTCGGCTGGAGGGAAGCGGAACTTCCCACTGTTCCCGCCGACAAGGTTCCGAAACGCGACGGGCGCGGCCGCACCGTCTGGGTGACACGATCGCGGCCGAAGATCGATCGCATCGCCTGCCCGTGGCTGATCCGCCGCTTTGTCGATCCCGCGGCCGTCTTTCTGTTCGTCACATCGGCGGAGGTCGAGGGCGTCGCCGAACGCTTCGACGCCACACCATTCGACATCGAGAACGTGTTCTGGAGCCATCGCGGCGAGCTCTGCACCTTCGACGTGATGGTCAGGGAGTTCGGCCTGTCGACGCCTGCACTGGAGCGGCTCGCGACGATGGTGCGGGCCGCGGATACCGCGCGGCTCGATCTTTCGCCGGAGGCGCCGGGGCTGCTCGCCGCTTCGCTCGGCCTGTCGCGCATGTTCGACGACGACCTCGAACAATTGAGCGCCGGCCTGCTGCTCTACGACGCCTTCTATCGCTGGTGCCGCGACGCGACCAAGGAGACCCACAACTGGCCGACCAGCAAGGTGAAGCCATGAGCGACGTCGCAACGGCAGCAAAGGCGCACGGACAGGATCACGCACACGGCATCTCGTTCAACGAGGCGCTGCTGGTCTGGGTACGCGTCGCCATCCTGAGTTTTGGCGGACCGGCCGGCCAGATCGCGGTGATGCACCGCATTCTGGTCGAGGAGAAGAACTGGATATCGGAGGGACGTTTCCTGCATGCCCTCAACTACTGCATGCTGCTGCCGGGGCCGGAGGCGCAGCAGCTGGCAACCTATATCGGCTGGCTGCTGCACCGGACGCTCGGCGGCATCGTGGCGGGCGGGCTGTTCATTCTGCCCGGCATCTTCGCCATCATGGGCCTCAGCTACATCTACGCTTCCTACGGCAATGTCGGATTTGTCGAAGCGCTGTTCTTCGGCCTGAAGGCGGCGGTGCTGGCCATCGTCATCCAGGCTGTGGTGCGGGTCGGCAAGCGTGCGCTGCGCAACCGGGTGATGATCGCGCTCGCGGCCATCGCCTTTGTCGCGATCTTCTTCTTTGCCGTGCCGTTTCCGCTGATCATCGGAGGCGCGGCCGTCGTCGGCTTCGTCGGCGCACGCTTGGGCCGGAGCGAATTTGCCGCCATCGAGCATGGCGGGAAGAGTTCGGCCGCGATCGACAGCATGCTCGGCGACGCGCTGCCGGATCACGTCCGCCCCAACGCATCGCGCACCTTGCGCGTCGGCGCCGTCTGGCTCGCGCTCTGGCTGATTCCAGTGTTCGCGCTGCTCATCGCTCTGGGACCGGGTGACGTGTTCACCCAGATCGCGATCTTCTTCAGCAAGATGGCGATGGTGACGTTCGGCGGGGCCTACGCCGTGCTCGCCTATGTCGCGCAGCAGGCCGCCGAATATTATCACTGGGTCAGCCCGCGCGAGATGCTGGACGGGCTCGGCATGGCCGAGACCACGCCCGGACCGCTCATCATGGTGGTCCAGTTCGTGGGCTTCATGGCCGCGTTCCGCGAGGCAAGCGGGCTGTCGCCGATGCTAGCCGCCACGCTCGGCGGGTTGCTGGCGACATGGGTGACGTTCACACCGTGCTTCCTGTGGATCTTCGTCGGCGCGCCCTACATCGAAGCGCTGCGCGGCAACAAGGTGCTGGCGGGCGCGCTTTCGGCGATCACCGCCGCCGTGGTCGGCGTGATCCTCAACCTGTCGATCTGGTTCGCGCTGCATACCCTGTTTCGGCAAACCTTTGCGGTGCACGGGCTTGGCCTGTCGTTCGACGCGCCGGTGCCTGACAGCGTCGATTGGCCTGCGCTTGCGCTGGCCGCAGCCGCAGCGATTGCGATCTTCCGCTTCAATGTCGGGATGCTCAGCGTCCTGGCAGCGTCCTGCATCACGGGCGTGCTGCTCCGCCTTGCGGGCATCATCTGAGCCGAGCGGCACGCGTCACGAGAACCTGGGGCAGCACAACACAACCAGGAGAACAACCATGCAGAAAGCAACACTCTCGCACCTGATCCTTGCGCTCGCAATCGCGGGCACCTCCATGCCCGCCCACGCCCTGACGCTGGACGAGCTTGTCGCGAAACTTCGGGCCGCCGGCTATGCGGAGATCAGCGACGTCAAGTCGACGGCCGAGGGCATGACGGCGAGGGCGATGAAGAACGGCAAGCCGGTGCGGCTCGTGGTCGACAGCAGCGGTCAGGTCAAGGAGCAGGACTGAGCCGCGGCCTGCCGCGAAACTGTCAATCAAATCGTCAAATCGACGGAGTGATCATCATGAAGATATCGACTGTGGCCCTGTGCATGACCGCACTCTGGCCGGGTGCGACGCTTGCAGCGCCCACCGACACCAGCCCGGAGCAGGCGGCAGTTGTCACGCTGCAGGCGGCGATCGTGCACGCACCGGCAACCGAGACGCTGCGCGGCGTCGTCGACAGCGTCGATGAAGGCAGCGACACCCTTCTGATACGCCTGTCCCCGGGCAAGACCGAACCGTTCAAGGTTCAGGACGGCTTGATATTCAATGCCGTCCGCGTCGGCGATCCCGTTGAAATCTCGGTGCAGAACATCTCGGGATTCCGGACCATCGTCGGGCTCTCGAAGGAATAGAGCCGAGGTTCTGACGCATCCAAATCAGCCACAAGGGAGCAATCCAATGCGAAACACGATTTCAGCGCTGATCGGCATCAGCGCCTGCCTCTTCGCCACCGGCGGGCGCGCGCAAAGGATCGACTGGCAGGTGTTCACCGAGCCATTCGTCTCGTCGGCTCATGCGCAGACGATCGACTGGCAAAAGGTCGACGACACGCTGGGCAGAAAGCCGGCCGTCTCGGGCGACGTGCATCGCTACGGCTTTCCGCGGAGCGATCTCACGGTGACGCTTGACGGCGTCACCATCAAACCGGCGCTGGCGCTCGGCGGTTGGGTCGCCTTCAAGCCCATGCATGACGGCGTCATGGCGATGGGCGACCTGGTGCTGCTCGAATCCGAAATCAACCCGGTGATGCTCAAGATGATCGGAAATGGTCTGCAGATCACGGCGGTGCACAACCACCTGCTCGGCGCGAGCCCGGCCACCTTCTACATGCATGTCGCCGGTCACGGCGACCCGGTCAAGATCGCCACCGCGATCCGGGACGGGCTTGCCGAAAGCAAGACCCCGCTCAAGGCCGCAGCGCCGACAACGCCGCCGCCCGCAATCGATCTTGATACCGCCCAGCTCGACCAGATCATCGGCGTCAAGGGCCAGGCCAATGGCGGCGTTTATCAGTTCAACGTGCCCCGGCGCGATCCGATCACCGAAGCGGGTATGGCGTTGAGCCCGGTCGGCCCAATGGGCGTCGCCATCGGCATCAATTTCCAGCCGACCGGCGGCGGCAAGGCGGCGATTACCGGCGATTTCGTGCTCACCAATGACGAGGTCAACCCGGTGATCATGGCGCTGCGAACACACGGCATCGACGTCACCGCGCTTCACAGCCACATGCTGGACGAACAGCCGCGCCTGTTCTTCATGCATTTCTGGGCCAATGACGACGCCGTCAAGCTCGCCAAGGGCCTGCGCGCCGCGCTCGACAAAACGGCGACCATGAAAAGCTGACGTACAACGGGCGGGGGACAAGTACTGACGGGGGAACGGCACAATGACGGCGGCAACGGCGATCGAGCCCGGCAGGATCGCCGAATTGGTGCGCGGTCTCGGTGAGGGACCGGGTTAGCTCGATCAGCGCACGGCAAAATGGCCGGTCGAGCAGAGAGGGAACGGGCATGCCACGTCAGTTTCGGATAGCCGTGCTGTTGACGAGCCTCCTGATGCTCGCCGGCCATGCGGCTCTGGCACAATCGGCCGAGAATGCCCCGCTGCAACTCGAAGCCAAGATCTTGCTTGGCGATGTGCGCGGCCGCATCGATCACATGGCCATCGACGTGAAGCGGCAGCGCCTGTTCGTTGCCGAGCTCGGCAACGATAGCGTTGGCGTTGTCGATCTCGCCGATCGCAGGCTGGTTCGCACCATCACCGGCCTCAATGAGCCGCAGGGCGTCGGTTACGAGCCATCCACCGATACGCTCTTTGTCGCCAATGCCCGCGATGGTTCGATCAAGCTGTTCGACGGAAACGCTTATGAGGCAACCGGGCAAATCGACCTTGGCAGCGATGCCGACAACGTCAGGGTTGATGCGGTGGCCGGCCGCGTGGTCATCGGCTATGGGGATGGAGGACTGGCAATGGTCGATCCTTCAAGCCGCCGCAAGATCCAGAGCGTCCCGCTGAAAGCGCACCCGGAAAGTTTCCAGATCGACGCCAGCACGGGTCGAATCTTTGTCAACCTGCCTGACGCTCATGCGCTGGCGGTCGTTGACGGGAAGTCCGGAAAGGCTCTTGCGAGTTGGCCGATGGACAGAAGCGGAAATTTTGCAATGGCGCTGGATCGCGACCGGGGTCGCGTACTCGTCGCGTTCCGCAGGCCGCCCGAGCTCGCCATTTTTTCCGCAGCCGACGGAAAATCTCTCTGGAAGGCTGAAACGTGCGGCGACGTCGACGACCTCTTTGTCGACCCCAGGCGTGCGCGAGTCTACGTCAGTTGTGGAGCGGGCTTTATCGACGTGTTCGAGGCAGCCGGCACGACTTACCGCCATTTGGCGCGCGTCCCGACGTCCGCAGGTGCGCGCACCTCGTTATACGTGCCGGAGTCGGACCGTCTACTGCTCGCCGTCCGCGCCGGGCTGGGCGGGCCAGCGGCGATCTGGGTGTTCAAGCCGACGCCTTGAGGATCGATTGTCGGGGAGGTGCACATGCGTGCAAGGTGCCGACGTTTGCGAAATCCGCCACGGCTGCTCGTCTTGATCCCGGCAATCGCGGCAAATCTGCTCGCGTGGACAGATCCCGCGCAAGCCTATCGGCCCTTCGACGGCACCGATGCCGCCGTCGCGAAAAAAGGCGAAATGGAGATCGAATTGCAACCCGCTGGACGGTTGCACGACGCGAGCGGAACAAGCCTTGTCGCGCCGGCTACTGTCATCAACTACGGCCTGACCGACGATTGGGAGGCTGTGCTCGAAGGTCAAGGTCAGACGCCGCTTTCGCCGCCAAGTCCGACAAGCCTGACAGCAGCGGGAGCGTTTCTCAAACATGTGCTCGTACCCGGCAGCCTGCAGGACAAAACCGGCCCAAGCATCGCAACCGAATTTGGCGTCCTTGTTCCGGATAGCACCGGCAATTCCGGTGTCGGCGCGAGCCTGGCCGGCATCGTCTCGCAGCGCTGGGATTGGGGTACGATTCACCTCAACGCGGAGACCGCTCTCACGCGAGATCATCATGGCGATCTGTTCCTCGGCGCCATCGTCGAAGGACCATCGAAATGGACCGTTCGCCCGGTCGCCGAGATTTTCTACGAAAACGAGTTCGGGAAGCAGGAGACGTTCTCAGGCCTGGTGGGGCTGATTTACCGCGTGAGCGACGATCTCAGCTTCGATGTCGCGGTTCGTCACGCACTCACGGGCGGGCACCCGGTCAACGAAATTCGCGCGGGCGTGACCTTCGGATTTCCGCTCTCCTTTTTCGAAGATCACGCCGCGCAACACCGGGCATCGCCAAGCTTGCCGAGATAGACTAATGGTCCCTGTTGGCCGGATGCGCGCGCCAATCCTGGCCGACAGTTTCGTGATCCTTGTTCACTTCGGCGCGGCCGGGTTGATTGTCCTCACCCCCCTGCGCCTTCCAATCGCGCCCGATTTTCACGTCTTCAGCACGGCTGCGATCCCGTTCACGGGCCTGGTCGGCTTGCTGCGGCGTTTGTGCCTGTTCAACGGCAGCGGATTGCGCCCGCGCGGCTCCCACGATTCCGCCTGTCGCGAACGCGAGAACCAATGCCGAGATGGTCAACAATAGTGACGGAGAGGCAAAGCTTCTCATGGATTCCTCCTTCTCTCGAACTAAGCGCTAACTCCCGGTCTGGGCCTTGGTTCGGAACACAACGCTGCTTCTGCTCCGCAAGGCGGCCGCCGGAACCAGGAAGAACGCATGGGACAGCATTCGGCCCGCCGATGACGTCGGCAGTGAACGGATCACATCAGCATCGAAGCGCGGCTCGAGGCCGAAATCTGCCGGTGCTCTGGTTCAAGCGGCATGGCTGGTTCGATTAGGTGGACAGGCGAAGTTGAAACACCGCCGCGTTATCGGCGTTGAGAACCTGCTTGCGGCTCTCTAAATCAGGACCTGCTCCACCCGCCCGTGCGGCGCTGTCGTTCCCACCGAAGAGTTCATCGCATGCGACCCCACATCATCTGCCACATGGGCACGTCGATCGACGGCCGGCTTCATCCCAGCCGCTTCACCAAGCCGGCCGCCGGCATCCCGGCCGACGTGCTGCGCTCCCACTATGAGAGGATCCATGACGGCTTCAATGCCGATGGCTGGATCATCGGCCGCGTCACCATGAACGAGATGGCCAAGGGGACCGAGCGGCAGTTCGCCAATACGCCCAAGCTGCCGCGCGAGGCGTATCTCGGCAACCGCAACGGCCGCAAACTCGCTGTCGGCATCGATCCGTCCGGCCGCGTCCATTTCGGCAAGGACAATGTCGGTGGCGATCACGCCGTTGCGGTGCTCGGCGAGCAGGTCTCTGACAGCCATCTCGCCGAGCTGCGCGAGGACGGCGCGTCCTACATCTTTGCCGGCCCGAAGGGCGACGATCTGGCGAGCGCGATGGCGCAGCTCGCGGCGCTGTTCGGCGCCAGGACGCTGCTGCTCGAAGGCGACGGCGGGATCAATGGCGCGTTCCTCAAGCACGGGCTGATCGACGAGTTCAGTACATTGATCCATCCGGCGGTCGACGGCGTCGCCGGATCGCAGAGCATCGTCGACTATCACGGCCCGGACGGCGACCGCCCCGGCGCCGGGCAGTCGCTCCGGCTCACGCACTGCGAGACGCTGGAAGGCGGCATGGTGTGGCTGCGTCACGCGGTGGAGCGCGCGCCGGGCTGAGTCGCCTACTGCTGCGGACTCTCGACCCAGCCGCTCCGGCACGCGGCGACGAAGAACGCAACGCCGCGCGCCACATGGGCGTCGATCTCCGGGTCGAGCGCTTTCAGGTCGACTTCGTACAGAGCCCGCATCAGCATCGGCACCGCGATGATGTCGAGGAACAGGCGCGACGTGGTCGGCAGGTGCTCCGGCGCGAAGGCCGGCAGCTTGCCGAGCTCGTCGGATCGCGTCAGGTCGCGCAGCAGGTGAACGCCGAGCTCGGTGGCCAGCGCGCGCGCCCTGCGGTTGACGGTGGCGGCGAGATCCGGGAAGCGATGCGCCTCCGCGATGGCAAGCCGCATCAGGCCGATCCGGTCGGCGTCGAGCCCCCAATGCAACAGGGTCGAGGCGACGCTGGTGAGGCGTTCCTCCACTGTCGCGCCGAGCGGCGCGTCCGCCTTGAACTCGGCGATGCGTGACAGGATGTCCCGCGTCACCACCTCGGTGAACAGCGCGCGCTTGTCGCGGAAGCGCGCATAGATGGTGCGCTTGCCGGAGCGCGCGGCCTCGGCGATCTCGTCGATGCTGGCGCCTTCGAAGCCGCGCTGCAGGAACACCTTGCGCGCGGCATCGAGGATGCGCGCGTCGACCTCGCCGGCCAATTCCTTTGGCGGCCGGCCGGCGCGCACCTCGATCCGCCCGGTCGCCGTCCTGGTCTTGGGCGCCCGCGGCATCTTCAGGGTACTGGTGGTCATCAGACTTCCCCGGGTTCCATGGGCCGGCCCGGCCGGCAACATCAAGCAATATAGCCTTATCACATCTAGTTGTAAATAGAACGATACAGTTCCGTTTCTATTGACGCTGCGCTGCCGCGAGACTATTTGCCGCACAGAACGGAACGGTACCGTTCCCTTTTTCGAAAACCTTGCAGACCTCGCCCGACAGCAGGAGCAGCCATCATGTTCGAAGACACTGTTTTGGAGCGCGACCAAAGAGGGCACGAGAGCATCGAGGGTTCAGCCTCGGCACCCGCCTCACACGAGCCCAACGTCACATCCGAGCGGTCGGAGGTCACCGCGCGGGCGCCCGCGCAGGAGCGCCCCGCAAGCAAGGAGCCCGCGCCGCCGGAAACGGTCACGCCGGAGGTCACGCCGCAGCGGCGCGGCTTCCTGCGCCGCCGTCCGGTCGTCTCCGCGATCGGCGCCGTGCTGCTCGCCGCCACGCTCGGCGGCGGCACCCTCTACATGGACTACACCGGGCATTTCGAATCCACCGACGACGCCTTCATCGCGGCGCGGCAGTTCGCGCTCGCGCCAAAAGTCTCCGGCTACATCACTGCGGTTCCGGTCACCGACAACCAGCACATCGCCGCCGGCGACGTGATCGCGCGCATCGACGACCGCGACTATCGCGTCGCGCTGGCGCAGGCCGAGGCGCAGGTCGCGGCCGCGCAGGCCAGCATCCAGAATGTCGATGCGCAGCTCGACGTGCAGCAGGCGCAGATATCAGCCAACCAGGCCCAGGTCGACCAGGCCCAGGCGGCGCTGACCTTCGCCCAGCAGCAGGCGACGCGCTACCAGCATCTGGAGCAGACCGGCTACGGCACCGTGCAGAACTCCGAACAGTACACCTCGCAACTGCATCAGCAGCAGGCGTCTCTGCTGAGCGCGCAGGCGACGCTCAACCTGGCGCAGCGCCAGGTGGAATCGCTGAAGGCGCAGCGCAAGAGCGCGGTCGCAAACCTTGCCCAGGCCGAGGCCCAGCGCGACCAGGCAGAGCTCAATCTCTCCTATACGACGGTCACCGCCGCGCAGCCGGGTCGCGTCGTCAACCTGTCGGCGGCGGTCGGCCAGTTCGCGCAGGCCGGCACCAATCTCACGATGTTCGTGCCCGACCAGACCTGGGTCACCGCGAACTTCAAGGAGATCCAGCTCGAC
Source organism: Bradyrhizobium sp. USDA3010 (assembly GCF_056429065.1). NCBI lineage: Bacteria > Pseudomonadati > Pseudomonadota > Alphaproteobacteria > Hyphomicrobiales > Nitrobacteraceae > Bradyrhizobium > Bradyrhizobium sp. USDA3010. Next base: position 108,750 of record NZ_JBWJZD010000019.1, read on the forward strand.
CAGATGCGTCCGGGCGAGAAGGTGACGCTGAACATCGACGCTTATCCGGGCCGTACGATCAACGGCCATGTCGAAAGTGTGCAGCCGGGATCGGGCACCGCGTTCTCGCTGCTGCCGGCGCAGAACGCCACCGGCAACTACGTCAAGATCGTGCAGCGCGTGCCGGTCAAGATCGTGATGGACAATCCGCCGACCGACGTCGCGCTCGGCCCGGGCATGTCTGTCGTCCCGACGGTGCGGATCAACCCCGCGCCGTCGCTGCTCGAGCGTCTTGAGAAGTTGAATTTTAGGAGGCTGTAATGAGCGCGGCCGCAATCGACGCCAAAGGTATCCCGGCTCCGAGCGTTGCCGTCAATCCCTGGCTGATCGCCATCGTGGTTGCGCTCGCAAGCTTCATGGAGGTGCTCGACACCACCATCGCCAACGTCGCGCTGCCCTATATCGCGGGCGGCATGGGCGTGAGCGAGGACGAAGCGTCCTGGGTGGTCACGACCTATCTGGTGTCCAACGCCATCATCCTGACTGCCTCCGGCTTTCTCGCCAAAATGCTGGGACGGAAGACGTTCTTCCTGATCTGCCTCGGCATCTTCACCGTCAGCTCGATCCTGTGCGGCTTCGCGCCCAATCTGAACGCCCTGCTGCTGTTCCGCATCCTGCAGGGTCTCGGCGGCGGCGGCATGGTTCCGGTGGCGCAGTCGATCCTCGCCGACGCCTTCCCGCCGGCCAAGCGCGGCCAGGCGTTTGCGGTGTTCGGCATCGCCGTGGTGGTGGCGCCGGTGGTCGGGCCGACGCTCGGCGGCTGGCTGTCCGACAATCTGTCCTGGCACTGGTGCTTCCTGATCAACGCGCCGGTCGGCGTGTTCGCGATCGCGCTGATCGCAGCCGTGCTGCAGGAGCCCGCGAAGGCCAAGGGAGCGCAGAAGGCCGCGCAGCCGCAGAACAACAGCTTCGATTTCATCGGCTTCGCGCTGGTTGCGACCTTCCTCGGCGCGCTCGAGGTGACGCTCGACCGCGGCCTCGAGGACGACTGGTTCTCTTCGCCCTTCATCATCACCTTTGCGGCGATCAGCGCCACGGCGTTCGTGCTGATGATCCCGTGGGAGATGACCCGCCGCAATCCGATGATCGACCTGCGCATGGTCGCAACCCGGCAGTTCGGCGCCTGCTTCCTGGTGATGCTGGCGACCGGCGCCATCCTGCTCGCGACCACCCAGTTCCTGCCGCAGCTGGTGCAGCAGGATTTCGGCTACACCGCGACCTGGGCCGGCCTCGTGCTTTCGCCCGGCGGCGTGGTCACCATGGTGATGATGTTCGCGGTCGGCCGGCTCGCTGCCAAGGTGCAGCCGAAATATTTGATCGTCGCCGGCGCGCTGGTGATCGCCGCCTCGATGTACAGCATGACCAACGTGTACGGCGACCTCGGCTTCTGGTTCATGGCGCGCTCGCGCATGCTGATCGGCGTCGGTTTGCCCTTGATCTTCGTGCCGATCATGGCAGCGTCCTATGACGGCATTCCGCCCGACAAGACCGACCAGGCCTCCGCGCTGATCAACGCGGCGCGCAACACCGGCGGCTCGATCGGCGTCTCGATCGTCTCCAACGTGCTGACCCATCGCCAGCAGTTCCACCAGAGCCGGCTGGTGGAGCAGGTGACGCCGTCGAGCCCGCAATATCAGGACACGCTGCACCAGGTCACCGATTTCTTCGTCGCCCAGGGCAATTCGCTGGCGCAGGCGCACCAGCAGGCGATCCAGTGGATCGGGCAGCAGGTGCAGACCCAGGCCTCGTTCCTGTCCTACATGGACGCGTTCTGGGTCTTGATGCTGATCGCGCTCTCGGCGATCCCGCTGGCGCTGACCTTGCGCAAGGTCAAGCTCGGCGGCCCCGCCCCCGTCGGCCATTGACGAGATGCTGAGGTCAAGTGCGATACACCCGCGCCACGGATCGGCGCGGGCGTATCGATTCGGGATCGTCGCGACGCAGATCAAATGCCGCCGGTGGCGGCGACGATCGTGTCTCTCAGCCAGCGATGCGCCGGCAGATCGTCGAAGCGGCGGTGCCAGCTCATGACACTCTGCAACTTCGATGCATCGAACGGCAGCTCCCGCATCTCGATCGGATAGGCGCGGCGGAATTCGAGCGCGAGCTTGCGCCCGAGGATCGCAACCATGTTCGATTGCACCAGGACCGCGCCGGCGGATAGATACGGCACATCGGTCGCAATGGTGCGGCTCGCCTTGCGCGCCCGCAGCCACGCGTCGATGAAATCGAGATCTTCGCCGCTGGAAGTGATCGCAAGGTGCGGCAGCTCGACCAGCGTCTCGCCGGTCAGTTTCTTGCGCAACGCCGGATGACCGGCCCTCAGCACCGCGACGAAGCGGTCCTCGATCAACCGGCAGGAGGCGAAGCGCTCGCCCTCCAGCGCGCGCGCAGAGATCGCGAGGTCGAGCTCGCCGCGATCGAGCCTGTCGGCGAGATTGAGCGTCCCGCTCGGCACCAGCGTCAGTCGCACCCTGGGCGCCTGCGCGCGCACCGCCGCGATGATCGAGCCGGCCGCGACCACCGCGGCATAATTGTTGACGGCAATGGTGAAGCGCCGTTCCGCCTGCGCCGGATCGAAACGATCTCCCTCGACCGCGAGTTGCAGCTCGCTGAGCGCCTTGCGGACCGGCAGCGCGAGCGCTTCCGCCCGCGGCGTCGGCAGCATGCCGGACGGCGTGCGGACGAACAACTGATCCTTCAGCGCATGACGCAGCCGGTTCAGCGCGTGGCTCACGGCGGGCTGGCTGATGGCAAGCGCGCCGGCCGCGCGCACCACGCTGCGCTCGCGCATGACGGCGTCGAACACCAGCAGCAGATTGAGGTCCAGATTGCGCATCCGCATGCCGTCATCATGCATGATATGAATTAATGGATAAAGACAATTCATTTGAATAATATCGGGCCAAAGCCCAGCTTCCGGGCATGTCCGAAAGCCCGCACAGCGCAATCGCAGCCCGGCCCCGTCGCGTCACCACGGGCGTGCTGGTCGGCGTCCTGGTCGCCCCCGATGCCGCGTCCATCGCCGTGCCGGAAACCTTCGCGCGCTGGCGCCGCCTTACGCCGCTTGCGACATGGCTACCGATCGAGCTCCGCGAAGCGAGCTATGCCGGCATTCTGAGCGGCGTCGCCGCCGCACTCGATCGCGTCGGCATGATCCCGCGGCAGCTGATCCTGCTCGGCGAGGGATCGGTCGCACGGCACATGCTCGAACTGGCGCTGCGGGGCGAGCTGCCCTGTGGCGGCATTGTCGCGATCGACGTCGCCTCCGACGCACTGCCGTTTCACATCGTGCCGACGGTGACCGCGATCCGGCTCGTCGTTCATCGCACCGACGATGCGCCGCAAGGCAGCCTGATCGGCGCATTGCGCGCCGCCGATCTCGACGCACGCATCATCCACCTCGATTTGACCGCCGGCCGCGGAACGGAAGCGGCCGCAGCGAGTGCAACTGAAACCTTCGTCCTGGAGCTGGTCGCAACCATCGGCCGCCGGACAACCGATGGAGTTGGCAATCCATGACATCGAAGACCTTCAAGATCGCGTGCGCGAGCCTGGTGGCCGCCGCCGCAATCGGCGCAGGCGCCTATGTCGCGCATCGCGGCGCAATGGATCATGCACTGGCAGCGACGCAGTCCGCCGCGGCCACACCCGTCGTTCCGGTGACGGCGGCGAAGGTGCTGCAGCACGACGTGCCGATCGTGCTCGAAGGGCTGGGCACCGTGACGCCGATCAACACGGCCACGATACGCACCCAGGTGCAGGGCACGCTCGACAGCGTCGATTTCGTCGAGGGCAAGCAGGTGAAGCGCGGTGACGTGCTCGCCAAGATCGACCCGCGGGTCTACGAGGCCCAGGTCGACCAGGCCGAGGCCGCGCTGGCGCGCGACGAGGCGAGCCTGAAGAACGCCAGGACCAATCTGGCGCGAACCCAGCCGCTCGCCAATCGCGGCTTTGCGACCCAGCAACTGCTCGACACCCAGGATTCGCAGGTCACGCAGGGCGAAGGCACGGTCGCGCTCGACAAGGCGGCGCTGGAAGCCGCGCAGACCCAGCTGAGCTTCGCCACGATCACCGCGCCATTTGACGGCGTCACCGGCATCCGCCGCATCGATCCCGGCAACATCGTGCACCCGACCGACACCAACGGGCTCGTGGTCCTCACCCAGCTGCAGCCGATCGCGGTGATCTTCACGCTGCCGTCCGGCGAGATCCCGGGCGTACGGCAGGCGCTGGCGTCCGGAGACGCCTCGGTCGACGTCTATGATGCACAGAACAAGCGCAAGCTCGACCACGGCAGCCTGATGCTGATCAACAACCAGGTCGACAGCACGAGCGGCACGGTGCAGCTCAAGGCGTCCTTTCCCAATGCCGGCAACACGCTGTGGCCCGGCACCTTCGTCAACGTCCATTTGACGATCGCGGTTCGCCACGACGCGCTCACCGTGCCGCTGACGGCGGTGCGCCAGGGACCGGACGGCAGCTTCGCCTATGTGGTTGGCGCAAACAACATCGTCAGCGTCCGCAATGTCACGACCGGCCAATCGCGCGACGGGCAGGTCCTGATCGAGCAGGGCCTCGCTGCGAACGAGACCGTCGTCACCGCGGGTCAGTACCGGCTCAATCCGGGGACGACGGTCGAGATCGTGCCCGATGACAAGAAAGACCAGGTGCAGGACGCAACTACCGCCAGCGCAGGGATGCTGCCATGAACGTCTCCGCAGGTTTTATCCGCAAGCCCGTCGCCACCGCCTTTCTGGCCATCGCCATCGTGCTGGTCGGCATGATCGCCTTCGTGCGGCTGCCGGTCTCGGCGCTGCCGACGGTGGATACCCCGACCATCCAGGTCACCGCGCAATTGCCCGGCGCCGATCCGCAGACCATGGCCTCCTCGGTCGCGACGCCGCTGGAGCGGCAGTTCGGCCAGATCGCAGGCCTCACCGGCATGAGCTCGAGCAGCGGGCTCGGCAACACCCAGATCACGCTGCAATTCGCGCTGAACCGCAGCGTCGATGCGGCCGCGCAGGACGTGCAGACCGCGATCGATGCGGCATCGGGGCAATTGCCCAAGACCATGCCGTCGCCGCCGACCTTCCACAAGGTCAACCCAGCCGACGTGCCGGTGCTGCTGATCGCGCTGATGTCGGACACCGAGCCGCTGACCAAGGTCGACGACTATGCCGACAGCATCCTGGCGCAAAAATTGTCGCAGGTGCCGGGCGTCTCGCTCGTCACCATCGGCGGCATGCAGAAGCCGTCGATCCGGGTGCAGGTCAATCCGGCCAAGCTCGCCGCCGCCGGGCTCGATCTCGAGCAATTGCGCACCACGCTCGGCAACATCACCGTGAATCAGCCCAAGGGCGTGCTCTACGGCAGCCAGCAGGCCTATACGCTCGCCACCAACGACCAGGTGCTGGTCGCGAGCAAGTATGACGATCTGATCATCGCCTATCGCAACGGCGCGCCGGTCCGCTTGCGCGATATCGGGCATGCCGTGGTGGCGGCCGAGGACATCACGCTGCATGGCTGGTACAACGACAAGCCCGCCGTCATCCTCGCGATCCAGCGCCAGCCCGGCGCCAACGTGATCAGCACTGTCGACGGCATCAAGAAGCTGCTGCCGCAGCTGGTCGCGAGCCTGCCGTCCGACATCAAGGTCCAGATCGCCTCCGACCGCACCCAGACCATCCGCGCCAGCGTCGCCGACGTTCAGCTCACTTTGGTGCTGACCATCGCGCTGGTGGTCGGCGTGATCTTCCTGTTCCTGCGCAATCTGTGGGCGACCATCATCCCCGCGGTCTCGGTCCCGATCTCGCTGATCGGCACCTTCGGCGTGATGTATCTGCTCAACTACAGCCTCGACAATCTGTCGCTGATGGGCCTGTCGATCGCGGTCGGCTTCGTCGTCGACGATGCCATCGTGATGATCGAGAATATCTCGCGGCATATCGAGGAGGGTCTCTCTCCAATGCAGGCCGCCCTGAAGGGGGCCGGCGAGATCGGCTTCACCATCATCTCGATCTCGGTCTCGCTGATCGCGGTGTTCATTCCGCTGCTGCTGATGGGCGGGGTGATCGGCCGCATGTTCCAGGAGTTCGCCGTCACGGTGTGCGTTGCCATCGTGGTGTCGGTGATCGTCTCGGTGACGCTGACGCCGATGATGTGCGCCTATCTGCTGTCGCCGCACCAGGGCGCCGAGGCCGGGGCGGTGTCGCGCGCGCTGGAACGCGGTTTCGTTGCGATCCAGGCCGCCTACGAGGCCGTGCTTGCCAGGGCGTTGCGCTACAAGGCCACCACCATGTCGATCATGCTGGCAAGCGTCGTGGTGACCGGCTTGCTGTTCGTGGCCATCCCCAAGGGCTTCTTCCCGCAGCAGGACACCGGCATGATCACCGGCATCACCGAGGCCTCGGCGGACATCTCGCCGGCGCAGATGGCGACGCTGCAACGCAGTGTCATCGACGTCATCGCCAAGAACCCCGCGGTCGCCAATGCGACCGGCTATATCGGACCGGGCGGCCCGACCGTGACCGAGAACAACGGCCGCCTGTTCGTGCTGTTGAAGCCGCGCAACGAGCGCAATGCTTCCGCCGACCAGGTGATCCGGCAGCTCGACACCGCGCTGCAGAAGATCAAGGGGATGTCGGTGTTCATGCAGGCGACGCAGGACATCAATCTCGCCAGCCGGCTGTCCAAGACACAGTATCAGTTCACCCTCACCGACGTGAACCAGGACGAGCTCAATCTGTGGGCCGGCAAGCTGTATCAGAAGCTGAAGACGTTGCCGGAACTGGCCGACGTCGCCACCGACCAGGCCAACGCCGCGCGTCAGCTCAAGCTGCAGATCGACCGCGACGCGGCCTCCCGCCTCGGCATCGATCCGGCCGCGGTGGACAACACACTGTATGATTCATTCGGCCAGCGTCACGTCGCCCAGCTGTTCACGACACTCAACACCTATTACGTGATCCTCGAGGTCGATCCGTCGTTCCAGCTCGGTCCCTATGCGCTCAACCGAATCTACGTCCGCTCGTCCGCGGGGACGATGGTGCCCTTGAGCCAGATCGCGAGCATCGATTACGGCACCGCGCCGCTCTCAGTGAACCACCAGAGCCAGTTTCCGTCGGTCACGCTGAGCTTCAACCTGGCGCCGGGCACGGCGGTGGGGACCGCGGTCGCGGCGGTCCAGAAAGCGACCGCCGACCTGCACGTGCCGTCGACCGTGATCACCAGCTTCCAGGGCAATGCGCAGGCGTTCCAGGCCGCGCTCGCGTCGACGCCGATCCTGATCCTGGCCGCGGTGGTCGCCGTCTATCTGATCCTCGGCATGCTCTATGAGAGCACGATCCATCCGATCACGATCCTCTCGACCCTGCCGTCCGCCGGGCTCGGCGCCCTGCTCGCGCTGTGGGCCTTCGGCTTCGGGCTCGACGTGATCGGGCTGGTCGGCATCATCCTGCTGATCGGCATCGTGCAGAAGAACGGCATCATGCTGATCGATTTCGCGCTGGAGGCCGAACGCCACCAGCATCTCCCTGCCGAGCAGTCGGTCTACATGGCCTGCAAGGCGCGCTTCCGCCCGATCCTGATGACGACGATGTGCGCGATGCTCGGCGGCGTCCCGCTGATGATCGGCACCGGCACCGGATCGGAGCTGCGCCAGCCGCTCGGCTTTGCCATCGTCGGCGGCCTGATCGTCTCGCAGCTGATGACGCTATTCACGACGCCTGTCGTGTACATCTATCTCGATGGCTTGACCCAATGGATCAACCGAATGCGCCGCGGCCGTGCGGGTGAGCCTGCGGCACATCCGACATTGTCGACCTGAACGCTGCCGGGGAGACGCGCATGGACATGCGTCATATCGAGATGCGGTGGACGATGGGAGTGCGCGAGGCCGCATTGCGGTTCTGGACGATCAGGACCGCGGCTGCAGTGCTGGGCGAACTCGGAGGCCATGCCGTCGCGGGCAAGGGGAGCCACGTCCTGGCCGCGGCCGGCGTGGTGGCGATCGGGGGCCTGTATGCGCGCGATCGTGCCGGTCGGATCGCCTTCTGGCCGGTGCTTGTCGGCGTCCTGGTCGTCAGCGCGGCATTGGCCCAGATGGCGGACCGGTCGCTCGGGATCGGCGATCTTGTCGCCTCGGTTCAGCTGGCGGCGCTGTTCGCGCTCGCCCTGATCGTCTGGGCCCGGGTGGCGGGAACGACAGGGTTCCTCTGCGTCGGCTCGGTCCGCGACCAGGCTCCGTTCTGGATCGTCGCGATGCTGGCGCAGGCATTCGCCAGTTCGTTGGCCGACTGGGTGGTGGGCCCCGGTCAGAGCGGCTCGTCCATCGTGCTTCTGGCCGTCGCGATCGGCCTGCCGGCGGTGGCCGCGGCCCGATGGGCGCGGATCGCGCGTCCCGCGCTGTTCTGGACCGCGTTCGTGTTGACCGGGATTCTCGGCGCGCTATGGGGCGACATGCTGATCCGCCTGATCGGAGTCGGCCAGGCGCTCTCCACCTGACGCACGATGAGACTGGGTCGAATCGTCATCTCGCTTCTGCTGCGCCATGGCTGGGCAGCCCCGCGCAGCGCGCCGCCGCAATCACCGCGCGTCTCTCAGGCTGCCCTGCGGCGCTGGCCGCGCCACCATAGGCCGAAGGCGATCGTGACCGCGGCGGCCAGCGAGAACCAGGTGATGGCGTATTGCATGTGGTCGTCCTTCAGCCGCACCTTGAGCGGTCCAGGCTTCGGCGTGCCGCTGTCAGGCACCGGCGCCTCGAGGTCGATATAGAACGGCGCGACCTCGCCCCAGCCGAGCGCCTGCGCCATCGCGCGATGATCGCGCACGAACCACAGCCGCTTCGCCGGATCTTCCTTCGGCGTCAGCCGGCCCGGCGGCTCGGGAAAGCGGATGTAGCCGGTCAGCTCGACCGGTGCGCCGGTGACGAGGCGGCCGGTGACGCGATCCTCGAAGGCACGGTCCTGCATCGTGTTCTGGACGAAGCCGGTGTTGACCACGACGGTCTCGCCGCTGGCGAGCTTGGCCGGCAGGAACGCCCAGGTGCCGGGTCCCGCGACATCGTCGCGCACCGCGGAGCCGGAGCTGAAGACCATCGCGTCCGGCTGTTTGACGTAGGTCGCGGTCAGCGTGACGCGGCGGAATTCATCCTTGGCCGAGGTCACCGCAGGCCACGCCGACGGCGACGGCAGCGCCTCGGTCGGGGCGGCCAGCCGCTCGTCGAGCGCGGCGATCAGCGCATGCTTCTCGACTCTGCGCTGCAACTGCCAAACGCCGAGGGCGATGAACACCGCGATCAGGATCAGCGTGAAAATACCGAAGCCGGCCGCGCTCGGCCGCTGAGAGCCTTTTGACGCGTTTCCTCCGCGCGAACCAGTGACCACTTCGCTGGAAAACGCCTTGTTCGTCGCATCATTCATTGCGGGTCGCGCTCGACCAATTGGCCTTCGGCGGCCTTGTGGTGGAATTGCAGCGCGACCAGCAGCGCCTTCATCGAACGCAGCGGCAGGATCGTGGTGACCACGATCAACGGCAGCCACAGCGCGGCGTGAACCCAGAACGGCGGCTGGTACTTCACCTCGACGATCAGCGCCGCCGCGACCACGATGGCGCCGGCCAGCATGATGACGAAGATCGCCGGCCCGTCGCCGGCATCGATGAAGGCGAAGTCGAGGCCGCAGGCCTGGCAGCGCGGCGCCAGGGTCAGGAAGCCGGAATAGAGCTTACCCTTGCCGCAGCGCGGGCAGCGGCAGGCAATGCCGCGCAGCGCGCTTTCGGTCACAGTGGGTGGGGTATCCGTCATCGGTTCTCTTCAAAAGCAAAGGGGCAGCCATCAGGCCGCCCCTTCTTAGCACGTCAGTGAGGTTAGTGTGCGCCGTGCGCCATCGACTCGGCGCCGTGGCCCCAGACGTAGATGCAGATGAACAGGAACAGCCAGACCACGTCGACGAAGTGCCAGTACCAGGCGGCGAACTCGAAGCCGAGGTGCTGCTTCGGCGTGAAGTGGCCGGCATAGGCGCGGATCAGGCAGACCAAGAGGAAGATGGTGCCGACCAGCACGTGGAAGCCGTGGAACCCGGTCGCCATGAAGAAGGTCGAGCCGTAGACGTTGCCGCCGAACGAGAACGTCGCATGGGCGTACTCATAGGCCTGCACGCAGGTGAAGCAGGCGCCGAGGATCACGGTGAGGATCAGGCCCTGCTTGAGGCCCTGGCGGTCGTTCTCCAGCAGCGCATGGTGCGCCCAGGTGACGGTCGTGCCCGAGGTCAGAAGCAGCAGCGTGTTGAGCAGCGGCAGATGCCAGGGATCGAAGGTCTCGATGCCATGCGGCGGCCAGGTGCCGGGAACCGAGCAGGCGCCCATCGCCGTGCCGGCACCGCAACCGAACACCGCATCGCGGGTGGCATGCACCGCATCGGCCGGGAACAGCGCCGAATTGAAGAACGCCCAGAACCAGGCGACGAAGAACATTACTTCGGAGGCGATGAACAGGATCATGCCGTAGCGATGGCTGATCTGGACCACGCGGGTGTGGTCGCCCTTGTACTGGGCTTCCTTGATCACGTCGCCCCACCAGCTCGCCATGGTGTAGAGCACGCCGATGGTGCCGACGCCGAACACGATCGGCGCGGCGGAGAACATGTGGTGCATCCAGCCGATCGCACCGAGCGCCATGATGAAGGCCGAGACCGAGCCGACCACCGGCCACGGGCTCGGGTCGACGAGATGATAGTCGTGATGCTTGACTTGCGCCTCAGCCATTGCCGTCTCTCCATTCGCGTGCCGCAAGGCACGTCTTAATCTTAGAATTCCAGAACTAGCCGCCCTTGCGCTGCTCCGCCTCGCCCGCAGCCACGGGCTTCGGCGCGGCGTCGCGCACGGGGAAGAAGGTGTAGGACAAGGTGATGTTCTTCAGCGTGTCGTTCTCGCTGTCCTTGGCCAGCGCGGGATCGACATAGAACACCACGGCCATCTCGCGCTTTTCGCCCGGCGCCATGGTCTGTTCGGTGAAGCAGAAGCAGTTGATCTTCTGGAAATAGGCGCCGACCGTCAGCGGCGCGACGTTGTAGGCGGCTTGTCCCGTCGTGGTGCGCGCCGACTGGTTGGTCACGGTGTAATAGACCGTGACGACCTGGCCGATCTTGACGTCGATCGTGGTCTGCTCGGCCTCGAACTTCCAGGGCAGGCCCGGCGCGACGTTGGAATCGAAGCTGACCGAAATGGTGCGCGCCAGCGGCGCATCCGTCGGCACCGAGGTCGCGACCTGGGTGGTGCCGTTGAAGCCGGTGGTGCGGCAGAACCAATTGTAGAACGGCACGGCCGCGTAGGACGCACCGACCATCAGCACCACGACGAAGCCGCAGATCGACGCGACCATGGCGTCGCGCGTCAGCATGCGGCGCGTGACCTTGGCGCCCTCGCCTTGCGGAGCCTGCGGTGCGCCCTGGTTCGCCATCTCACTCACAGCGGCCGCACCAGCACGGCCGGCCCCTTGACTAGGGTGACGGCGAAGAACAGCACGACCATGACGCCGAGCGCGAGCGCAATGGCGATCGAGCGCTGGCGACGGCTCCTGAGCTGCGCCTCGGTGAGGACGATTCCTTCTGGTTCGCGTTTCTCGTCCATTGGTATCCCATGCGCCCCCATCTTGCCCTCCGGCGTCCCTACCCGATGAAGACCGGCAGCATCGCGCGGACGACCACCTCGGCGAGGAGGACGGCAAACAGCGCGAACAGATAGAGGATCGAGAACGCGAACAGCCGGCGCGTGGCGCGGTTGGCCGCAACACCCTCACGGCGGCGATAGACCTCGATGGCGAGCCACAGCATGCCGGCGCCTGCTACCAGCGAGGTGACGCCGTAGATCGCGTCGAAATAGCCGAGCGGCCACGGCGCCAGCGCGATCGCGACCAGCACGACGGTGTAGAGCAGAATCTGCAGCCGGGTCGCGTCGGGACCGGCGACCACCGGCAGCATCGGGATGCCGGCGCGCGCGTAGTCGTCGCTGCGGAACAGCGCCAGCGCCCAGAAGTGCGGCGGGGTCCAGAAGAAGATGATCAGGAACAGCAGGATCGGCTCGACCGAGAGCGAGCCGGTCGCGGCCGCCCAAGCCACCACCGGCGGCAGCGCGCCGGCAGCACCGCCGATCACGATGTTCTGCGCGGTCCAGCGCTTCAGCAGCATCGTGTAGATCACGGCATAGAAGAAGATGGTGAAGGCAAGCAGCGCGCCCGCGACCCAGTTGACCAGGATGCCGAGCGTCATCACCGAGAAGAAGGCGAGCGTCAGGCCGAAGGCGGCCGCCTCGGCCGAGGTGATGCGGCCGCGCGGGATCGGCCGGTTGGCGGTGCGCGACATCAAGGCGTCGACGTCGCTCTCATAGGCCATGTTGAGCGCGCCCGAGGCGCCGGCGCCGACGGCGATGCAAAGGATCGAGGTGAACGCCAGCACCGGATGCACATGCACCGGCGCGATCATCAGCCCGACCAGCGCGGTGAAGATCACAAGCGACATCACGCGCGGCTTCAGCAGCGCGATGTAGTCGCCCACTTCGGCCTCGGAAATCCGGGGCAGCTCGATGGCGTTGTGATCGACAACCGACAAGATCAGGTCTCACTTCTCTCAAAAGGCGCGGCGCACCCAGGGTGCGCCGCGTTGTTCTGGACTTACTGCACGCGGGGCAGCACTTCGAACTGGTGGAACGGCGGCGGCGAGGTCAGCGTCCACTCCAGCGTGGTCGCACCGGCACCCCACGGGTTGTTCGCGGCCTGCTCCTTGCGGACGAAGGCATCGATCACGCCGTAGATGAAGATCAGCACGCCGATGCCGGAGATGTAGGAGCCCCAGGAGGAGATCAGGTTCCAGCCGGCGAACGCATCCGGATAGTCGACGTAGCGGCGCGGCATACCCGACAGGCCGAGGAAGTGCTGCGGGAAAAACACCAGGTTGACGCCGATGAAGGTGAACCAGAAGTGCGCCTTGGCGATCCGCTCCGAGTACATGTAGCCGAACATCTTCGGGAACCAGTAGTACCAGCCGGCGAAGATGCCGAACACGGCGCCGAGCGACAGCACGTAGTGGAAGTGCGCCACCACGTAATAGGTGTCCTGCAGCACGCGGTCGACGCCGGCATTGGCCAGCACCACGCCGGTGACGCCGCCGACGGTGAACAGGAAGATGAAGCCGATCGCCCAGATCATCGGCGCCTTGAACTCGATCGAGCCGCCCCACATCGTGGCGATCCACGAGAAGATCTTCACGCCGGTCGGCACCGCGATCACCATCGTGGCAGCGACGAAATAGGCCTGCGTCGCCGACGACATGCCGACGGTGTACATGTGGTGCGCCCACACCACGAAGCCGATGCCGCCGATCGCGACCATGGCGTAGGCCATGCCGAGATAGCCGAACACGGGCTTGCGCGAGAAGGTAGAGACGATCTGGCTGACCATGCCGAAGGCCGGCAGGATCAGGATGTACACTTCGGGGTGGCCGAAGAACCAGAACAGGTGCTGGAACAGCACGGGATCGCCGCCGCCGTCAGCCGCAAAGAAGGTGGTGCCGAAATTGCGGTCGGTCAGCAGCATGGTGATCGCACCGGCGAGCACCGGCAGCGACAACAGCAGCAGGAACACGGTCACCAGGATCGACCACACGAACAGCGGCATCTTGTGCAGGGTCATGCCCGGCGCGCGCATGTTGAAGATCGTGGTGATGAAGTTGATGGCGCCGAGGATCGACGACGCACCGGCGAGATGCAGCGACAGGATCGCGAAATCGACTGCCGGACCGGGATGGCCCGAGGTCGACAGCGGCGCGTACATGGTCCAGCCCGCACCGACGCCGTTGGCGCCCGGCTCACCCTCGACGAAGGTGGAGAGCAGCAGCAGCGCGAACGAGGCCGGCAGCAGCCAGAACGAGATGTTGTTCATGCGCGGGAACGCCATGTCCGGCGCGCCGATCATCAGCGGCACCATCCAGTTGCCGAACCCGCCGATCATCGCCGGCATGACCATGAAGAAGATCATGATCAGACCGTGCGAGGTCACGAACACGTTATAAGTGTGCGTTTCGTGGAATATCTGGACGCCCGGGTACATCAACTCAGCACGGATCGCGATCGACATCGCAGCGCCGATGATGCCCGCGATCACCGCAAAGATAAGGTACATCGTACCGATATCCTTGTGGTTCGTGGAGTAGAGATAGCGCCGCCATCCGGTCGGATGGTGGGCGTGATCATCATGGGCGTGATCGTCGTGTGTCGCTGCGCCTGTCGCCATGTTCAAAATCCTGCCTTGCAGTCCCTCTTGGACCTTGCGGTCCCATCGCCCTTATTCCATCCGCGCCGCAAGCCTTGGGGCCTTAAGCCTTGGGGCCTTAACCCTTGGTGCCTTAACCCTTGGGGCTTACTGTGCCGCCTGACCAGCCGAGGCGTAGGAATTCGCCGGGTTGGTCGCAAACTTCTTCTTGGCCCCTTCAACCCAGGTCGCGAATTCCTGGTCGCTGACGACCCGGACCGCGATCGGCATGAAGGCATGGTCCTTGCCGCACAGTTCCGAGCACTGGCCGTAGAACACGCCGGTCTTGGTGGCCTTGAACCAGCTCTCGTTGAGGCGGCCGGGGACCGAGTCGATCTTCACGCCGAAGGCCGGCACCGCAAAGGAGTGGATCACATCGGCGCCAGTGGTCTGGATCCGCACCACCTTGTTGACCGGGACCACCATCTCGTTGTCGACGCCGAGCAGGCGGGGCTGCTTGTCCTTGTCGAGCAGCGAGTCGAACTCGAACTTGCCGTTATCGGGGTAGGCGTATGACCAATACCACTGCTTGCCAGTGACCTTCACGGTGAGGTCCGGCTTCGGCACGTCGAGCTCCAGGAACAGGAGACGGAAGGACGGCACCGCGATGCCGACCAGGATCAGCACCGGGATCAGCGTCCAGGCCACTTCGATCAAGGTGTTGTGGGTGGTCCTGGAGGGGACCGGGTTGGCCTTGGCGTTGAACTTCACCACCACGATGACGAGCAGCGCCAGCACGAACAGGGTGATGACGGTGATCAGCACCAGCAGGAAATTGTGAAACCAGATGATGTTTTCCATCACCGGGGTCGCGGCTTCCTGCAGCGTGTGCTCCCACGGCGCCGGCTGCCCCATTTCGGCGAAGGCCGATCCCGCGGCAACTGACGCCACACCCGCCACCGCCAACCCCAGCAATTGCCTGCCCAACCGGCCAATCGACATCTTCATGCCGTTCGCGCTCCCTTGCATTATTCCCCAACGCACCCCCGGCACGTGACCGGAGATACAGCACGATCCGCCCTGACAAATGGCCTTCCGGACATACCCGTCTCTGAGTCAAGGTGGGTACGGGAGCCAGATCGCTAGAACGCGTCGAAATCCAGCCTCTCAAACCATAATTCGCAGGCGCTCGCAATGCAGTAGTACGGCCGAAAGCCATGCGCCTGCGATGAAGCTGCCGCTTGCGAATTTTCCCGCAAAATCAAGCGAAAGTCGCCGAAACGACGCCGCGCACTGTTGACAGGCGGATTGCCGGATGTACGCACAGACGGGATGGCTCGCAGGAACCTGATTCGCTGCGGGCTGCCCCAATCCAGCGCGGGAATGGCTTCAAGATCGCCTTCAAGGCGCCGTCATTGCGGTATCAGTCGGCTAACGAGCACGATCCGGAACAGGGATCACCGGTTTCCCGAAAAGATCATGCTCAAACAAAGAGATGAGATCATGATGCGGTTTTTGCAGGCGCATCCTGATCGTGCGTGTGAGCGGCGGCCGGGCGGACGGCCGGACCGACCGAACATCAAAGGATCGACCCGGATGGGCGCTTCGAACATTCAGGCCAGAGGTTTGCAGGCAAGGGATTTGCGTTTGACGGCGGCCTTCTGGCTCGGCGGTCTCATGATTCTGGCCCTCTGTTTTGGCCTGACCCGGCCGGCAAACGCGCAGGGCGCAGTGCGCTCGGTCCATGGCGATTGGCAGATCCGCTGCGACACCCCGCCGGGCGCCCAGGCCGAGCAATGCGCGCTGATCCAGAGCGTGGTAGCCGAAGACCGCTCCAATGCCGGCCTGACCGTGATCGTGCTGAAGACCGCCGACCAGAAGAGCCGCCTGATGCGCGTGGTGGCCCCGCTCGGTGTGCTCCTGCCCTCCGGCCTCGGCCTGAAGCTCGACAATCAGGACGTCGGCCGCGCCGGTTTTGTCCGATGCCTGCCCAATGGCTGCGTCGCCGAGGTCGTGATGGACGACAAGCTGCTCGGCCAGCTCAAGAGCGCCAAGACCGCGACATTCATCATCTTCGAGACCCCGGAAGAAGGTATCGGCTTTCCGCTCAGCCTGAATGGGCTCGCGGAGGGCTATGACAAATTGCCCTAGGCGAATTACAGCGTCCGCCAAGGCGCTCAAACCGGTGTTTGACGAGCCGTGCCGGGGGATGCCGACGAGCCGGAGAGCCCCGCCGCGGAAGGCGGATCGGCGCGCGGGCTGATGACGACAAGGTGACAATCGCGTGGGGCTGCCGTGATCGGCCGCATGGCCGCAGGCACTCCCGGTTTGCCACCCCGAACACTATCTTTGCCGATCGCCGTCCAGGCCTGAACCGGGACCGGCACAGGTTTCCGGGTTGTAAGGTGAGTTTTCCGCTCGTCTCTGCTTCAATCGCCCGAAAGTCCTGCTGCGGGTTCCGCACTGGCAATCAGCTGCGCTTCAGGCAAGGATGACAAGGAATCGCAAGGAATCGCATTGCGTCGGAGTGACCATGACCAATCCTGCCACCACCTCCCTGCTCGACCGCGCCAATCTGGACCGCGATGCCGTCCGCCGCGAGGTGTCCCGCGGACTTGAAGGCGCCGACGACGGCGAGCTGTTCCTGGAGTTCGGGCAGACCGAAGCGCTGGTGTTCGACAATGGCCGGCTGAAACAGGCGACCTATGACACCTCGCAAGGCTTCGGCCTGCGTGCCGTCAAGGACGACGCGGTGGGCTATGCGCATTCCTCCGACGTCTCGATCCCGGCGCTGATTCGCGCGGCGGACGCGGTGGCGGCGGTGCGCGGCGGCTATGCCGGGACTTTCGCCGCGGCGCCGGCCCACACCAATGTCAGGCTCTACGGCGACGAGAACCCGCTGGATGGCCCGGCGTTCGAAGCAAAAGTCAAACTGCTCGGCGAGATCGACGCCTATGTCAGGGACAAGGATCCGCGGGTGCGGCAGGTCTCGGCCAGCCTCACTGCGACCTGGCAGGTGGTGGAGATCCTGCGGCCCGATGGCGAGAGCTATCGCGACATCCGCCCGCTGGTGCGCGTCAATATCTCCGTGGTCGCCGGCCATGGCGACCGGCAGGAGAGCGGCAGCAAGGGCTATGGCGGCCGCGAGGGCTATGACCGCTTCATCGAGACCAAGGCCTGGCGCGATGCCGCCGACGGCGCGCTGCGCGAGGCGCTGGTCAATCTCGAATCAGTGCCGGCGCCCGCCGGTGAGATGGATGTCGTGCTCGGGGCCGGCTGGCCCGGCGTGATGTTGCATGAGGCCGTCGGCCACGGGCTCGAGGGCGACTTCAACCGCAAGCAAACCTCCGCTTTCGCCGGCCTGATGGGCCAGCAGGTTGCGGCCAAGGGCGTCACCGTGGTCGATGACGGCACCATGGCGTCGCGCCGCGGCTCGCTGTCGATCGACGACGAGGGCACGCCGACCAACCGCACCGTGCTGATCGAGGACGGCGTCCTGGTCGGCTACATGCAGGACCGCCAGAATGCCCGGCTGATGGGCATGAAGCCGACCGGCAACGGCCGACGGCAGAGCTATGCCCATGTGCCGATGCCGCGCATGACCAACACCTACATGCTGGCGGGCGACCGCGACCCGGCCGAGATCATCGCCTCGGTGAAGAACGGCATGTATGCCGCCAATTTCGGCGGCGGCCAGGTCGACATCACCTCGGGCAAGTACGTGTTCCAGTGCACCGAGGCCTACAAGATCGAGAACGGCAAGCTTGGCGCGCCGCTGAAGGGCGCCATGCTGATCGGCAATGGACCGACCGATCTCCACAGGATCACCATGATCGGCAACGATCTTGCGCTGGATACGGGAATCGGCACCTGCGGCAAGAACGGCCAGGGCGTGCCGGTCGGCGTCGGCCAGCCGACGCTGCGGATGGAACGGATTACGGTCGGAGGAACAGGCTAGTGAGCAGCGGAAACGAAGTCGTGGCGGCCAAGCCGACCAGCTGGCGCGGGCAGGCCGTGCAACTCGCCGCGATCGTGGCCGTCGTGTTCCTTGCCAAGGGCGCGATCGCCGAGCCGTTCTACGTGCCGTCGGGCTCGATGGAACCGACGCTGCTGATCGGCGACGCGCTGGTCGCTTCGAAATTTCCCTACGGCTACGGCGCGGCGTCGCTGCCGATCCAGATCACGCTGCCGGAGACCGGCCGGGTGTTCGGCGAGACGCCGAAGCGCGGCGACGTCGTCGTGTTCCGCTGGCCGGGCGACCGCTCGCAGGCCTGGGTCAAGCGCGTGGTCGGGCTGCCCGGCGATCGCATCCAGATGCGGCAGGGTCAGCTCTTTATCAACGATCATGCGGCGGCGCTGAAGCCCGATGGCACCGGCTTTGCCGAGGATGATCGCGGCGGCGGCGAGGACGCCTACCGCTATATCGAGACGCTGCCGAACGGCGTCAGCCACGCGATCTTCAAGATCCGCGACAATGGCAGGCTGGACAACACCGCCGAAGTGACGGTGCCGCCCGGCAACCTGTTCGTGCTCGGCGATAACAGGGACAATTCCGCCGACAGCCGCGTGCCGGTGCGCGACGGCGGCGTCGGGCTGTTGCCGATCGACAATCTGATCGGCCGCGCCGATGCAGTGGTCGGTTCCTGGGACATGGGCATCCGCAGCCAGCCGGTCTGGACCTGGCTCTCCGGCTTCCGCCTCGCACGCTTCTTCACCTCGGTGCAGTAAACGCGTAGCCCGGATGGAGCGCAGCGCAATCCGGGATCTCTCACTCGGCAAGATGCCCCGGATTTCACTTCGCTCCATCCGGGCTACATTCTTTATGGGATGATTGCCGTGACCTTCGACGACATCAGGCACATCGCGCTGGCCTGGCCGGAGGTCGAGAATGGCTCGTCCTACGGCACGCCGGCGCTGAAGGTGCGCAAGAAGATGCTGGCGCGGCTCAAGGAAGACGGCGACAGCCTGGTGATGCCCGGCGTGCCGCCGGATGAGCGCGACATGCTGGTCGAGAGCCAGCCGACGGTGTTCTACTTCACCGATCACTACCGCGATTATCCGATCGTGCTGATCCGCCTGTCGAAGGCCAAGCGCACGACCGTCGAGCCGTTGCTGCGCCGGCACTGGCGCACGCTGGCATCGAAGAAGGCGGTCAGGGATTATGACGCGACCGGATAATCGTTTCTCGTCATTGCGAGCGGAGCGAAGCAATCCATCGTGCGGCACACGTGGGACCGTGGATTGCTTCGTCGCTTCGCTCCCCGCAATGACGGCTGAGAAGTCGAGGTATGACTCAAGACGAATTCCTCACAGCCGCGCTGCGCAACCCGGTCAATCAAGCGATAACAGACGAGCTGCACCGCGTTGCCCTGCCTGACGCCTGGCTGGTGTCCGGCTGCCTGGTGCAGACCGTGTGGAACGTGCTGACCGGCCGGCCGATCGATCACGGCATCAGCGACTACGACATCTTCTATTTCGGTCCGGACACGTCGTGGGAGGCCGAGGACGCAGTGATCCGCGAGCTGAAGGCACGGCTCGGCCATCTCGGGGTTGTGATCGAGGCGCGCAACCAGGCCCGCGTCCATCTCTGGTATCCCGACAAGCACGGCCTGCCCTACCCCGCGCTGTCGCGCTCAACCGACGGCATCGATCGCTTCCTCACCGCGACCAC
This sequence comes from Bradyrhizobium sp. USDA3010, assembly GCF_056429065.1. Classification (NCBI taxonomy): domain Bacteria; kingdom Pseudomonadati; phylum Pseudomonadota; class Alphaproteobacteria; order Hyphomicrobiales; family Nitrobacteraceae; genus Bradyrhizobium; species Bradyrhizobium sp. USDA3010. The sequence continues at coordinate 128,702 of NZ_JBWJZD010000019.1, forward strand.
GCAGATCGGCATCCGCCGCAGCACCGATGGTTACGACGTCTATGCGCCGAACGGCTTCGACGATGTCGCCGGCATGATCGCGCGGCCGAACCTCACCGCGAATTTTTCCGCGGCGAACTATGCGAAGAAGGCGGCGCGGTGGAAGGCGCTATGGCCGGAGATCACGGTGCTGGCGGCGGCGTAGCCTGTCGTCCCTGCAAAAGCAGGACCCATACTCCGCGGCGGACGTGGCGAATGGGACTCGTCATTCCGGGATCGCACAACAAATTGCATCGGTGGTTATGGCCGGCTCCCGTGCGCAATTGCGCACGAGGCCGGGACGACAGATGTATGTGCGGCGCTAGCGCACCACACCCGACATGAATCCCGCCTTGCGGCGCGGCGGCTTGATCTCACCCGCACGGTTCTTGCGATGCTGCTTGCCTGATCTAGGCGTAGATGATCAAGCTCAAACTCACCAGGAAAATCACGGCAACGCCAAGCAAGACGGCCAGCAGGAACCAGTACCGGTCAAACATCGACGTCTCCAAAGGAGTTCTCCCAGCTTGTTGATTGGTGTCAGCGGACAGCCGCGAGATGCATATCGCCCAACGTCGTCGGCAGGCTGCGCGTAATGAGGTCGACAATCGCCCGGTGCAGGCCCTCATCGTTGCCATCGCCCGAGCTGATCGGAAAATTTCCGTCGACCGGCCGACTCGGACCGGCGAGCGGGACATTCCCCGCATTGCCCAGCGGCTGGGCCGCCTTCTTGTCGATGACGTCAAACGTCTTGCCGTCGATCACTCTGATTTCGTAGAGCGCATAGATCTGGCTGTAGGACTCCGTCACCGTGTGGTAGGTGATGAAGCCGACGCCTTCGACCTTTCGGTGGCCGCCACCGTAGGCCGCCTGCGCCTTGGTGATGACGATATACGCATCGAGCCCTTGCGGAGACACCTCGGTCCGAACCAGCTGCTTGAACGGATCGCCGCTAACAAGGTTGGCGGGCGTGAACACGGAATCCTTGATAGTGGCAAAGGCGGAACGGCTGTAGGTGACCGGCTGCACCTGAAAGCGGCCGCCCAGCGCCGCCGTCGCCTGCTGGACGATCAGATCATCAAGCCCCCACGGCTCGATCGGAAAGCTTTTGCTACCATTGTCCAGGCCCGTGAGCCCTCCCTTGGCGACGGTCACTTGATCGCCGACCGCCGAAATGATGCCGACGGTCTTGACCGCCTGCAGCTTGCTGTCGCTGGTCGCAAACGTCGCGCACCCGGCCACAGTTGCGGCGACAAGAACGACCGCCGCCAAGCTCGCACATCGACCGCTGCGTCGCATGGGCTCTCATTGAACCTTGACGTCGAATGAATAGGAGGCGCCGACGCCGAACGTGGTCTGATTTGCCGAGCCGCGGACCGTCACGATCGGGCTCTTCGCGGCGTCGCCGAGCAGTCGATCGTATTCGACATAGGAATGAACTTCCCACTTCGGATTGATCCGATACGACAGCTGCGCGCCGACACCGGCCGAATGCGCCCCGCCTTTGGCGTCAAAGACCGGCAGCCCGGTCGCCATCGCATGCACGGTATCGATGCTGAAATAGGGCGAGACCGCCTTCGCGGTCTCCAGCGTGAAGCGCGGTCCGGCGGAAACGGTGAAGCCGCCGAACACCGGCACGATGAAGTCCGCCGAGAAGTCGGAAACGATGCCGCGGTGCCCGCCGAGGCCCTGGCGCGTCTCGTTGCGCACACGAAACCAGTCGACCGGAAAGTATTCGACGAATCCGCCGAGCTCGAAGGCCGCGTTGACGTCAGCAAGACCGCTGAGCTCGGAATACCTGCTCGCTTTTCGCGACGACACGAACTTGCCGACGGGGCCGGCCCGAAAATCACCGAAGTCGACGATCGCGATGCTCGCGTTGTCGCGCGGGCTGCGAAACTGGTCGACGGTGCCGGGGCGACGGATCGCGAAAATCGGCACCGGGGCGAACTTGCCGTGGTTTGTACCCTCGAAATCCGGTCTGGACGCCCCGCTCGCGCCGATCATCACAGTCCAGTTGCCCGAGACCGAGGGCAGGAAAGGGACTGAAAAAGGCGGAGCCGGCAACGTGAACGCGGTTTGCGCGGCAGCCTGACCGGGAAAGGCCGCGACAACGCCGAATGCGGCAGGAAGAGCAGCAACGACGGCACGACGCGCGGTCTTCGCCGCGCAAGAACGGGAGAACTCTCGCATGGCGGAATGCTCAAAACCTCTGACCTTGGCCTTGTGGGAAGGGTTGCTGCATGGTCGCGGGTAGGTGGCCTGTGAACATTGCCCGAAGATTGCCGCGCCGCGAGCGCCCGCAAGGCGCGAAAGATTCGCGGCTTGTCTCGTCAAAGCGGACTGTCGACAAGCGCTGCGAGCGCTGAACCATCGCTGGCGCGATGCCGACACAATCGTCTGCAAGATCATCGGCCGACCATGCGAGGGAAGGTCTGTGCGCTTTCTCGTGATCGAAGACGAACCAAAAATCGCCGCCTATCTCGACCGGCTGCTCGGACAGCTCGGCGGCGTTATCGACATCGTCGAGTCCGTGACGGATGCGAGGCATGCGCTCAGCAGTTTCAACTACGATCTGGCGATCGTCGACCGAATGCTGCCCGATGGCGATGCGCTCAATATCGTCACGACGCTGAGCCGACAGCCGGACAGACCGGCCATCATCATGCTGACCGCCAAGGACGCCAAGGAAGACGTGATCGACGGGCTGAACGGCGGCGCCGACGACTATCTGGGCAAGCCCTTCGAGCCGCAGGAGTTCGTCGCGAGAGCACGGGCCGTGCTGCGGCGGCCCCGCGTATTCGTGTCGTCAATGCTTTCGTTCGGCAATGTCGAACTGAAGATCGGCACCAACGAGGCGACCGTCGCCGGCCACACGGTCCTGCTCCGGCGCCGCGAGGCCTTGATCCTCGAGGCGCTCTTGATGCGACGCGACCGCGTCATCGCCCGCGAGGCACTGATCGAGGCCATCTACGGATTCGACGACGAGATCGAATCCAACACCCTCGAGTCGCAAGTCTCTCGGCTTCGCAAGAGGCTGTCCGAACTTGGCAGCAATGTCGAGATCCGCAGCATGCGTGGCATCGGCTACATTCTCAGGATGGCAAATATCCGATGACGTCGATCGCACGGACATTGACGCTCTCGCTCGGGATGGCCGCTGCCGTGATTTTCTTCGCCGCGCTCGGCCTCGTCTTCTGGCTGTTCATCGCGCAGGAGCCCGAACGCAGCGGCTGCTTTGCGGCCGCCTACGTTCTTGGTCGCGCCACCGACATTAACCCCGGCGACAGGCTCACAGTCCGCCCCACCGCCCGATTGGAAGAGCTGAAATCCCAAAGCCCTGACCTGTGGTACGTCGTGGCTTACGGCGATGTGACAAGCGAATTCGGGCGCGAACGCAGGCCACAGCTTCCGGTTTCGCTGCCCTTTGTCGGACCGAGCGGTCTTTCCATGCTCAAGTCACTCGATCAGAAGAGCTCGTTCTGCATGGTCGTCATGCACACCGGCCGCGTCCCCGAACTTGTGATGATGATCGGAAACGCCCACGTCCGTCCCGACCAGATCGCGATGTGGTTCATCCTGAAAAATCTGTTGGAGATTTCCCTCTACGCGGCGGGGTACGTATTGATCGTGGCGATCGGCGTATTTCTCGCCGCGCGCTTCGTTGCGCGCAGCATCGAACGGGTGACAAAGCTTGCCCTCGCGATCGATCCGGCCGCGCCGCAGGGATCGATTGCGCTCGATCGGGTCCCTACAGAACTGAAGCCGCTGGCCACGGCGCTGAACCGCGCGTTTGATGAAATCCACGCCTACATCCGGACGCAGCGCCGGTTCCTGGGCAATGCCGCCCATCAGCTCCGCACCCCGCTGACGTTGTTGCGCGCCAGGGTCGAGGACGTGGCCGATCCCGCCTTGCGGGTGGAGCTGATTCACGATGTCCGCCGGCTGACATCGCTTGTTTCGGCCATGCTGGACCTGGCGCGGCTGCAAAACGGGACGCTCGAAAAGCGGCCGATCGACCTTGCGACCGTGACGCGCGACGTGCTGGCAGATTTCAGCCCGTCGGCTTTGGACGCCGGGATCGAACTCTCGCTGGAACACAGCGACGAACCGGCCACCATGGTGCAGGGCGTCGAAGCTGCTATCAGGAGCGCGCTGGCCAACCTGGTCGGCAACGCGCTGATTCACGCCCGGGGCGCCCGATGCATCAGGGCCAGCCTCAGCCGCGGCCGCGTATCGATCAGCGACGACGGCGCCGGACTCGCTCCGGGCTCGGAGCGCAAGCTGATCGAGCCATTCCAGACCGGCGGCACGGCCGGGAACAGCGCCGGCCTCGGCCTGTCGATCGTACAGGAGATCATGGCCTCGCACGGGGGTGAACTCGTCATCGCGTCGAACCGCGGACAGGGAACGACCGCTTGCCTTCGCTTTCCGGAGGCCGCGTTGGCCATGCCAATTCAGCGCGCGGCCGGGGCGGCCTGAGGGCGGCCGGCTGATGCGGATCGGATGGGCGATCATCGCATCCAGAGGCCGGTCAACCGCCCTTTGCGCTAGCGCACCACGCCCGACGTGAACCCCGCCTTGCGGCGCGGCGGCTTGATCTCCTTCTTCAGGAAGCAATGCGCGTCGCGGCCGGCATAGCCGGGCCGGGCGTAGGTCCAGGCGCGGCACTTGTTGTCGGCGGTGCAGGCGGCCTGGCAGGCCTCGTCGCCGTCGCTGCTCTTCAGCTCGAAATTCTTGTAGTCGCCGCCGAGGCGGTCGATCGAGGTTTCGATGGCGCCGTTGCGCGGTTCGACCACGCCCGCGCCGCGCACCCCGGAGACGCAACAGACGTCCTGCACCCGCGCCGGCACGGTGTTCTTCAGCCAGCACACCGCGCCGTTGTTGGCGTCGGTCGGATAGTTGAAGCTCCAGGCGCGGCAGCGGCGGTCGCGCTCGCAGGTGAGCGCGCAATCGGCGGGATCGCCTGATGTCACCGGTGCATTCAGGTAGTCGCCGCCGGGCCGGTCGAAATTGGTCTGCGCCAATGCCGGGCGTGCGACGTAAGCGGCCGCGAAAACCGCGAACATCACCGTCCACGCCCTAAAGAGGCGACCTATCCCCATGAGATTGCTTTCAAATTCGCACAGCCCCGCACACTTCGCGGGGCGTCATTTGAACGCCATGAACCTGTACGGCTGATGAACGGCGGGTGCGACACCACCGCCGTCAGCGCGCGTTCCGGACCCGATTCAGCGCTTGTCAGGGGCTAAAGCGTGATGAGATGAGATTGAGTTGGAACGGCCTCGGAGGTTTACCTCTCCCTTGGGAGAGGTCGATTTGCGCAGCAAATCGGGTGAGGGGTTACGGTCCATCGAGAGAGCAAGAGCCCTCACCCGGATTGCTTCGCAATCCGACCTCTCCCCGACGGGGAGAGGTGAATCAGAACCTCGGCGAGCCGATTCGCCCCAAACCCATCTCGCTCTAGAAGGCGTACTCCTGATAGGCCGGTTCCACCGAGCCCTTCCACGGGCCGTTGAACTTCTCCAGCATCTCCTCCGCCGGCGAGCGGCCGGTTTCGATGATGCGCTCGAGCGGTTCGAGGAAGCGGCTCTCGTCGCGTCCGAGATGATCGATCCGGCCGCGCCGCCGCAATCCGGCATGCGACAGGACCAGGCATTCCTTGGCGATCTCGAACAGATAGCGGTCCTTGATCCGCGCCTTGAAGCCGAAACGCGGCACGTCGTCGCGCAGCGCCTGCCGCTCCGGCGCGGTCCAGTGCCGGACGATGTCCCAGGCGGCATCGAGGCTGTCATTGTCGTAGAGCAGCCCGACCCAGAACGCCGGCAGCGCCGGCAGCCGGCCCCATGGCACGCCGTCGGCGCCGCGCATTTCGAGGTAGCGCTTCAGCCGCACCTCGGGGAAGATCGTCGACAGGTGGTTGGCCCAGTCCGACAGGGTCGGACGCTCGCCGGGCAAGGCGGCATTCTTGCCGGCGAAGAAATCGCGGAACGACGAGCCGGAGACGTCGATATATTCCTCGCCGCGCTTGACGAAATACATCGGTACGTCGAGCGCGTAATCGACATAGCGCTCGAAGCCCATGCCGTCCTCGAACGCGAACGGAATCATGCCGCTGCGCGCATTGTCGGTGTCGCGCCAGATCTCGGAGCGGAACGACAGGAAGCCATTGGGCTTGCCTTCGGTGAAGGGCGAGTTGGCGAACAGCGCGGTCGCGATCGGCTGCAGCGCGAGCGACACCCGCAGCTTCTTCACCATGTCGGCTTCGGAGGAGAAGTCGAGATTGGTCTGCACCGTGCAGGTCCGGAACATCATGTCGAGGCCGTATTTGCCGACCTTCGGCATGTAATTTCTCATGATCTTGTAGCGGCCCTTCGGCATCGCCGGGATCTGCGCCCGCGACCAGGACGGCGTCATGCCGAGGCCGAGGAAGCCGATGCCGAGCGGGGTTGCGATCTCCCGCACCTGTGCCAGATGCGCCATCAGCTCCGACTGGGTCTGATGCACGGTCTCGACCGGCGCGCCCGACAATTCGAACTGCCCGCCCGGCTCGAGCGAAATCGCGCCGCCGCCGGTGACGTCATAGAGCCCGATGATGTTGCCGCGCTCCATGATCGGCTCCCAGCCGAGCAGGAGCTTCATGCCCTCGAGCAGCGCGCCGATGCCCTTTGCGCCTTCATAGGGCACGGGATGATGGCCCTCGAGCGTGAACGGGGTCTTCTCGTGCTCGGTACCGATCCGGAATTCGGATTCGGGCTTCACGCCGGCTTCAATCCACGCCACGAGTTCGTCGCGCGATTGCAGCGGCGTCATGTCGATCTGGTCACGCGCCATAGAAAATCCAACTCAAGGGCGCTTCGATCGAAGGCGCGCGGTGGCAGGGACATCCGCGAGCCACAACGGCCGCGGATGATGGGGTCAGGAATATCATCGGGCAGGTACGCCGTCTCGCGCCGGCGCGGCCTTGGTATCGCTCTTCGCATCGACCTTGGTGTCACCTTTGGCGTCACCGCAGGAGCAGCCCAGACGGTCGAGCAGACCGCACAGCCTGGCCGCGTCGGCATCGGACAGTTTCGAGCCGACATGCTTGTCGATCGCGGCCGAATAGGCGCTCCACATCTTCTTCTGGAGCTCGCGACCGGCCTCGGTGATCTCGACGAACTGGCCGCGCTTGTCGATCTTGCATTCGCGCCGGGCGGCAAGCCCCTCGTCGACCAGCTTGTCGATCAGCCGCGAGGTCGAATATTGCGGGATCAGCATCTGCCGCTCGAGCTCGACCGGGCGCAACTCGCCCGACGGCGCGCGCGACAGCTCGAGCAAGGCGTCATACCAGGCGAGCGGCGGAAAGCCGGCCTTCTTCAAATCCTGCTCGACGCAGTCCAGCACCCGGCTCGGCACCCGCATCAGGCGGATCCAGGCGGCCGTCGCCTCGCTCGATAGCTTGCGTTTCATCGTCTAGCCCATAAGGTCCCGGCACCGACTGTACCGCACTGAATGCATCTGCATCAATCTTGACTATTTCATGCAGGTGCATGTAGGCAATCCCTCTCCGGACGCCAAGAACAAGGGAAGGAATACCCCCATGAAGCTTTATTACTCCCCCGGTGCCTGCTCCCTCTCCCCCCACATCGCCCTGCTCGAGGCCGGCCTGCCCTACGACCTGGTCAAGGTCGATCTGCGCGCCAAGAAGCTCGAAAACGGCGACGATTTCCTGCAAGTGAACCCCAAGGGCCAGGTGCCCGCGCTGGCGCTGGATACCGGCGAGATGGTCACCGAAGGGCCGATCATCATCCAGATGATCGCCGACAGGGTCGCTGACAGGAAGCTGGCGCCCGCCCGGGATTCCAACGAGCGCTACAAGCTGCTCGAATGGCTGAACTACATCACGACCGAGCTGCACAAGAATCTCGGCCCGATGTTCTCGCCGGTGCTCGCCGATGACGCCAAGGCCTTCTTCAAGGACCGCGCCATGGGCAAGTTCAAATATGTCGAGAGCCAGCTCGCCGGACGCGAATACCTGATGGGCAACCAGTTCACGGTCGCCGACGGCTATCTCTTCACGATGATCATGTGGGCCACCGATCGGCTCGGTTTCGATCTCTCCCGTCTGCCGAATGTGATGGCCTACAAGGCCCGCGTCGCGGCGCGCCCGAAGGTGCAGGAAGCGCTGAAGAAGGAAGGCCTGCTGAAGGCAGCCTGAGCTTTGGGTTTCATCAGACGTGAAGGGGCCGGATCAAAGATCCGGCCCTCTTTTCTGCGCTCGACCGAAGAGGTCGCGTCAAGCATCACTGTGCAGCACGCCGATTTCCGGCCGGTCTCGCCCTTTCTCTGCAATTTTCAGATCGCCAACGAACTGACCGGCGTGCAGCAGCCTGGGAGCAACGCCTGGTCTCGCTGTCACGCCTCAGTGCGCCGCAACGGGATTCGGCGCGGCTGCCCGGCGAGCGCGGCCAGCTCACCGCATCGATCGCGCATGTTGCGCCGCAAGATATCGATCAGGTCAAGCTGGGCGCATCAGCGGTGCTGCGCTTCACCAACTTCAACCAGCGCACCACGCCCGAAATCGAGGGCGAGGTCAGCCGGATAGGCGCCGACGTCGCACGACGACAAGTCGGCCCCGACCTACTTCCTTGCACGCATTGCGATTCCGCGGTCGGAGCTGAACAAGCTCGCGACCGCGCATTTGCTGCCGGGCATGCCGGTCGAGGTCTTCATCCCGACCAGCGAGCGGACGGTTCTGTCCTGTCCTATCTGATGAAGCCGCTGGCCGACCAGATGCACCGCGCATTCAGGGAGAAATGAGCGGTGCAAACTTTCGGCACGCGCTGGAACAAATCGAATTTGATCCGCATTGTACCGATTAAGACTAAGTCGTGTACTTCCGGCTGAGGGCGTTCTTGTCCTTGTTCGAGCGATCCGACTGACCGACTATGACCTAAGGCGCGCCCTCCGCTCCAACTGGTCTAAAAATGTGACGATCGCCTTTACGCTTTTGTTGACCAGTGCGCTCGTCGGGCTGGCAACCAGTTTGTACTTTCGGGTTTGGACCTTGATGCTGGTGTCGCCGCTGATCGCGGTGCTCGCGGCAATCGTGCTCCAATCCGACGGCTATGCCTTTGCCACTGGCGCCCCGATCGTCGTCGCCTGCCTCGCATTCAACCAAATCGCCTATCTCACCGGCGCTGTGCTCTCGCCGGACCATGACGGCTCAATGGCGGAAGAAGTCGACGGCATTCCACGCGGCCGCCGCGAGCACAAGGTCCACGGCCAGAAAGAATAGCACCAGGCCGAACCAGGAAGGACCCTTGCCCCGCAAGCGCAGCGGATTCCCTCGTCGCGGCGGGGAGAGCGAGACGGAATGCTTGCCGGTGATCTCAGCGGCAACTTCCTTGAGCACAGAGCGCATTGCAGGACACCCCAACCCTGATCGTCATCTTTGGCGATCGACGAGCAAGAGTGATGCCAGCAGCATGGTGCCAGTGGGGAGCAAGCGTGGCGGGACTTTGACCTGCGCGACCGTCACGCAACTGGATCAAGTCGGATCGATGACCGGCTTGATTCCTTGCGATCCTGGAGCTCGATGACTTTGCTGAGGTCGAGCAGCGGACTCCGCATCACCTCGCCCCGTGTGCGGGGAGAGGTCGGATTGCATCGACAGATGCAATCCGGGTGAGGGGGAATCTGCGCGCACTCGCTGCATCAAGCTCGCGGAGATGGCCCCTCACCCCAACCCTCTCCCCGCAAGAACGGGGAGAGGGAAGGGAGAGACCTCGCGATCTCATCGCGTTTTTGAACGACGACGGCGCTTACGCCGCCTGCTTCTTCGGCGGGAAGCGGCCGTAGAAGGTCTCGCCCTTGGCCGCCATCTCCTCGAGCAGCTTCGGCGGTGTGAAGCGCGAACCGTATTTCTTCTCAAAGGCGTGGCAGAGCGCGACGAAATTCTTGGTTCCCATGAAGTCGACGTAGGACAGCGCACCGCCGGTGAACGGCGCGAAGCCGAAGCCGAGGATCGAGCCGACATCCGCCTCGCGTACGTCGGTGATGACGTGATCCTCGACGGTGCGCGCGGCTTCCACCGCCTGCACCACCAGGAAGCGCTGCTTCAATTCCTCGACGCTGAGCGTGTCGGGATCGAGCTGCTTCGGCTGCAGATTGGCCAGCCCCGGCCACAGGCTCTTCTGACCCTTGCCCTTCTCCGGATAATCGTAGAAGCCCTTGCCGTTCTTGCGGCCAAAGCGGCCCTGCTTCTCGACCATCTCGACCATCAGCATCTTCTGCGCCTGGTCGATCGCGTTGGGGCCGAGATCGGCCTCGGTCGCCCTGGTGATCTTCAGGCCAAGATCGAGCGCGACCTCGTCCTGCAGCGACAGCGGTCCGACCGGCATGCCCGCCATCTTGGCGGTGTTCTCGATCATCGCCGGTGGCACGCCTTCGAGCAGCATCTCATTGCCCTCGGAGATGTAGCGCATCACGCAGCGGTTGGCGAAGAAGCCACGGGAATCGTTCACCACGATGGGCGTCTTGCCGATGGCGCGGACATAGTCGAGCGCGGTCGCCAGCGCGATGTCGCTGGTGTTCTTGCCCAGGATGATCTCGACCAGCATCATCTTCTCGACCGGCGAGAAGAAGTGGATGCCAATGAACTTGCCCTGGTCCTTGAATTCCTCGGCCAGCGAATTGATCGGCAGGGTCGAAGTGTTGGAGGCGAAGATCGCGCCCGATTTCAGCAGCGGTTGCGCCTTGGCATAGGTGTCGGCCTTGACCTTGCGGTCCTCGAACACGGCCTCGATGACGAGGTCGCAGTCCGAGATCACGTTGTAGTCCGCAGTTGCCGAGATGCGCGCGAGGATGGCATCACCGGCCTCCTGCTTCATCCGGCCCTTCGCGACCAGGCCGTCGACCACGGTCTTGGCGTGGCCCTTGCCCTTGTCGGCGCTGTCCTGGTCGCGATCGACCAGCACGACGTCGATGCCGGCCTGCGCCGAGACATAGCCGACGCTGGCGCCCATGAAGCCGGCGCCGATCACGGCGAGCTTCTTCACTTTGGTCGGCGGCACGCCCGCCGGGCGGCGCGCACCCTTGTTTAGTTCCTGCATCGACAGGAACAACGAGCGGATCATCGCCGCCGCTTCCTTCGAGCGCAGGATTTGCGTGAAGTAGCGCGACTCGACCCGCAACGCGGCGTCGATCGGCAACTGCAGCCCTTCATAGACGCAGCTCATGATGGCGCGCGCGGCCGGATAATTGTCGTAGGTCTCGCGGCGATAGATCGCGTTGCCGGCCGGGAACATCTGCATGCCCATCTTGAAGAAGACGGGGCCGCCGGGCAGCTTGAAGCCCTTCTCGTCCCACGGCGCGACCGCCTTGCCGCCGCCCTTGATCCAGTCCTTCGCGGCCTTGATCAGATCGGCCGAGGGCACGACGGCATGGATCAGATTGAGCGCCTTGGCGCGGGTCAGATTGACCGCCTCGCCCTTGAGCAGCAATTGCATCGCGTCCTGCGGCGACACCAGGCGCGGCACGCGCTGGGTACCGCCGGCGCCGGGAAACAGGCCGACCTTGATCTCGGGCAGGCCGAGGCGAGTCTTGGGGTTCTCGGCCGCGACGCGGTAGTGGCAGGCCAGCGTGATCTCGAAACCGCCGCCGAGCGCGAGGCCGTTGATCGCGGCGACCCACGGCTTGCCCGAGGTCTCGATCGCGCGGAACGACTGCGACATCTGGCGGCTCTGCTCGAACAGCATCTGGTTCGCGGCTTCCTCGCCCTTCTCCTTGAAGAGCTGCGCGTAGCTGCGGTTCATGCCCTCGAGCATCGAGAGGTCAGCACCGGCGCAGAACGCCTCCTTGGCCGAGGTGATCACGACGCCCTTGATCGCGGCATCGCTGGTCGTCTGCTTGATGATCTCGCCGATCTCCTGGGTCGAGACCTCATCGAACACGTTCATCGAGCGGCCCGGGATGTCCCAGGTGACGAGCGCAATGCCGTCGGCGTCAACGTCGAACTTGAAATTCTTGTAAGCCATCTTTTGCTCCCTCGGTGCCAGCGGCCGATCTCAGGCGCGGCGGTTGCGTCTCGATCTCGTAGGGTGGGTTAGCGAAGCGTAACCCACCAGCTCTCTCGCGGTGACATGGTGGGTTACGCCTTCGGCTAACCCACCCTACGCACTGCCTGCTCGGCTACACGCGCTCGATGATGGTGGCGGTGCCCATGCCGCCGCCGATGCACAGCGTCACCAGCGCCGTCTCCTTGTTGGTGCGCTCGAGTTCGTCGAGCACGGTGCCGAGGATCATCGCGCCGGTCGCCCCTAACGGATGGCCGAGCGCGATCGCGCCGCCATTGACATTGATCTTGGCGTTGTCGATGTCGAACGCCTGGATGTAGCGCAGCACCACCGAGGCGAAGGCCTCGTTGAGCTCGAACAGGTCGATGTCCGACTTCTTCATGCCGGAACGCTCGAACAGCTTTTCGGTGACGTCGACCGGGCCGGTCAGCATCATCGCAGGCTCCGAGCCGATATTGGCGAACGCGCGGATTTTTGCACGCGGCTTCAGGCCGTGTTTCGCGCCTGCCTCCTTGCTGCCGAGCAGCACGGCGCCGGCGCCATCGACGATGCCGGAGGAATTGCCGGCGTGATGCACGTAATTGACCTTCTCGACCTCGGGATGCGACTGGATCGCCACTGCGTCGAAGCCGGCCATCGCCGCCATCGCCGCGAAGGACGGCTGCAGCTGCGCCAGCGACTGCATCGTCGTGGTCGGGCGCATGTGCTCGTCCTTGGCGAGGATAGTCAGGCCGTTGATGTCCTTGACCGGCACCACCGACTTGTTGAAGCGGCCCTCGTCCCAGGCCTTGGCCGCACGCTGCTGGCTCTGCACGGCATAGGCGTCGACGTCGTCGCGCGAAAAACCGTATTTGGTCGCGATCAGATCGGCCGAGATGCCCTGCGGCATGAAATAGGCCGGCACCGCCATCGAGGGATCCATCGGCCACGCGCCGCCAGAGGCGCCGATGCCGACGCGGCTCATCGATTCCGCGCCGCCGCCGATCACGAGCTCATGCTGGCCGCTCATGATCTGCGCCGCGGCGAAGTTCACGGCATCGAGGCCGGAGGCGCAGAAGCGGCTGATCTGCACGCCGGGTACCTTCTCGCCGAGGCCGGCCTTCAGCGCGGCGAAGCGGGCGATGTCGCTTCCGGCCTCGCCGACCGGATCGACCACGCCGAGGATGACGTCGTCGACGGAGTCCTCGGGCAGATTGTTGCGCTCCTTGAGCGACTTCAGCGGCACCGTGGCGAGCGCCAGCGCGGTGACCTCGTGGAGTGCGCCATCGGCTTTGCCGCGGCCGCGCGGGGTACGAACGTGATCGTAGATGTATGCCTCAGGCATGACGCCCTCCTTGATATGAGGATCATAATATATACGGAAGGAAGCGCCGCCGCACGGGGTGCGGCGGTAATTTTCAAGGCTTTCTTGTTTGACGCGTTTTCTTCACGCGAACCGGTATCCACTTCGCTGGAAAACGCTTCAGAACGCTTCCGCGGCCAATTCCATCGTGGTGGCGCTGCCGCTCTGGATCCGGGCCAGATGCACGGCGGTCTCCGGCAGCAGCCTCTCCATGAAAAAGCGGCCGGTCACGAGCTTGGTGTTGAGGTAAGGCGTGGCGCCGGCGGCGGCCTTGTCCTGCGCCACCTTGGCCATCTTCGCCCACATATAGCCGAGCGCGACGAGGCCGAACAATTTCATGAAATCGGTCGCTGCGGCGCCGGCGTTGTCGGGCTTGGTCAGCGCGTTCTGCATCAGCCAGCCGGTGGCCTGCTGCAGATGGCCGAGAGCTGTGGAGAGCGGGGTAATGAACGGCTTCATCGCCTCGTCGCCGCCATGCTCCTTGGCGAAGGCCGCGACCTCGCCGAAGAACGCCATCGCGGCACGGCCGCCGTCGCGCGGCAGCTTGCGGCCGACCAGGTCGAGCGCCTGGATGCCGTTGGCGCCCTCATAGATCATCGCGATGCGGGCATCGCGCACGAACTGCTCCATGCCGTGCTCGGCGATATAGCCGTGGCCGCCGAACATCTGCTGCGCCGAGACCGTGTTGGCGAAGCCGGTGTCGGTCAGAACACCCTTCAGCACCGGCGTCATCAGGCCCATGTGATCGTCGGCCGCCTGGCGATCCTTCGGGTCGTTGGAGCGGTGCGCAACGTCGCTCTTCAGCGCGGTCCACACCACCATGGCGCGTGCCGCCTCGTTGAAGGCACGGATGGTCAGCAGCGTGCGGCGGACGTCGGGATGCACGATGATCGGATCGGCCGGCTTGTCGGCGGCCTTGACGCCGGTCAGCGAGCGGCCCTGCAGGCGCTCCCGCGCATAGGCGACCGCGTTCTGATACGCGACCTCGGACTGCGCGAGGCCCTGCACGGCGACGCCGAGGCGAGCCTCGTTCATCATCACGAACATGCCCTGCATGCCCTTGTTCTCTTCGCCGATCAGCCAGCCGGTGGCGTTGTCGTAGTTCATCACACAGGTGGAATTGCCGTGGATGCCCATCTTGTGCTCGATCGAGCCGCAGGTGACGCCGTTGCGCTGGCCGAGCGAGCCGTCGGCATTGACCAGCACCTTGGGAACGACGAACAGCGAGACACCCTTGATGCCCGCCGGCGCGCCTTCGATGCGGGCCAGCACCAGATGGATGATGTTCTCAGTGAGGTCGTGCTCGCCGGCGGAGATGAAGATCTTGGTGCCCGTGATCTTGAAGCTGCCGTCCGCCTGGCGCACCGCCTTGGTGCGGAGCAGGCCGAGATCGGTGCCGCACTGCGGCTCGGTCAGGTTCATGGTGCCGGTCCACTCGCCGGCGACCATCTTCGGCACATAGGTCTTCTTCTGCTCGGGGGTGCCGTGCACCAGGAGTGCGGCGGTCGCACCCATGGTCAGCCCGCCATACATCGAGAACGCCATGTTGGCGGAGATCTGGAATTCGTTGACCGCCTGCGAGAGCGTCACCGGCAGGCCCTGGCCGCCAAATTCAACCGGCGCCGACAGGCCGAGCCAACCGCCTTCAGCGACCTGCCTGAAGGCTTCCTTGAAGCCCTTCGGCGTGGTGACGCTGCCGTCGTCATTGCGCTTGCAGCCTTCGAGATCGCCGGTGCGATTGAGCGGCTGCAGCACTTCCTCGCTGAGCTTGGCGGCCTCACCGAGGATCGCCTCGCGTACATCGGCCGACGCGTCGGTGAAGCCGGGAAGATTGCCGTAGCGGTCGATCTGGAAGACGTCGTTCAACAGGAAGCTGACGTCTTCGACGGGGGCTTTGTAGGTCGGCATGCTGATCTCCCGGCTGGCTTGTGGCCGCGTGTGCGACCGATGCTGCGCAGCGTGTCCTTGGGTTTGTTGCAGCGGACCTTATCCGGTTCGGGAGGCCCGCGGCAGGTGCTATCGAGACTGTGATTGCGACGTTGCGCCGCTCTGCTTCATCAACTCCTCGCCCATCATCCGATGCAGCAGGTTGATCGCCTTGAGCGGGCGCACCATCACCTTGAAATGCGTGATCCGGCCGTCACGGTCGAACGTGATGATGTCGACGCCGTTGAGCTTGATGCCTTCGATCTCGTTCTCGAATTCGAGCACCGCGCCGGTGTCGTTGCGCCACTCGCCGAGATACTTGAAGGTCGGGCCGCCGAGCACCTTGGCGGCGCTGGTCAGATATTTGAAGGTGATGTCGCGGCCACGCTGCGGCGTGTGCACGACCGGACTTTCGAACACCGCGTCGGGATGCAGCAGATCCCACAATGCGGCGGTGTCGTGGGACTTCATGTAGGCGTACCACTTGTCGAGGCCCGGCTTGCTCATGCGGACGTCTCCTGCGGCGGGGGGTTTAAGAAGCCTGAACATCGGCCGCGCGCGACAAGGCGGCACGCCGATCACCATATGCATATTGACGCATATGCACAGTAACGCATAAAGTCAAGCGAACTTCAGAATGGCCTTCTTGGGAACTGAGATGGAGGTGGGCGTTGGCACTCGGTGACGCAATCCTCGCATGCCTCACGGAACGTCCGATGACGGGCTATGAGCTCGCCAAGACGTTCGACGCCTCGATCGGCTTCTTCTGGAAGGCCGACCATCAGCAGATCTACCGCGAGCTCTCCCGGCTCCGCGACAAGGGCCATGTCCAGGGCCGCGAGGTGGTGCAATCCGGCAAGCCGAACAAGCTGGTCTACACCCTGACGGCCGAGGGCCGCGCGGCGCTGAAGCACTGGGCGGCGCGGCCCAGCGTTCCGCCCTCGATCAAGGACGACCTGCTGGTCCGGCTCTACGCGCTCGACTGCGTCGACATCGAGCCGCTGCGCACCGACCTGATGGCGCGGCTGGAGCATCACCGCGACCGCTATGAGCGCTACGAGCGCCTGCTCAACAAGCGCTTTCCCGACGGCACCGCACCGCCGGCCGATGTCGGCAAGATGCTCGGGCTTCGCATCGGGATGCGCCATGAGCGCGTCGTGGTGGAATGGTGCGAGGAGGCGCTCGACGCGCTGTCGGCGATGTCAAGTCGCGGCAATGTGCTGCCGCTCGACGACGGCAAACGCGAAGGCAACGGCTAGAAACAAATCTCAGGTCATGTTTTGCGCGTGCCGACACGCGACGCGGAATCCGCTTTGCCGGAAAGCGATAGGCGTGTCCTGATCCGGCGCAACAGGTTCCGGGATTCCCTAACTTTAAGGCCCGCCGGCTGCATTCCTTAACCCGTTATTTACCGTGACGGGAAAAAGTCAGCAGCTGAAGCAGACGACCAGCGCAGAATTCGATTGTCTCTTAACGGGAATGCGCGGGGAGGCTGCGGGCGCAGGGTGTAGCGCCGGAGTCGGGACCGGACGGAATCATGAATTCGCGCGTATCGTGGAGTGTTGACGGCATCGATCCCTCCGTCCGCGACAGGGCCGAGGCGGCTGCGCGCCGCGCCGGCATGTCACTGAACGACTGGCTCAACTCCACCGTCGGCGAACCCAGCCCGCCGGATTGGCGCACGGCGCCCGAGCAACGGCAGCCGATGCCGAGCCGGGAAAGCCGCGAGGTTGCTGACATCCATCAGCGCCTCGACGCGATCACCCGCCAGATCGAACAGATTGCAAAGCCAATGTCGCGCGCCGAAGCCGTGCGCGCCGAAGTGCCGCGCGGCCAGCCCGCCGTCGCACGGCAGCTGAACGACGCAATTTCGCGCCTCGATGCGCGGCTGTCGCAGATTTCGCGACCGCAGCCGGCGCGCGAGCCGCAACCCCAGCCGATGCGTGAAACGCAGATGCAGCGGGAGCCGCAGATGCAGGACCGGCAACTGGAGGAAAGGCTGCGCCAGGCGGAAGCGGTCGAGCGCGCCGCAGCCCAGGTTTACCGCCCCTCGCCGCCGCTCAGCCCGGCGTCGTTCGATTCCGCGATCGCGGAAATCGCCGCACGCCAGAACGAGCTCGACGGATCAGCGCAACGGCAGATGCCGCCGCGCAACGCTCAGCCGATGCCGCAATCGGCGCCGCCGATGGCCGCCTATGCACCGCAGCCGGCTGCACCGGCCGGGCCCGACTTCTCCTCGCTCGAGCGGCACCTGCTCAAGATCACGAGCCAGATCGAGGCGCTGCAGCGGCCCGATCATGATCATATCGAGCAATCGATCGCGGCCTTCCGCGGCGAGCTTGCCGAAATCCGCCAGGCGATCACCGAGGCGATGCCGCGCCGCGCGATCGAATCGATCGAGAACGAGATCCGCTCGCTGCATCACCGGATCGACGAGATCCGCCAGGACAGCAGCAACGGCCAGGGCCAGGTGATTACCGGCATCGAACGCGCGCTGGCGGAAATCCGCGAGGCGCTGCGCACCCTGACGCCCGCCGAGCAGCTCACCGGCTATGACGAGGCGATCCGCAACCTCGGCGCCAAGCTCGACATGATCCTGCGCGCCAACGACGATCCGTCGACGGTGCACCAGCTCGAGAGCGCGATCGCCGCGCTGCGCGCCATCGTCTCCAATGTCGCCTCCAACGACGCGCTGCTGCAGCTCTCCGGGGACGTGCATGCGCTGGCCGCGAAGGTCGACCAGCTGTCGCAGATGTCGCGCGCCGAATCCCACGTCGATGCCTTCGCCGGGATCGAGCAGCGCATCGCCGCATTGGCCTCGACGCTGGAGACTCGCGAGCGGCCGGTCGCTGGCTACGACAATACCGACGCCATCGAGGGCGCCCTGCGCTCGCTGTCGGAGCGGATCGACCGCCTCCAGGTCGGCAACGACAGCTCGTCGGCGTTCACCCATCTCGAGCAGCGCGTCTCCTATCTGCTCGAGCGCCTGGAGTCCGCCGACCAGCGCTCCGGCAATCTCGGCCGGGTCGAGGAAGGGCTGCATGACATCATGCGGCACCTCGAAGCGCAGCACGCCCATATCGCTTCGCTCGCCGACGCCACCCGCAACAACGTCAATACCTCCGCGCCGCAGCCGATGATGGACAGCGGCATCGTCGACCTGGTGAAGCGCGAACTCTCCGACATCCGCTTCAGCCAGTCGGAAACCGATCGCCGCACCCAGGATTCGCTGGAGACCGTTCACAACACGCTCGGCCATGTCGTCGATCGGCTGGCGATGATCGAGAACGATCTGCGCACGGTGCGCACCGCGCCGCCGCCGGCCCTCGCGCCGGCCGAACCGCGGATGGAAGCCCCGCGGATGGAGATGCCGCGCGCGGCGATGCCGCAGCCGACCGCGCAGCCTGAATCATACAAGGCTGAATCATATAAGCCTGAATCGTACAGGCCTGAATCGTACCGGCCCGAATTGCCCAATCCTGCGCTGGCGCAGGAGCACTTCATGTCCGCGCCGCGCGAATTCCATGCCGCGCAGCCGGTCGAGACCGCGCCGCCGCCACTGCCGCCGCGCGCGATCAGCGAGATCCTCGAGCCGCATGCCGCCTCCGCGCGCGCCGCGATTGCGCCGGATCTGCCGCCGGATCATCCGCTCGAGCCGGGCACACGCCCCTCGGGCCGCGCGTCGTCGCCGTCGGAGCGGATCGCGGATTCCGAGCGCGCGATCTCCGATCTTCCCGCCGGCAAGAAGGAGCCGGTCTCGACCTCGAGCTTCATCGCCGCCGCGCGCCGCGCGGCGCAGGCCGCCGCCGTGCAGCCCGTCAACGACAAGGCCGCGCGCGCCGCGAGCAAGGCCGCCGCCAAGGCCAAGGAGAAGGCCGACAAGGCCGCGAAGGCCGCTGCCGGCAAGGCCGGCGTGCCCGCGACTGGTGCGCCGGCGACTGGCGCGCCGGAGGCCCAGCCTTCGACCATCACCTCCAAGATCCGCTCTCTGCTGGTCGGCGCGAGCGTGGTCGTGATCCTGCTCTCGACCGCCAAAATGGCGATGAACCTGCTCGACACCAGCTCCGCACCGCAGACGCCGGCGATCGAGCACAGCGAGCCGGCCGCACCGCCCGCGCAGCCACCCACCGAGAACTCTGTCGTCCCGGCACCGGCTGCGCCGTCCGGCGTGCCCGGGCCGTCAGTGCCCGGACCGTCGATGACCTCGCCGACGCCGCTCGGCCGCCAGTCCAACAACACGGCGGCGCCGAATACGCTCGACAGCGCGCAGGTGACGATCCCATCGGCGCCCGCGCCCGCCGCGGCGCCGGAGCCGGCTGCGGCACCGGTCGCCGCCGCCAGCGATATCACCGGCACGATTCCGACTGCGCCGCCGCTCGGCGGCAAGCTCGGCACGATCCAGATCCCTGCGGGCGAGAAGCTGCCCGACGCGATCGGCGGTCCGGCGCTGCGCACGGCTGCGATCAAGGGCGATGCGGCCGCGGCCTATGAGGTCGGCGTCCGCTTTGCCGAGGGCAAGGGCGTGCCCGCCAATGTCGACGAGGCGGCCAAATGGTATGGCCGCGCGGCACAGGCCGGCGTGGTGCCCGCGATGTTCCGGCTCGGCACCTTCTACGAGAAGGGCCTCAGCGTGAAGCGCGATTTCGATGTCGCGCGGCGCTACTACGTGCAGGCCGCCGAGCGCGGCAACGCCAAGGCGATGCATAACCTCGCCGTGCTTGACGCCGATGGCGGCGGCAAGGGCGCCGACTACAAGAGCGCGGCGCAGTGGTTCCGCAAGGCCGCCGATCGCGGCGTCGCCGACAGCCAGGTCAACCTCGGCATCCTCTATGCCCGCGGCATCGGGGTCGAACAGAACCTCGCCGAGTCCTTCAAATGGTTCAGCCTCGCCGCCGCGCAGGGCGACGCCGACGCCGGCCACAAGCGCGACGATATCGCCAAGCGGCTCGACCCGCAGTCGCTGGCCGCAGCGAAGCTTGCGATCCAGACCTTTACCCCCGAGCCGCAGCCAAGCGATGCGGTCAACGTGCCGGCCCCGGCCGGCGGCTGGGACGGCGCGCCGGTGCAGCCCGCGGCGGCGAAGCCCGTCAAGCCCCCGTCGAAGCGGACCGCGGCGTTGGCCGCACACTAGAGCATTTTCGGTTCTGATTGACTCAGAACCGAAGCTCTAGATTCTTGTTTTGACGCGTTTTCTTCACGCGAACCGGTGTCCACTTCGCTCGAAAACGCTCTAATCGCACTCATTTGAAAGCTTCCGCGGCGCCCTGACGGCGCCGCTGTCCTATCCCTCCGCCCTTCCGCCGTGTAGACAGGCGCAAAACCCCGCGCCAATGGCGCACGCGTTCCGGAGGGGCAGGCTTGTCTGTCGACGATCGTCAGGATGATGGAACGGGCCATCGTTCGTCGCCGACCGGCCCCCGCGTCGCGCCGCCGCGTCAGACGCCGTCGCCATTTGCCGCGCCTCCCAAGCCTCCGCCTTCTCCTCCGCCTTCACCCCCGCAAAGAGAAGAGCACGTGGCATCGCCGCCCCGCACGTTCCGGTTCTCGCTCTTGTCCGTCATCATCTTCGTGCTGCTGTTGTCGAGCGTCGCCATTCAGGCCTATCGCGACCTGTCGAAGCCGGGCGCCTGGGACTTCTGGCGCGAGACCTACATCGCGGCGAGCATGAATTCGGCGGTGATTCCCGATGTCGACATCGATGGGTCGGGCCGCGGCCGGCGTGCGCTTGCGATCAGCGGCAAGATCGGCTCGGCCAGCGCGAGCTGGTTCCGCGATCGGCTCAGCGAGGCCCGTCTTGCACCAGGCGATGCCGTGCTGCTGTCGTCGCAGGGCGGTGCGTTGAACCAGGCGGCGATCATGGGCGAGGTCATCCGCACACATGGGCTCGTCACCGCCGTCGCTACATCAGACGCATCGGGCAAGCTGCGCCCCGCGGCCTGTGCCAGCGCCTGTGTGCTGGTCTATGCCGGCGGCCAGACCCGCTATGGCATCGCGGGCTCGCGGCTCGGCGTGCATCGCTTCACGACCAGCGCACCGGTCAGCGATCCCCTCGCCGAGGCGCAACGCATCCAGGGCATGGTGCTGGGCTACATGACCAAGATGGGCGTCTCCTCCGGGATCGTGGAAGCGATGTCGCAGACCTCGGATATCCGCTGGCTGAGCCCGAAGGAGGCGCTCGCGCTGAACCTGATTACCAGGCCGGTCGATCGGCCCTAAAGCATAATCCGGAAAAGTGCGGAGCGGTTTTCCGAAAAGATCATGCTCAAACCAGCCGACACCCGCGTCATTAATCTGAATTATCAACCACGTCCGCACCGAGGGGCCACGTGCGGCGAAAAATGCCACCCGAGGCGGAATCTTTAGTCCCTCCCCTCGCCGATTTCGGTTATGCAAGAACGCGGCAATCGACCCGCGTTCGCCTGCTTCTTGCGCGCCGACCGGATTCGTTCAGCCGGAGAATGCCCGACCAGAACGACATCACGCCGTGATGCGGCCTTGCGCCCCAGCACGTGGCGAACCGACAAGAAGCGACGCGCGTGCAGCTCTACCTCCCGATCGCCGACATTCCGGTCAATGTCTTCCTCATCCTGGCGATGGGCGCGGCGGTTGGATTCGTCTCCGGCATGTTCGGGATCGGCGGCGGCTTCCTGATGACCCCGCTGCTGATCTTCGTCGGCATCGCGCCCGCGGTCGCGGTTGCCTCGGTGGCAAGCCACATCGCGGCTTCCTCATTCTCCGGCGCGATCTCCTATTGGCGCCGGCGCGCGATCGACCCGCTGCTGGCGGCGGTGCTGCTGGTCGGAGGCACGATCGGCACCGCGCTTGGGGTGTGGACCTTCACTTTCCTGCGCTCGCTCGGCCAGCTCGACCTGATGATCGCGCTGTCCTACGTCATCCTGCTGAGCACGGTCGGCGGGCTGATGTTCTGGGAAGGCCTGCGCGCGATGCTGCGTTCACGGCGCGGCGGCCCGGTCACGCTGCGCAAGCCCGGCAGCCATGGCTGGATCCACGGCCTGCCGCTGAAGCTGCGCTTCAAGCGCTCCAAGATCTACCTCTCGGTCATCCCGGTCGTCGTGGTCGGGCTCGTGATCGGCTTCATCGGCGCGGTGATGGGCATCGGTGGCGGCTTCATCCTGGTGCCGCTGATGATCTATGTGCTGCGGGTGCCGACCTCGACCGTGATCGGCACCTCGATGGTGCTCACCCTCGTCACCATGGTGTTCGCGACCATGCTGCACGCGGTCACCAACCATCTGGTCGACGCCGTGCTGGCGCTGATCCTGATGATCGGCGGCGTCACCGGCGCGCAGTTCGGCGCCCGCGCCGGCCAGAAGATCCGCGGCGAGCATCTGCGCCTCTTGCTCGGCCTGCTCGTGCTCGCGGTCGGCATCCGCTTTGCGGTCGAGCTGGTGATCCGGCCGCAGGACCTGTTCAGCATCCGCGAAACCGGCGGAGCCCCGCCATGAGGCTGCGCGCGGCGCTTGCGATCATCGGCCTCGCTGCCAGCCTGTTGGCCGCACCCGCGCGCGCCGAGCGGCTGATCGTGTCGGTCTCCAACCACCGCGTCACTGTGACGCCGAACTATTCCGGCGGCGAGCTCGTGCTGTTCGGCTCGGTCGAGCAGGACGACAAGACACCGTCCAATCGCGGCAATTACGATCTCGTCGTCACGGTGGCCGGTCCGCGCGCCGACATGGTGACGCGGCGCAAGGAACGCAAATTCGGGATCTGGATCAATACCGACTCGCGCCAGTTCCTGCAGGTGCCGGGCTATCTCGCCCTTTTCTCCAATCGTCCGTTCGACCAGATCGCCTCGCCGGAGGTGCAGCGGCGGCAACAGCTCGGCCTCAACAACGTGCTCTTGATGCAGCGGGTCGGGCCCGACTTTGCCGACGTGGTGCCGAACGATCCCTTCCGCAGCGCCTTCGTCCGGCTGCGCTCCGAGCACGGGCTGTACCGCGAGGCGACCTCGGCGGTGACGTTCCTGACACCGACTTTGTTTCGTACCGGCATTCCGCTGCCGGCGGAGGTGCCGATCGGCACCTACAATGTCGAGATCAAGCTGTTTTCCGACGGTGCGCTGGTGACCAAGACCGAGACCGCCTTCGAGATCGTCAAGGTCGGCTTCGAGCAGTTCGTCGCCACGACCGCGCGGCAGAACGGCCTGGTCTACGGGCTCGTCACCGCGTTCATGGCGCTGATGACCGGCTGGATGGCCTCGATCGTGTTCCGGAAGGATTGATTTAGCGACCCTTCCGCTGCAACGAGCTTTCGAACGCATCGCTCAGGATCGAGAGGCCAAGATCAATCTCGTCATCGCTGATCGTCAGCGGCGGAGCGATGCGGAAGACGCTGCCCATGCCGGGCAACTGCACGATGTTGGTGCTCAGTCCAAGCTCCATACAGCGCTGCGATACAAGCGATCCGAGCGCTTCGTCGGGCTCCTTGCTGAGGCGGTCGCGCACGACCTCGATGCCTTGCATCAGCCCCCTGCCGCGCACGTCTCCGATACATTCGAACCGGTTCTGAAGGGCGAGCAGCCCGTCCCTCAGCCGCGCGCCCGCGATCCCCGCGCGCTCGACCAGTCGGTCGCGGAGGATGATCTCGATGACCTTCAGCCCGACCGCCGCCGGCATCGGATCCGACACATGCGTCGTGTAGAACAGGAAGCCCCGTTCGTGACAGCGCTCCTCGATTTCGGCTGACGTGACCACCGCGGCCAAGGGCAGCCCGGCGCCGAGCGTCTTCGACAGGGTCAGGATATCAGGCACGATGCCGTCGCGCTCGAAGGCGAACATGGCGCCGGTTCGCCCGAGGCCGGTCTGTGCCTCGTCGACGATCAGCAGCATGCCGCGCGCGCGGCACAATTCCTTCAGCGCGGCGAGATAGCCCTCCGGCAGATCGATCAGCCCGCCGGAGCTCAGGACCGGCTCGGCGATCATGCAGGCAAGCGAGCCGGTCGATTGGCGGTCGATGAGATCGAAAGCGTAGGCCAGCTCGGCCCGCCAATCGGCCGCATTGCCGAAGCGCGGGCGATAGAGGCTCGGCGTCGGGATCGCGAGCGAGCCGACCGGCGCGGGACCATAGCCCTTGCGGCCGGCCGAATAGGTCGCCCCGGCCGCGCCCGATGTCATGCCATGCCAGGATTGCGCGAACGCAACGGTCTCGAAGCCGCCGGTGGCGAGCTTGGCCATCTTGATGGCCGCCTCGTTCGACTCGCCGCCCGTGCTCAGCAGCATGACGCGATCGAGCCCCGGCGGCAAAAGCTCCGCGAGCTTTTCGGCAAGCGCGACGACCGGGCGCGTCAGCATGCCGCTGAACAGATGATCGAGCCGCTCGGCATGCTCGCTGATGGTCTGGACGATCTCGGGGTGACCGTGGCCAAGCACCGCGCTCATCTGCCCGGACGTGAAATCCAGGATGGCGCGGCCGTCGGCGTCATAGACGAAGGAGCCGGAAGCGCGCTCGATGATGACAGGAGCGAACGTCCCGCCATAGCGAATGAGGTGACGCCGCGCGCGATCCCAGAAGGATTTGTCGTTATTTCCAGCCATGCCCGTTTCCTTGCTGCTCGGTCGCCGCGATGAACGACCTTTGCAGCGCATCTTATGCACCCGACACAGCAATGACATTGCGATTTGAGATGCATTTTGTCCACTCTTCTGCGATAAATTGCGCAAAAGACGGCAAATGCGAAAGAAATGGGAACCACGATCGTGATCGACGAGATGGACCGGAAGATCCTCGACGTGCTGCAGGTCGAGGGCCGCATCACCAATCTCGAGCTGGCCGAACGGATCGGCCTCTCGTCCGCCCCCTGCATGAGGCGCGTCCGGACCCTGGAAGAGACCGGCATCATCAATTCCTATGTGGCATTGGTCGACCCTGCGCGAATTGGACTTGGGTTCGACGTGATCGTCGAAGTCCGCCTCAAGCAACAGAACAGGGAATCCTTCGCGCGCTTCGAGAAGAAGGTGATCGGCCTTCCGGAGGTCGTCGAATGCTGCATGATCGCCGGCGACTGGGATTACTCGCTGCGGGTCGTGTCCTCAGATCTCGCAAGCTATCAATCGTTCATCCTCGACCGCCTGATGCACCCGGACACCGATATCGCGAGCTACCGCACGACCATCATCCTGCGGAAGGTGAAATCGACGACAAAGATCGATAGCTCGCTGTTCTGATCCCAAGGATCAAACAAGCACCCCGACCCCCATCGCGATCACGCTGAGCGCCATCGCGCCGGTCGAAAGCCAGCCGAGCCGATAGAGCCACCCGCCGACAACGAAACGTCCCATCACCGCCTTGTGGCGGGCCATGACCATCAGCAGCACCATCACGGGCACGGCGAGCACGCCGTTGACGACCGCGCTCCAGTACAGCGCCGAGATCGGATCGATCGGCGTGAAGTTGAGCGCGATGCCGATGCCGCCCGACAGCGCCAGCACCGAATAGAACGCCATCGCCTCCTTCGGCTTGCGCGCCAGTCCGACTGGCCATCGCCTGCCCTCGCCGACGGCGTAGGCGGTCGCGCCTGCGAGCACCGGGATCGCCAGCAGGCCCGTGCCGACGATGCCGAGCGCGAAGACCACCTCGGCAAACGGCCCGGCGATCGGGCGCAACGCTTCGGCGGCCTGCGCCGAGGTCTGGATGTCGGTCTTGCCGGCGGCGTGCAGCGTGGCCGCAGCGGTAACGATGATCGACAGCGCGATCAGATTGGAAAACGCCATGCCGGTGACCGTATCGGCGCGGATGCGGGAGAACTCCTTCCGTGCGCCGTAGTGCTTGTCGATCAACGGATGCTTGGTGACGTCGACCCGCTGCTCCTCCGCCTCCTGCGAGGCTTGCCAGAAGAACAGATAGGGCGAGATGGTCGTGCCGAAGATCGCCACGATGGTGGTGAAATAATCGGAGCTCCAGGTCAGGCGCGGAACCAGCACGCCAGCCAGCGCCTGCATCCACGACACCTTGGCGAATGCCAGCGCCGCGACATAGGCGAACAGGCTGAGCGTCAGCCATTTCAGGACGGCAACATAGCGGCGGTAGTTCATGAAGATCTGAGCGGCGACCGAGGTCACGCCGAACAGCACGACGTAGAGGACGGCCGGACCGCCGATCAGGAGCCTGGTCGCGTCCGCCATGGCCGACAGGTCGGCGGCGATGTTGACGGTGTTGGCGATGAACAGCAGCGTCACCACGATGACCAGCAGCCAGCGCGGATAATGCCGGCAGACATTGCCCGCTATGCCATGCCCGGTGACACGGCCGACCCGCGCGGAGATCTCCTGGATTGCGGTCATCAGCGGGAACGTCAGCAGCATGGTCCAGCCGATGCCGTAGCCGAGTTGTGCGCCGGCCTGGCTGTAGGTGCCGATGCCCGACGGATCGTCGTCGGAGGCGCCGGTGATCAGGCCCGGGCCGAGCGACTTCACGACGCGCTTGAAGCTGAACGGCTCGCGCCGCGGCTTCGCCGCCGGCGCATCTTGATCCTTGTCGTGTTGCGAGATCGTCTCTTGCCGCGTCATGTCCGGTTCCAGCCGTCTGACAACGGACCGGATACCGCCAAGGTTCCTGGGATGAAACCTAGGCCTCGATGACCGTGGCGACGCCGGGCGCGAGGATGCGCAGACGGCGGCCGAAGCCGAGCGTATCGAAGCTCGCGCGCAGGTCACTCGCGTCCTGCCGGAAATGCGCCCAGCCATCGGTATGAACGGGCACGATGACCGCGTCCGCAAAGGCGCGCGCGGTCTCGATGGTGTCGTTGGTATCCATGGTGAGATGGAACGGGCCGCGGGTTTGCGCCGCGCCCGCGAACGGCAGCACCACGCCGCAAGCAAAGCGCCGCGCGACCTCGGCAACACCGTCGAACCAGGTGGTGTCGCCGCTGACATAGACCGGACGGCCGGGCTTCGCCGGCTCCAAGACGAAGCCGACGACGTCGCCGGACAACGGCTCGATGCCCGCGGGCCCGTGCCGCGCCGGCGTCGCGGTGACGGTGAGCGTCCGGCCGCCCTTCGTCAGGGTGGTCGAGATCCAGGGCGCAAAACCCTCGGCGTTGCCGCCGAGCCGTTTGGCGCCGGCCTCCGTCGTCAGCACGCGCTTCGCCTCTTTGAGAAAATCCCGTCCGGAATGGTCGAGATTGTCGGAATGCTGATCGTGGCTCAGCAGCACCGCATCGATCTCGCCGACGTCGCGCGCGCTGAGCGCGGGGCCCGTCAGCTTCTCCAGTTTCACGTGCGGCAGTTGATAGTCGCCGGGCGCATCGAAGGTCGGATCGGTGAGCAGGCGGAACCCGTCGATCTCGATCAGGGCGGTCGGGCCTCCGATCAGGGTGATGGTGATGCTCACGTCACACTCCTCTTGGGCGAAGCCGCGGCGGGGCGGGTCACCAGGTAAATGCCGAGTGCGACCGGAATGATCCCGAGCAGGTCGCGAAATTCGACATGCTCGCCGAGCACGAGATAGGCGAACAGCATGCCGAGCGGCGGCATCAGGAAGTGATAGGCGCTTGCCGCGGTCGCGCCACACACTTTCAGGAGATGAAACCAGAGCAGATAGGCGAGGATCGAACCGCCGAGCACGAGGAAGGCGAAGGCGCCGGCGAGCCGCATGCTGGGCACGATGTCGCCGACGCTGGAGAGCGTGAAGGCGAACGGCATCACCGCAAGGCCGCCGGCGATGTTCTGGATGCCGTTGCCGATCCACAGGCTGCCCTTCGGCGCCAGCAGCTTGAACAGGACGGTGCCGGCGACGATCGAGGCGAGCGAAGCCAATGTAAACAGGATGCCGTGCGGGCTGTCGGTGCCGACCTTCATGCGATGCCAGACGATGAAGGCGACGCCGACGATGCCGAGCACGAGACCAGTTACCTTGCGCAAGGTCATGGTCTCGCCGAGGAACAGCGCGGCCAGCATGGCGGTGAATACCGGATTGGCCGAGACGATCAGCGCGCCGAGGCCGGCGGAGACCGTCTTCAGGCCGGTATAGCCAAGGCCAAGATAGAGCGCGTTGTTGGCGACGCCGAGCACGGCGAAAACTGCCGCGTCGCGCCAGGTGAGATCCCATTGATCCCGGCGCAGCAAGGAGATGCCGAGGATCAGCACTCCGGCAAGCGAAAATCGCGCGGCGAGCAGGATCAGCGGCGGGCAATCGGTGACGCCGATCTTGCCGGCGACGAAGGCGTAGCTCCAGAGCAGGCAGAACAGGGCGATCAGCAGTGGCAGGGTGTTGAAGCGGGCGCGAGGGACGGACATCGAGGTTGCGGCGGGCGAGCTTGCAGAGGACATGGCAAATTCTCCTTCGCCCGATGATCTAGGCCCACGCCTTGTCATTTGGAAATTAAATGATAGACTGACATCCAGTGGATTTATGGATGGAGGCTGCGATGCTCGACCTGGAGCTGCTGCGCAGTTTCGTCTCGGTGGTCGACGCCGGCGGCTTCACTCGCGCCGGCGAGCGCGTCCACCGCACGCAATCGACGGTGAGCCAGCAGATCAAGCGCCTGGAGGAGGATGTCGGCCAGGCGCTCTTGATCCGCAGCGGCAAGGACGTCACCCCGACGGAGGCCGGCGAGCGGCTGCTGACCTATGCGCGGCGGCTGCTGTCGCTCGCGGAAGAGGCCCGCGACGTGCTCTCGCGCCCCGGCAGCGAAGGCGCGATCCGGATCGGCATCACCGAGGATTTTGCGGCCTACCGGCTGACCAAGCTGCTGGCGACCTTCGCGCGCAGCCATCCGAATCTGCGGCTCGACGTGCGCTCCGGCCAGAGCCTGTTCCTGTACCGCGATCTGGAGCGCGGCGATCTCGATCTCGCGCTGATCAAGCGCGCCGCCGATGAGAAGGGCGGCATCGCGGTGTGGCCGGAACGGGTGCACTGGGTCACCAGCAAGAGCCATCCGCGCGACACGGCGACCGGCTCGGTGCCGCTGATCGGCTTCGCTTCCGGCTGTCTCTATCGCGCCCGCGCCATCCATGCGCTGGAGAGCGCCGGCCGCAACTGGCACATGGCCTACACTTCCTCCAGCCTCGCCGGCATCCAGGCCGCGGTCGCCGCAGGCCTCGGGCTCAGCATCTTATCCGAAATGTCGATCCAGGCCGAACATCGCGTGCTGACGGCAAAAGACGGCTTTGCGCCGATCGAACGGACCGAAGTCGCCCTCATCGCCGCCCCCGAAGCCAGCCCCGCGACGCTGCGGCTTGCGGATCGGCTGGCTGAGTATTGCGAAAGCGTGCAGGCGAAGGCGGCGTAGCGGCGATGCTACACTCTCCATCCCGTCATCCTTGTAAGTCTCGAATCGCCGGATCGGCTAGAATGGCCGGCGCGGTGACGGACGGGAGACCGCTTCATCCCAGGGCATCGAAGCCCGAACCTCAGCGCGGCGCCCCGTCCGTTGTTCCA